>CALFDL010000376.1 GCA_937950415.1 uncultured Collinsella sp. | reverse complement strand
GGTCGAGCGATTGTGGCAGCGGACATACCGTGGTGTGCAACATTGGCATCTACGATAAGGTCATGCGCGGTTTCTACGCTGCGGCGATCAGCCTGTTGGGTGATGCCACGGCCTATCCGGTCATCAACAGCGCCGTGTTCTACTTGGACGACTTTCCGAGCCCCGTGCCTTCGGGCGACGGTACCTATATCAAGCGCGACTACGGGCTTTCCATTGCCGATTTTTATGCCAAGGTGTGGTGGCCCGATTTGCAAAAGCTCGCGCAGAAGTACGACATTCGCTACACGGGCGTGATGATCGAGAACTACGAAGACGTGGTCAACCAGGTCGAGCCCGCGCGTCAGGCGGATACCACGCAGTTTCGCTACTTTGGCGGCATGTTGCTGCAAATGGGCGGTGAGCTGGGCTTCCATGGTTACAACCATCAGCCGCTGGCACTCTCGGATACCGACTATGGCACGCTGTATGGCTACAAAACGTGGAAGAACAAGGACACGCTCGTCGCGGCGCTCAACGAGCTCATCGCATTCCAAGACGAGGTCCTGCCCAATGCGCATGGCTCGGTCTATGTGCCACCGTCGAATATCCTTTCGGCCCGGGCGCGCAAGATTATCGGCAAAGACGTGCCGCGCATTAAGACCATCGCCAGCACGTATTTTGAGGACGGAACCGACCTGCCCTACGTGCAGGAGTTTGGCGTGGCAAGCGACGGCATCGTTGAGCAGCCGCGCATTGTCTCGGGCGGCATGGTCGACGATACCTACATGCGTCTGGCCGCGGTGTCCGAGCTCAACATGCACTACGTGAGCACGCACTTTATGCACCCGGATGACCTGCTGGATCCCGATCGCGGCGCCAAGGAGGGCTGGGAGGTCTATAAGGGCGGGCTGGTGGACTACCTGGATTGGCTCACCACCGCGGCGCCCGACCTGCGCCACCAGACGGCATCTGAGTGCTCGGGCGCGATTCAGCGCTTCTCGTCGGTGACGGTGGACGTGGACACGACCGAGGACGCGTGGACGCTTTCGCTCGGCAACTTCCATGACGAGGCGTGGCTCATGTTCCGCGCCAACGGCAGCGAGCCGGGCTCGGTGACGGGTGGCGAGCTCACGCACCTAACGGGCAATCTGTATCTGCTCAAGGCAAACGACAAGATGGTGACGATTGAGCGCAAGGAGGGTGGCGACCGATGAGAATCTGCTTGGTACTCGAGGGTTGCTACCCCTATGTGCACGGCGGCGTTTCCACCTGGATGCACGGCTACATTACGGCCATGCCCGAGCACGAGTTTGTGCTGTGGGTGATTGGCGCCCATGCCGCCGACCGCGGCAAGTTTGTCTACGAGCTGCCCGGCAACGTCGTCGAGGTACACGAGGTGTTCCTGGACGACGCCCTGCGCCTGTCCGGCGAGCAGCACGAGGCCGCCTTTAACGACCGCGAGCGCGAGGCGCTTCGTCGTCTGGTGTCGCTGTCCGATCCGGACTGGGACGTGCTGTTTGACATTTTCCAGCGTCGCCGCGTGCACCCGCTCTCGTTTTTGCAGAGCCGTACGTTTATGGACATCTTCCGCGACGTGTGCCTGGCCGAGTACCCCTACACGCCGTTTTCGGACGCCTTCCATACCATGCGCTCCATGCTGCTGCCGGTGCTCTACCTGTTGGGTAGTGAGGTGCCGGTGGCCGACGTTTACCACGCCATTTCGACCGGCTACGGCGGCCTGTTGGCTAGCCTGGGCTCCAGCATGAACAACGCGCCGGCGCTGCTCACTGAGCACGGCATCTACACCCGCGAGCGCGAGGAGGAGATCATCCGCGCCGACTGGGTGGTGCCGTCGTTTAAGGACCGCTGGATTCGCTTTTTCTACATGCTGTCCGAGGAGATCTATCGCCGCGCGTTTCGCGTGACGAGTCTGTTCCACAACGCGCGCAAGACGCAGATCGACATGGGCTGTGATGCGAACAAGTGCCTGGTGATTCCCAACGGCATTCAGTTCGATCGCTTTAAGGACATTCCGCTTAAGCCCGATGACGGCTGGGTGGACATTGGCGCCGTGGTGCGCCTGGCGCCCATCAAGGACGTCAAGACCATGATCTATGCCTTCTTCGA
>CALFDL010000375.1 GCA_937950415.1 uncultured Collinsella sp. | reverse complement strand
TCGCCGTGGGCCCGACGCTCTCCGATGTCCACACCCCGGACGAGAGCATGGAGCTTGCTTCTGCCGAGCGCTTCTACGAGCTGCTCATCGACGTCCTCAAGCGCCTCGCTGCGTAAAGGTCGCCTTGGTTAAGCCGCTCTAAAACGGCTGGCTATGAAAACGGCCGCCTGGCGTAATGCCGGGCGGCCGTTATTCGTTACAGTGCGAGAACCCCCAGATGCTCAAGTAAGATCTTAAGCCCGATGAGGATGAGCACGATGCCGCCCACGATGGTGGCAGGTTTTTCGTAGCGCGCGCCGAAGGCGTGGCCGATCGCTACGCCGGCGACAGAGAAGATAAACGTTGTGACGCCGATGAGCGATACGGCGGGCACGATGTCGACCGAGAGCGCGGCAAATGAGATGCCCACCGCTAGGGCGTCGATTGAGGTGGCGATGGCGAGGATCAGGTACTCGCCCAGGTCAATCTTTTCGGCATCCTTGCCGTCGCTCTCGTCCTCATCCTCGTCTTCGGTAAAGGCCTCCCACAACATTTTGCCGCCGATAAAGGCGAGCAGGATAAAGGCGATCCAATGGTCGATGGGTCCGATGATGCCCATGAATTGACTGCCAAGCGCCCATCCGATTACGGGCATGCCGGCCTGAAAGCCGCCAAAGAACAGGCCGAGCACCACGGCAACTTTAAGGTTGATCTTCTTCATGCCAAGGCCCTTGCAGATGGATACGGCAAAGGCATCCATCGAAAGGCCAACGGCGAGCAGCACGAGCTCTGCGAGTCCCATAGTCTGGCTCCCTCTCTGCGGGCGAACCCGATTACACGACTACTCCCTCATTTATATGAGACTCGATGCTACCACATGGGTGGTCAAAAGATCCCGTCCCAAATGAGCTACCTAAGCTGTGTTCGCTCATTCTGTAAGCATCGGATTTTGCGGGCGTCACAGGGGCAAACCGTGAGAAACTTATTGACGTTTATGGAGCGTATACGATGGGAGCGATGCCTTGGATAAGAACGAGCTGCAAAAGCGTATGGAACAGGCCATTCGCCTGACGGCACCTGGTCAGCCGATCCGCACCGCCCTCGACATGATCATTGCTGGTCACCTGGGCGCTCTTATCTGCGTCGGCGACACCGAAAACGTGCTCGCTGCTGGTAACGACGGCTTCCCGCTCAACATTTCGTTTACCTCGAACCGCCTGTTCGAGCTTTCCAAGATGGACGGCGCCATCGTTATCGATGGCGACCTCACTCAGATCCTGCGCGCCAACTTCCATCTCAATCCCGATCCCTCGCTCGCCACGAGCGAGACAGGCATGCGTCACCGCACCGCCGCTCGTATGTCGGTGCTCACCGACGCCATCGTGATCTCGGTCTCGGCCCGTCGTGCCGTCGTCAACGTGTACGTTCACGGCAAGAGCTACGAGATCCAGCCCGTCACCACCATCATGAGCTCGGTCAACCAGCTCGTCGCCACGCTCCAGACTACCCGTCAGTCGCTCGATCGCTCCTTGCTGCGCCTGACGGCCCTTGAGCTCGACGACTACGTTACGCTCGCCGACATTACCGGTATTTTCTCGAGCTTCGAGATCATGCAGCAGGCAAAGACCGAGCTTAAGGATTGCATCGTCAAGCTGGGTAACCAGGGCAAGCTCGTGCAGATGCAGCTCGAGCAGCTCGCCGGCTCCAGCATGGATACCGAGTACGACCTGATGATCCGCGACTATGCAAGTGATTCTTCCGAGGCAAACGCCGAGAAGATTCGCGCTGAGCTTGCCCGTATGACGCCCAAGGACCTGTCCGACCCACAGCATGTGGCGGCGGTTCTGGGTTACGACGACCTGGACGAGGACTCCGTCATGACACCGCTGGGCCTGCGCACGCTTTCGCGCGTGTCCGTCGTGCGCGACGGCGTGGCCGAGAAGATCGTCGACGAGTACGGCTCGCTGCAGGAGCTCATGGATGACATCAGCGAGGATCCGGAGCGCCTGGGCGACTTTGGCGTCAACAACCCTGCCATTCTTGCGGACTCCCTGTACCGCATGAAGGGCACCAAACAGGGGAACGCATAATGGCGCCCGTATGTGCCGTGGTCGTTGCCGGCGGCAGCGGCCAGCGCTTTGGAAATCCCGGCGGCAAGCAGCTCGTTAACGTGGCGGGCCGTCCGCTCATGAGCTGGTCCATTCGTGCGTTCGATCGTAGCGACAAGGTCGGCCACATCGTCGTGGTTTGCCCTGCCGAGCGCCGTGCCGAGATGCGCCGCCTTGCCATCGACCCGTTTGACTATGACACGCCCATCAGCTTTGCCGATGCCGGCGATACCCGTCAGGATTCCACCCGTGCCGGCGTGCATGCGGTTCCGGCGGGTTTCGAATATGTCGCCATCCACGACGGCGCCCGTCCGCTCATTACGACCGAGGCCATCGATCATGCGATCGACGTGCTTGTGGGCGACCGCGCCCTCGACGGTGTCGTGTGCGGTCAGCCCGCGATCGACACGCTCAAGATCGTTGACGGCGATAATATCGTCGAGACGCCGCCGCGCGAGCTGTACTGGGCCGCGCAGACGCCGCAGATCTTTAGCGTCGACGCCATGAAGCGCGCTCACGCCGCTGCTATCGCCGAGGGCTTTATCGGCACCGATGATTCGTCGCTGGTCGAGCGCATGGGTGGGCGCGTCCGCTGCGTCCAGAGCCCGCGCGATAACCTTAAGGTGACGGTGCCCGAGGACCTGCGTCCCGTAACCGCGATTCTGCTTGGCCGCATGGCCGAGGGAGAGGACCTTCCCCATGTTCAGTAACCTGCGCATTGGCCATGGCTACGACGTCCACCGTCTGGTGGAGGGGCGTCGATGTATCATCGGCGGTGTCGACATTCCCTACGAGCGCGGCCTGCTGGGCCACTCGGATGCTGATGTGCTCGCGCACGCCTTGGCCGACGCCATTCTGGGCGCCTGCCGCGGGGGAGACATTGGCAAGCTATTCCCCGATACCGACCCCGCCTATGAGGGTGCCGATTCGATGGTGCTGCTCGCTCGCGTAATGGACTATGCGCGCGAGCTGGGCTTTGAGTTTGTCGATGCCGACTGCACCATTGCCTGCCAGCAGCCTAAGATCACCCCGCATCGCGATGCCATGCGCGCCAACCTTGCCCATGCCCTGGGCGTTGACGTCGAAAACGTGGGCGTCGCCGCCACTACGACCGAAAAGCTCGGTTGGGAAGGCCAGGGCGAGGGAATCGGCGCCTGGGCCGTCTGCCTGCTACAGAAAACCGTTAAGGAGTAACGAATGCGTATCTACAACAGCGCTACCCATAAAAAGGAAGAGTTCCAGCCCATCGAGTCCGGCAAGGTCCGCATGTACGTGTGCGGCCCCACGGTCTACGACAACATCCACATCGGCAATGCTCGCACGTTCATCAGCTTTGACGTGATTCGTCGCTGGCTCATCGCGAGCGGCTACGAGGTCACGTTCGCCCAGAACCTCACCGATGTCGATGACAAGATCATCAAGCGCGCCAACGAGCAGGGCCGCACTGCCGCCGAGGTCGCGACGGAGTTCTCGGACAAGTTCATCGGCGTCATGCGCGCCGCCAACGTGCTCGATCCCGATGTGCGTCCCCGCGCCACCAAGGAGATCGGCCCCATGATCGCCATGATCAAGACGCTCATCGAGCAGGGCCACGCTTACGCAGCCGATAACGGCGATGTGTACTTTGCCGTGCGCAGCGATCCCAACTACGGCCAAGTCTCGGGCCGCAACATCGATGACCTCATGGTGGGTGCGCGCATCGAGGAGAACGAGGACAAGAACGACCCGCTCGACTTTGCCCTGTGGAAGGCCGCCAAGCCCGGCGAGCCCAGCTGGCCGAGCCCTTGGGGCGAGGGCCGTCCCGGTTGGCACACCGAGTGCGCCGCCATGGTGCATCGCTACCTGGGCACTCCGATCGACATTCACGGCGGCGGCTCCGACCTTGCCTTCCCGCATCACGAGAACGAGTGCGCCCAGGCCACCTGCGCCTGGCACCAGGGTTTCTCCAACACCTGGATGCACACGGGCATGCTGCTGGTTGACGGCGAGAAGATGTCCAAGTCGCTCGGCAACTTCTTTACGCTGGCCGAGGTTCTCGAGCAGCACTCTGCCGCGGCCCTGCGCCTGTTGATGCTGCAGACGAGCTATCGCTCGCCGCTCGACTTCTCCTGGGAGCGCCTGGAGGGTGCCGAGAATTCGCTCACGCGTATTGCCGGTACGGTCGAGAACCTGCGCTGGGCCGCGAACCATGCGACGGCCGATGCCGATGAGGCAGCATCCGAGGCGTTTGCCGCTAAGGCCGCCGAGGCCCGTGCCGCCTTTAAGGAGTGCATGGACGACGACTTTAACACTGCCGGTGCCATGGGTGCTGTCTTTGGCTTTGTGACCGAGTGCAACCAGTACCTGGAGCAGGCGGGCGATGCTGCCGACAAGGCCGCTGCGCTTGCTGCCGCCGATACGCTGGTTGAGCTGCTCGACACATTTGGCGTTGAGCTTCCCGAGCCCAAGGTCGAGCTGCCGCTGGGTCTGCTGGGCGTTGCCGCCGGCCTGGTCGCCTACACGGGCGACGACGTGGACGAGGCCGCTGCCAAGATTCTCGAGGCCCGCGCCGAGGCCCGCGCCGCCAAGAACTGGGATCTGGCCGACGCCATCCGCGACCAGCTCAAGGACCTGGGCCTGACGATTGAAGATACTGCCGCGGGCACCCGCATCAAGACTCTCTAATCCCCGCGGGTTTCCCAAGCACCCGACCTTGCCGTTCAAACCGTCGCTCGCGTACTCAATTACGCGTCGCTCCTCTTTCACGGCTATCTCGGACACTTGGAAAACCCGTGCCGACCGCCCGAGCCACGGCACCTTGCCTTTCAATCGTCGGGCATGACCTCAAGGTCTATGCCCTCCTCTTTCAAGGCAATCTGCCGCACCTCGGGCGGTCGATCTATTTGTTTCGTTTGATAACTGTATTTAGGAGGTCGCTTTATGGCCGACAACCGCAAGCGTGCGCCTCGTGGTGGCAAGCAGGCTGCTTCTGGCTCGCGCCCGATTCGCCGCAATGACCGCGCTGCCGCTTCCAAGGGCCAGCGCGAGCGCTCCCAAGCCCAGGCTGCGCGTCCGCAGCGAGATCGCAACCGCGACAACATTCAGGTCCCCAAGGGCGAGTTTATCGAAGGTCGCCGTGCTGCCGCCGAGGCCCTGCGCACCGGCTTTCCCGTCAAGTGCGCGCTCATCGCCGAGGGCGGGGAGCGCGATGCTGCTTTGTCTCGTCTGGTCGATGACCTCAACGCCGCGGGTGTCCGCATTAAGTATGTGCCGCGCGCGCAGCTCGATGCGCTGTCGAGCCATGGCGCTCACCAGGGCATTGCGCTCGAGGTGGGCAATTTCCCCTATGCCGATGTTGCCGATATCCTCGACCGTGCGGGCGACGGTCCGGCGCTCGTCGTCGTGCTCGACCATGTGACCGACGACGGCAACTTTGGCGCCATCGTGCGCTCCGCCGAGGTCGTGGGCGCGGCGGGCGTCATCATTGCAAACAAGCGCGCCGCCGGTGTGACCGTGGGCAGCTACAAAACCTCTGCTGGTGCCGTCATGCACCTGCCCATCGCGCAGGTTCCCAATATCGCCCGTGCGCTCGATGACCTCAAGGCCGCCGGCTTTTGGGTGGGCGGCGCCTCCGAGCACGCCGAAGGCAGTTGCTGGGACGCCCCCTTCGAGGGCCGCGTTGCGCTCGTCATGGGTTCCGAGGGCGACGGCATCTCGCGTCTTGTGCTCGAGAAATGCGACTTTTTGACCAAGCTTCCCCAGCGCGGCATGACCGAGAGTCTCAACGTGGCCCAGGCGACCACCGCGCTGTGCTTTGAGTGGCTGCGCCGCAATGCCGGCGAGCTCATGGGGGAGGAGTAGCGCATGTCCAAGAAGAACCGCGCCAAGTCCAAGGCCAAGCGCTTTGGCGAGGGCTCGGCCAAGCCGATTGTTTCGGCCGCGACCTATGGCGTGGGCGGCAATGCGTTTGCGCAGGCCATCGCCGATCCGGTCTCGACGGTGCACTCCAATAAGCCCGAGCTGCTGGTGGTCGACGGCTACAACGTGATTCACTGCACGCCGCGCTACGAAAAGCTCGTCTACGACCATTCCGACGATCCGTATTCCAGCGACGTCCACGATATGGCGCGAACTGCACTCATCAACGACGTCGCCGCGTTTGCCCAGGGCCGCTACGAGGCCGTGATCGTGTTCGACGGCGCGGGCAATATCTCCAGCGAGCGCCCCAACCTGCCGGCCCGCGGCGTGCGCATCGAGTTTTCGCCGACGGGCGTCTCTGCCGATACCGTGGTGCAGAAGCTCTGCATCGAGGCACGCGAGGAAGGTCGCGCGTGCTCCGTGGTATCGAGCGACGGCACGATCCAGGCCGTCGTCATGGGCAAGGGCGTTACGCGCATCTCGAGCCGTATGCTGGTGGACGAGATCAAACAGATCGATAACGACGTTCACGAGGCCGAAGAGGCCCCGCAGATCAAGATGACTCTGGGCAGTCGCCTGAGCCCCGATGCCCTGGCCAAGCTCAAGGCCCTTCGTGGGAGGTAGGGGATTATCCATAGAGACCCGTTTCCCAATTGGTCAGCCCGTTGATTTGTAATCAATGGGCTGCGGGTTGGCATCGCCAGAACGAATAGTTTCTTGTTTTGGCGAACAGATAAAACTATTCGTTCTGACGAAGAGTTTTGAGATGTGGTCGGTCAAAGGGTCTGTTGCGCCTCGTCAGCAATTCCTTTATTCTTAATTGGCTTCGCGCGAAAGCGCCAAGTGTGCCAGTGTGGCGCAACGGTAGCGCAACTGATTTGTAATCAGTGGGTTGCAGGTTCGATTCCTGTCACTGGCTCCATGAAAGAAAAAGCAGGTCAGAGTGTTTTTCCCTCTGGCCTGCCTTCTTTTTTATGGCTGCCGTGTGCAATGGGCTGTGCAACGATATGTGCAATAAAAGCCGTTTTGGGTCATTTACGATTCTCGCCGACTCCACAAACTCATCACGTCATTACTGTTACACCTTTCGGCCTTTGTTTAAGTCGAGCTCGCGCACCTTTCGATCAATCATGTGTTGTTCACGCTTCGCCGACCGCGCTTTGCGACGCTCACGCTCCTCGTGAGTCTTCGTACAAAAGGAGCTTTGCTTATTCGTCTCTCGCCTTGGCTTTGAGAGTTCTTTCTGGGCGGCCTCCGCGCTTGTCAGCGCATGCATCGTTTGCTGACGAATTTTGTAGGGATGTTTGCAGAGATCGCAGGTGCGCCAAGGCTGATCGCTTTGAAGATACTCTAAAAGTTGGATACTAAATGCTCTGGTTAAACTTCCCACGAGCTGCTTTCTGGGTTCTGAGCTGATACTGGTCATTTTTCGGAGTATTGGATTCTGGATGAGATGAGTCTCCTCCGGATACGGCGAGATTGAGAGGTCCAAAAAAGCGGCAAGTGGCTCTTCGAGGGCTTCAAGGTACCGAGATGCCGCAATTCTCGCCCCAAGAATATCCGGAGGCAGCTCTTCTTCGCTGGTATTTAGATAAATCTTGGTCGGCATTTCGCAGGCAATAAAAAGCTGGCCAAATCTAGCCATGATGCATTTGCTACTCGGCAGCTTACTTAGTAGGGTGATCGTTGCATCGTATGCCTTTGAGTTAAAGGCAGCTTTACACGCAAATAGAAGGGCGGCAACTTGCATGATGGTGAGGGTTGTGACCAGATCATTGGCTAAGATAATCTGTTCGTCCTTCTTTCGGACGCCTTTCATCAGGTTTGCGATTTCGGTGCCGGCCGAACAGTCTTTTCCTTTGAAATGGTTAAACAAAGAAAATTCTAAAGTGTCTTCAATAGTGGAACTTCTTGCTGAGGCATTCAATGAGTCTCTCCAACAATCAAGCCCGTCACCCACCGGGTTGTCTGAGAACTTGTCATTTGATGCAAACCGCTTTTCGACAAGTTCGAACTGATTGGCATAAGGCGACACCGGAAGACCGTATGCCTCAATAAATCGTTTGACCTCGCCGAGATCATTCGTGTTCAAATTGAGCAAAGCTCCTGTCGCAAAGCCATCCGGTAAGCCATAGGCTTTTTTGCCTGCCTTGCATAGGAACGCAGGACTTTCTGATCCACCGATGTTAACGCTGATCAGTTTTGCCATTGGAAGCGTCCATGGAGTTGGGCTGTTGATGTTTGTGGGAACTTTTACTTTTGCGGTTGCCATATGTGCTCCTTTAACTGCTGGAATTCTCTAAACCACGTTCTATTAAAAATAATATTTAATGCCATTTCGCAGGTCAACTATTGTGTTCTATGTGTACTCCATGAACGAAAGGGTTATATATGGAAGACAGGGACTTCAAAAAGATGAATGCCATCTCTCGTAAAGCGTGGTGTCGTGATTTGCACGCGCTGCCGTCCGCATATGTCACCTCGCGTGATATCGCCAAACTGTTGAACGTTTGCAAGACCAAGTCTATACAGATTCTTAAAGCTGCCGGTGGCGTGAAGATTGCCGGTGTCTGGCGCGTGGACAAGGCCGATTTAATCATGTACCTGGCCTCTATGGAGGAGGGCACCGATGTGCTCTAAGACGATTGCCGAGGCACTGGCGGATGCGTTGTCCGTCGGCGGTACGCGCGGTTGCGCCGCGCACGCCGCCGGCGCGAGCTGCGCAACCGAGCGTACCGCCGGCGGCGGCGGCACCGTAATGATCTCAAACGAGACGGACATGATGAACGTGGTGAACAATATGAACGTTGATTCATCTCCCACCCCCATCCTCGATATCAAGACGGTTATTAGTGCTGAGGAGTATATGCAATTGATAGGTCAACATAGCAATCCCCCTATCGTTCAAAAGGGGAAGGTGGAAGATGCTCCCAAGCTGATCGAAGATGGTGTGGCGCGACTGCTTGCGGATATGACTGAACCGCAAAAGGAGAATCGACGATCCATGACGGTAGGCGAAAAGTGGCTGTGGGTGGTTGAAAATGACCAAGATTCTGCTGCTATAGAGGCGGCTGCTACTGCTATCTGTTGTGGAGATAAATACCTTTTTGCAAGTGCAAAGAAGATGGTGTCCGCTTGGGATAGCGCCAACCTATACGGTCCTAATAGCAAGGACAGGACCTTGGACGCATATCGTGGGGCGCAGAATCTGTTGATAGCGTACTTGGGCTATTCGGATTCTCCGACAGAGGTGGACATGCTTTTCGAATTGCTAGACGATCGACGCATCAATAAGCGTATGACTATTCTTTCATCAGAATATACTGGCAATGAGCTTCGAAAACACTATCTGAGTATCGGCGCTAAGGTTAAGCATGTGGAGGCACTGTTTTCGTGTCTAAAGAAAACTGTGCATTCAGCATCAGGTTGATAGTCGCTTAGCGATATGGATTATTGGACCCAGCTCGCTGGGTCTTTTTTATGGCTGGCCAGAGCGGCACGCGTAAATTGACCAAGATGCTCTTCGCCGATTAAACGTTAAATGGAGCGAGCGCGCATTCGCTATTTCTTTAAAATGGTGACGTCTGAATAACAACAAAGGAGTCGCTATATGAAGACCGTCTACGATGCCCTTGATCCTATCGTCAATGGGTCGGCAACGACCAAGGAGAAGGGCGACAAGTACGAGGCGGCCTGCGTTTACTATCTCAAAAACGACCCCTTCTACGCGCTGTTCTTCTCCCGCGTCGGGACGATAGCCCAGGCACTCGAATGGGATAACAGTTCGTTTTAAGGGAAAGGAAGCCGTATGGCGAAAAGGGGATATATCTTCTGGGACAGCGAGACGGCGAATCCCCAGCAGAGGATATGCCAGGTCGCCTACATCCTCACGGATCTTGAGGGAAACTGCGTGGGCGACCCGGTTTGCCGGGTGATCAATCCTGAGAGCGAGATTGGTTGGTGGAGCAGGTCCCATCTGGAAATCGATTGGGACTCACTGGACGACATGCCGGCCTTTGCCCGCTTCTGGGAGGATGCCGGTCTGGCGGATTTGCTGCGAGACTACATCCTGGTCGCGCATAACGCCAACGGCGCCGACATCCACCACATCAAGAAGAGTCTGGCTGCCTACGACATCGAAATGCCCGAGATCGAAGTGATCGATACGATGCTGGTGGCGAAGCAGAAGGGTCTGCCCGGAGCGCTCGTCGACCTCTGCGAGCATTACGGCGTGCATCTTGATGGCCACCACGATGCCGCGAGCGACGCCGAGGCGTGCCTTGGGGTTTTCCGTGGGCTGGTCGGCGAGTTCGGTGTGCTCGAGCCTGCCGTTTGGGCTCCGAATGCCTCCTCCCATCATGGCCGCAAGCGTGTTTTCACGGGCTTGGGGCTGGTGAATGGTTTGCAAGAGACCGTCGAAGAGGTTTTGGCAAAGGCCGAGGAGGCGGGTTGCAGGGGCGATCCGGGCGAAATCACCGATCCGGTCGGGCTCAAGGTGAAGGTGTCTGGCTTTACCCCGGGCTACGCCCGCGATGAGATCCTTGCCGCACTTAAGGAATGCGGGATGAAGGCGACCGATGGCAAGCCCGCGCAGAGCACGAAGTACCTTGCGATAGGTGATAACGTGGGCCGAAGCAAGCTCGACGCGGTTTTCAACGGCAACACGCAGGCGAAAATCGTCACGACGGGCGAGCTGCTTGAGGTCATGAACCGATTTGGCAAGGCGGAATAGAAGGGGAAGCTCGATATGGCCGTCAATTTGAAAACCGTAAAAGACACGGTGAATCTTGCAGCGGGGGTTTTGGCTGCCGCCGCCGGGGTTGTCGATGGGGCAAAGCAGCTCGGTTTCGATGTCGATGGCGCCGTGAAAAGCGCTGCCGACGGGGCAACCAACGGCGCACGCGTTGTTGCCGACGGCATCGGCAAGGGGTTTGGTGCTGCGGCGGAAGGTGTCGGCGCGGCAGCCGGCGCGTTGGGGGATGCCACGAAGGCGTTCCAGGACTCAAGGGCCGCTGCGGAGGCTCGCAAGAAGATCGATGCCGCTAGGCAATCAATATTCGAAGGCGCGTCGACGGTGATGCCCCTGCACGAGTTCATCTGCCAGCAGGGCAAAGCCTCCGAGGCTGCGTTCAACGGCTACGATATGCCCGGCTGCTATCTCATCGCGACATACCGCAGGCATGACCACGATAAGAACTTCAGCGACTATCTCGGAATATATGTGGGGTCAAGTGAGCGTATGGCGGACGATATCGTGTCCATACCTACGCGATTGGGCGATCCGGATGTCTACGCTGACTACAAGTACCGGCAAAACATTTTGCTATTCGTGTATCCGTGCGAGCTGAAGGACGTCGACGAACGTCGTGGGCTCCTGCTGCGTTCGTTTGACAGCGAGAGGCTCTACAACGGCACTGGATTATCGGTCGAGAGGGCGGCGG
>CALFDL010000374.1 GCA_937950415.1 uncultured Collinsella sp. | reverse complement strand
CTTCGTTAAACGGGCGCTAGGGCGTCACCCTTACACCAACATTTTCGACGCGATCGTTTCCATAGGAGACCGGCATCCGTCGCGCACACATTGGATCGCCTTTCGGGCAAGGGCCAGACCGTCGCATCTGGTAATGGAATTAAAGAACTGTTTTAACCTTTCGGTCGAGGTGAGCGCGAAACGCTCGTTATACGAGGTGGAAGAGCCCGTTCCAAGGGAGTAAGCGCCGCACAATTCAAAGTAGTACTCCACCAGTTCGCGAAAAGGGAGATAGGTGGCGGCCTGAAGTGCGCAAAGCTCAACGCCAACAACGAAGATGCCATCTTTAAGCTCTACAAAGCGTGAGTTCGAGAATCGTTTTGAAGAAACGTGGCATTGACAGTCCATCGCGTAGCGCGCGTTCCTGCGATCAAACACCATTACCTCGAGGGAATCATTTGCGTCGAGGGAAACATCATGTTTGGTGAGCCATTCTGCGGCTGCGTCAAGGAGCGTTCCGGTGGGACATGATCCGTAAATCGCGGCAGGGTTACAGGACTCGATGCCTTTCGCAGACACCGAATGCGCGGCCTGGTAGACCGCTTTTGCAGTGGTATGTGACAATACGATACTCATGCTATATATCGTGTCAGCTAATGCCGTGTTGATGGCGCTGAGTGGAAAAGTCGTTTTAGAGGTCTAGCCAAATGCTGTCCAAAAGCTTGACGCAATTATGGGTTGGTATGTCCTAAATAAAAGTTTTCGCAGCTTAGCTATGGCATATAAATACTCAATTGCTGCACATTTGATATCGATGCATCACCATCCGACAACGAATTACGTGTCGGGAATTGGCCGAATCGTTCAAAATGAGGGTTCAGAATTTGTGATGGCAGATCTATCTGTGGAACGTAGGGCGGCCCCGCTGCGGTGTTTCCCGCTGCGAGGCCGCTCGTGAGCAAGCAGTGTTTGTCGCAGACGTTGCTATTTCGCGAATAGGTTCTTGAGGTTAAACTCGGCCTGCACCGTGCGGAGCATGAGGTCGGTGTCGTCGAGGCCCAGGTGCTGCTCGTTGGCGTCGGCGGCGAGGGTTCCACGGCGGCGCGCCCAGTTCTCGAGCGCGGCTGGGGCGGACTCGCGGGGGAGCGAGCGCACGTCGGCGTCCAGGCTGCGGCAGATCTGGCGTGAGTCGATGACAATGATCTTGCCGGCGCGGCGTGCCTCGGCGTAACCGTCCAGGTGAATCTTGAACCAGCTGTCCTCAAAGGCGGCGTTGTGCGCCATGTACGGGTACTTCTTCATAAGCTTGAGCAGCTGCTTTTGCAGCTCTTTGTTCTCGCGGAAGGGCGTTTTGCCGTCGATGTCGTCCCAGGTAATGTGGTGGATATTCGACAGCGGCACATCTTCGCCGCGGTAGATGTCGGGCAGGCCACAGTAGTGCGCCTCGGCGTCGTGCGGGATGGCGTCGCTGGTGAGTTCCATGATCTCCCAGCCGACGTTGATGATATAACCGCGTTCGGGTGCACGGCCGGTGGTCTCGATGTCGATACCGAGCACGGTGCCCTGGATGGGCTTGCGGGCGTAGGCCACGCCGAGCGCGTCGCGGTCACCGCGGATCTCGCGCATAACGGACGCGGCGGTGCGCTTTTGCATCTTGCCGATGGCGGCGCAGGTGTCGGCGTCGGACAGGCCGCGCGAGAGCGTCGCGGGCGTCACATTGCGCAGGCGTGCCTCGCCAATCTGGTCGCAAAGGTCGCGGTTGCGGTCGGCCAGGTCGCGCACGGTGGCAAAGTCGAAGCCGGGGTCGTCCTCGGCAGTAAAATACTCGGTCTCGAGCACCTTGAGGGCCTCTTCGCCCTTCTGGCGCTCGGACTCCATGGCACCGTGATCGCCATAGATAAACATAGGGATAAACGGTTGGCGTTCGTATTCGAGTGCTTGCGAAACGTTCATAGGCTGCTCCTTGGACGGGCCGCGTCGCGCGGCTCGGGGTTACTGAGTTATGGCGAGATGATAGTTTACCATGGGCAACTATTGGCACCACGCCTAGGTCAACTACAATACCCTAGTTGACCGCTAGGACTTTTACAATGCTGCCGAAAGACACGAAAGGTTCCATCCGTCATGGATTTGCTGATTGATATTTTGCTCGACGCCGGCAAGGACACGCTGTCGCTGGTGCCGTTTTTGTTGGTGACGTATCTGGCCCTCGAGACCTTGGAGCACGTCGCGGGCGACCGCGTTAACGGCGCCATCAAGCGCGCTGGCGCTGCGGGCCCCGTGGTTGGCTCGTTGTTGGGCATGGTGCCGCAGTGCGGCTTTTCGGCAATGGCGGCCACGCTGTACGCCGGTCGTGTCGTGACCTTGGGCACGTTGGTGGCGGTGTTCCTTTCGACCTCCGATGAGATGCTGCCGCTGTTGCTCGCCGAGCAAGTTCCCGTGCAGACCATGGCGATGCTTTTGGCTTCGAAGGCACTGATCGCGCTGGTCACGGGCTTTATCGTGGACGCCGCCATTCGCGGCCTGCGTCGTAACGCTCGCGCGCATGCGGCGATTCGCCGTACCGTGCTGGGAACCGCGGCCAACCCGGCCCATGTGAACTGTGCGCACGACGACCACACTGGCGGTGACATCATCGACGAGGTGGCCGAGGCGGGCGTGGGCGCCGACCACATCCACGAGTTATGCGAGCGCGACCATTGCGGTTGCGATGAAGACGAGGACGAGCACGAACACGGACATGGCCACGATCACGGTCATGAGGGCGAACATGAACACCATGACGGTCACGGTCACTCTCACTCCCACGAAGGGACGCCTGTCCTGTCGATCATCCGCAGTGCGATCTCGCACACCGTGCAGGTCTCGGTATTCATTTTTCTGGTGACGCTGATTCTGGTCGCCGTGCTCGAGACGTTCGGCGAGTCCGCGATCGAGCAGTTCCTGCGCGGCAACGAGACACTCGCTGTCCTGGGTTCGGCGCTTGTCGGGCTGATTCCCAATTGCTCGGCGAGCGTGGTCATTACACAGCTGTATCTGGAAGGCGCGCTGCAACTGGCGCCGATGCTCGCCGGCACGCTCATTTCCGCCGGCGTGGGTTATCTGGTGCTGTTCCGCACCAACCGCAGCGCCCGCGAAAATGCTGTGTTCCTGATCATGATGTACGTCATCGGCGCTGGCTGGGGCCTCATCCTCTCCGCCGTTGGCCTCTAAGTAGGCCTAAAAAATGGGCTTCAAATAGCCATGCTCAGCGCCTGCGCAATGCGGCGACGCATGGCATTTTGAAGCCCGTTTTTTTGTTGAGCCATGGATTCCGAGCGCTCACACCGCTCAAAACAAAAAGGTAGATTTTAGGCATGTCTCAAAAATCTACCTTGGTTAGTGCAGCAACTCGGTGAGGTTGCGTTTAAAGCGGGCGCGGTCTTCGCTGGTAAATGCCGCCGGCCCGCGAGTGCGTCCGCCGGCGCGGCGCACCTTCTTTTCCTCGTGGCGAATAAACAGCTGCATGTCGATGGTTGCTTTGTCGTACACACGCCCGCGCACACCGATTGCGGCGGCATCGCGGCCGAGCACCATGCTCGCCAGGCCAATGTCCTGCGTCACGACCACGTCGCCCGCCTGCAGGCGTTCGACAATGGCAAAGTCGGCGCTGTCGGCGCCCACGCTCACGTCGAGCGTCGTGACCCAAAAGCCGCGTCGCGCGTGCTCGGCATCGCGCGGGTCGTCGCGGCGAATGTGCCGTTCCAGGTTTTGCGTGCTGTTGCCGGCGATAACAACGGCGACGCCCGCCCGCCGCGCGCAGTCAATCGACTCGCGCGTGACCGGGCAGGCGTCTGCATCAATAAAGAGCGTTCGCGGCATCTAGTGCACCAGTTTGCCAAATTGAATAGCGCGAACAATCAGCGTTACGCCAAACACCAGCAGTGCGGCGCCGCTAAAGATGACGAGCATCTTGGCCGACCACAGCGGATAGATAAACACGAACATGCCGGCGATGATGGAGAGTGCACCGCTCAGGATGGCAAGGGCGCGGTTGGACGAAAGCTCGGACTCCAGAATGGACATGACACCTTCGACAATCCAGCCAAAGCCGGCCACGACAACCACCATCGTGGTGAGTGTCGCGGTCGAGAAGGCCTGGTTGCGCAGGATTATGACGCCGCCCAGGATAATGAGTAGGTTGGAGATGATGCTCGTGACGCGCCAGCCGGTGGGCAGCAGCGGCTCAAAAATGGCAGTGAACAGCCTGATGGCTGCCGTAATCACAAAGTAGAAGCCCAGGACGGTCGTCAAAAAGACGAGGGACTTGGCGGGTGCAAAAAGCAGCGCGATACCAGCAATGAGCGCCACGACGCCCGTGATGGCGTAGATCCAGCGCACGGCCTTGACGGCTTTGCCTGCCATGCTTTTCTCGTCAAATCCAAACTGGCTCGATTTTTGGTCATCGTTCTTAAAGATGCCCATAATGTCTCCTTTCCGTGCGGCGTAAGCCTTGATCGTTACAACCAGTATCGCTTAAAGGCGCTGGCGTATGGGTCGGGGAGGGCGAAACGTAACCCAAAGGTCCCGAATTGTTTCCGCTGTTCCCCACGTCGCGATTTTCTATTCAACAGGTGTAGAACACTGCAGTCCTGTTCGTTATTGCCTACGTTTTAGGTTAGATTTTCCTAAGAACAATTGCCTTATATTGGGGGTCCATATGAACGAAGCAGTTCCCGCAGTGCCGTCGAGCGCCGAGTCGATGGCAAAGCAGGGTTGCGAAAAGCTCGGTCTGGAAGCGTTTGATGCGCTGGTCCGTCGCGCCCGCACGTGCCGCCGCTTTGACGAGTCCATGCGCGTGCCGCGCGAGTTTTTGCTCGAGCTCGCGGAGTTGGCGCACCTGGCTCCCTGCGGCGCCAATGCTCAGCGTCTGCGTTTTCATGTGGTGAGCGGTGTCGAGGACTGCGCGCGCGTGTTTGACGAGCTCGCATGGGCTGGCGCGCTCAAGGATTGGCCGGGCCCCGATGAGGGCGAGCGCCCGACTGGCTACATCGCGATTCTTGCCGAGCGCGCCGTTCCGGGCAAGCCTGCCGCGCCCATCACCGAGGTCGACACCGGCATTGCCGCCCAGACGATGATGCTCGCCGCCCGCAGCGCCACGCCCGAGGTAGCAGCCTGCATGTTCAAGGCCTTTACGCCCCGCGCGATCGACGCCATGGGGCTCGATAACGACAAATACGAGCTTAAGCTGATCATGGCCTTTGGCGTGCCGGCCGAGACGCAGATTATCGACGCGATCGATTCCAACCCCGACGGCTCCATCAATTATTGGCGCGACGAGGCGCAAGTACATCACGTGCCCAAGCGCCCGCTTGCCGACGTGCTGGTGTAGTTGCGCGGCGCGGTTCGATGGCGGTAAAACCACCACAAAGGTGCCTGTCCCCTTTGTGGTGGTGCGAGGGGAGGGCATGTGGCCGATCTGTATTTGGTGCGGCATGGGCAGACTGAGCTCAATGTGCAGAGCATTTTGCAGGGCTGGCACGATTCGTCGCTTACGGCGCGCGGGCGCGAGCAGGCGTTGGCGACGCGCGCGGCGTTCGAGGAGCGCGGCGTGACCTTTGACCATGTGTATTCGTCTCCGTTGGGGCGGGCGCAGCATACGGCCGAGCTTATCGTCGGCGAGGGCCAGCCTGTTGAGTTGGTCGACGATTTGCGCGAGTGGCATTTGGGCTCGCTGGAGGGTACATCAAACCGCGAGATGCCCGCGCAGCCCCGGGGCGATTATCCGGTTGTCTTTGGTGGCGAGTCGGAAGGTGAGCTTCGCGAGCGCATGGTCGCGGCACTGTCTCGCATTATGGCGCGGCCCCGGCACGACTGCGTGCTGGCTGTCTCTCACGGCTCTGCTTGCCAGGAATTTCTTGAGGATGTGACTGGCGGGGGAGAGCAACCCGACAACGGTGCCGTGCTTCATTTTGGCTATTGCGACGGGGCGTTTTCGCTCTTGGATTGGTAACAAACGAAAGGACCCCCTATGAATAAAGACCTGTATCTGGTCCGTCATGGGCAGACGATATTTAACCTCAAGCGCATCATTCAGGGCTGGAGCGACTCTCCGCTCACGCAGCTTGGCTGCGACCAAGCGGCGCGCGCCGGTATGTTTTTGCGTGCGCGCGGTATCGAGCCCGATCATGCCTACACCTCCACGCTGCATCGCACCGAGCAGACGATCGCCAACCTGTGGCCGGGCCTGGCGTATGAGCGTCTGGACGGCCTGCGTGAGTGGTTCTTTGGCGACTTTGAGGCCGAGCGCGTAATGCTCATGCCCGAGCGCCCGTGGCGCGACTTCTATCGGCAGTTTGGCGGTGAGGGCCAGATCCAGGTGCGCACGCGCATGGTGGCGACGCTGACCGATCTTATGCAGCGTCCGGACCATACGTGCGTGCTCGCGGTAAGTCATGGCTCAGCTATCAAGGAGTTTTTGGACCACGTGCGGGGCGCGGCGGCCGACGAGCGCGAACGCGTGCCGGGCAACTGCTCAGTGCTGCATTTTGCGTTTGACGATGCGGCCGATACGTTTGAACTGGTCGAAGTCTTTACGCAGGAAGACTACGCGCGCGAGCTGGGGCTAGAGCCGCTCGTGGCGGCGGCAGGTCCGCAGCGTGGATAACGCTGACGTTGCGGCCCGGTTTACCGGCGTAATTGTTTGATGCGAAAAGGGCGGAGGTGCATGCGTTTGCTGCATCTCCGCCCCTTGTTTGTTTGGATGCTGGGTTTTCCAGCTTAGCGTTTGAGTTCGCTAGAACCGTGAGACCTGGTGAGTGAGCAGACCCGTCGGAACCTGCGGCGCGCTGCCGCTGACCTGCGCGGCGGGGAACAGCACGGCTACAGCAAAGTTGAACGGCTCTTTGCCAGAGTAGGCGCCGGCAGCGCGGGCCTCGTCGGCCAGAATCTGCGATGCCCCAGCCAGTGCGGCGACATAGGCGGAGTCACCGGCGAACACCGGGTCGGGCGCGTGATCGAGCATGGCACGGATGGCGGCAACGGCGTCCTCGCGCTTGACCTCCCACACGCGATGTGTGACGCCCGCGGGATCGGTGACGGCGTAGAGCGATGCGCCCTCTTTGGCAGCGCTCAAAATGATATCCATGACGGGCGAGGCCTCGTAGGCGAGCG
>CALFDL010000373.1 GCA_937950415.1 uncultured Collinsella sp. | reverse complement strand
ATCGCGACCAGGCCAAAAAGCGCGTAATAGTAGATGACCGTGCCATCGGGCGTGGTGCGTGTCAGGCTCACGCGACGGGTGCCGCCCTCGAGCGACAGGGCGCGCGCAACCGCCTCGGGGTCGGCGAGTGCCGCTGGGTTGTCCTGGGCAATCTGGGACATGAGCTCGGCATTTTGTGTATACGAGCTTGCCACCGTCTCCAGGATGCTGCGATCGGTGAGCACCGATGATGCGCGCGAGCTGTCGTAGCTCGATAGCAGTGTGAGCTTGGGTGCGCCTGCGTCGTCGACCGTATAGATGCCCGCGACCTCGCCGGCCTTAAGCGCACGGTTCGCATCGGCTGCGTCGTCGCACTCGTGGATCTCGAGCAGCTGATTGTCGCTCTCCTTGGCAAGCGACGTCGCCACGTCCTTAAAGGTCGAGGCGTCCCAGGCCTCGTCCGCTATGACGGCAACCGGTACCGGGTCGACCGTGCCGTCGGAGCTCAGATTCGCAAACATAAACATGAACATCGTGGAAAGTGCGATGGGAAAGAGAGCGCCCCAGACCCACGTGCTCGGCCGGCGCAGCAGCGTCTTGACCGTAGTGATGATGGTGTTGAACATGACTGCCCCCTAGTCGCGCAGCTCGCGGCCGGTGATCTCGAGGAACACGTCGTTGAGGGTCGGCGGCTCGCTCCACACGCGGCCGAGCGCCACATCGGCGGCGCGCAGCGTGTCAAGGATGTCGACCAGATTGTGCGGGCTCGCCTCGCAGTTGCAGACGAGTTCGCCGCCGGAAAGCTCAACCGAAAGCACGTGCTCGTGGGCACGCAGGCGCTCGACCGTGGCGGCCTCGACGGCGCCGACCTCGGCAGTCACGCGCTCGCCCATCTGAATCATGCGCTTGAGTTCGTCGTTGGTGCCCTGCGCCAGCACGCGCCCGCCGTCCATGATCATGATGCGGCTGCAGATCTGCTCGACTTCCTCCATATAATGGCTGGTATACACCACCGTGGCGCCCCTCGTCGCGCAGGCGGCAGATGCCCTCCAGGATGGCGTTGCGACTCTGCGGGTCGACCGCCACCGTGGGCTCGTCAAAGAAGATGAGCTCGGGCTTGTGCGCGATGCCGCAGGCGATGTTGAGGCGACGCGCCAGGCCGCCCGAGAGCTTGCCGGGGCGGAACTTCGTAAAGTCGCCCAAGCCGACAAAGTCGATCGCCTCGTCCACCAGCGCGCGGCGGCGCTTGCGGTCGTTGACGTAGAGACTGCAGAAATAGTCGATGTTCTCGCGCACGGTGAGCTCGTCGAACACCGCCA
>CALFDL010000372.1 GCA_937950415.1 uncultured Collinsella sp. | reverse complement strand
CCGTGCTGGTGACCGAGCCGGGTTTTGCCGAGGTGGCAGCCCAAGGCTTTGGCGAGCTGTTGGTGGCAGATATTGCCGCGCGCGACGGCCAGGTCAAGGTGAATGGCTGGCGCGACGGCGCGGGCGTGGCGCTCGACGATGCCGTGGCGCAGCTCACGGAGCTGGGCTTTAAACATCTGGTGTATACCGATATCGCGCGCGACGGTATGCAGACGGGCATCGACGTGGCGGCGTATCGCCATGTGGCCGAGGTCGCGGGATTTCCCGTCGTGGCTTCGGGCGGCATCTCGACGCTCGACGACATCCGCGCGCTGGCCGCGGTGGGCGAGGGCGCGATTGAAGGTGCCATCACCGGCCGTGCGCTCTACGAGGGCAACTTTACGCTGGTACAGGCGTTGGCCGCCGCCCGAGGGGAGGAGTAGCCCATGCTTACCAAGCGCGTGATTCCCTGTCTAGACGTCAAGGACGGCCGTGTGGTCAAAGGCGTCAACTTTGTGAGCCTGCGCGATGCGGGCGATCCGGTGGAGCTGGCGCGTGCCTACGATCGCGAGGGTGCGGACGAGGTCATCTTCCTGGACATTACCGCCACGAGCGACAACCGCGCGACGACCATCGAGATGGCGGCGCACGCGGCCGAGGAGCTCGCTATTCCCTATACCGTGGGCGGCGGTTTCCGCGACCTGGCGGGCATGCGAACCATGGTGGCGGTCGGTGCCGACAAGGTATCGCTCAACTCTGCCGCCGTGCGCGACCCGTCGCTGATTAGCCAAGCTGCCGCGGCGTTTGGCAGCCAGGCCGTGGTCGTGGCGATCGATGCCAAGCGCGTCGGCCTGCCTGGGCAGCCGAATGCCGACAAGTGGGAGGTTTTTACCGCAGGAGGCCGCAACGCCACGGGTATCGATGCGGTGGCATGGGCCGAGGAGGCGGCTCGTCGCGGCGCCGGCGAGATCTTGCTCACCAGCATGGACCGCGACGGCACCAAGGCCGGCTTTGACCTGGCGCTCACCCGCGCCGTGGCGCGCGCGGTGCCGATTCCGGTGATTGCAAGCGGCGGCGTGGGCACGCTCGAGCATTTTGCCGAGGGCGTGATTGAGGGCGAGGCCGACGCCGTGCTGGCGGCAAGCGTCTTTCACTTTGGAACCTTCAGCATTCGCCAGGTGAAGGAGTATATGGCCAGCCAAGGGATTCCTGTAAGGCTGGACTTCTAACGCTGCGGCTTGTCCAGGCACCCGACCTTCCGGCTCCAACCCTCCTCGCGTACTTAAGTACGCGTCGTCGGGCTTGTCGCTCGGAATCTCGGGCACCTGGGCAACCCTCGCCGACCTGTGGGGTTTACGGTAATAACTTGGGAGAAATAATGACTGAGGTAATAGAAGCGTCTGATCTTACGTATGACGCCAACGGGCTGATTCCTTGTGTGGTTCAGCAGTATGACACTGGCGAGGTGCTTATGGTTGCTTGGATGAATGAGGAATCGGTGGGGCTGACGCTCAAGACCGGCACCACGTGGTTTTGGAGCCGCAGCCGCCAAGAGCTCTGGAACAAGGGCGCGACGAGCGGCAACATGCAACAGGTCAAGGAGCTCTGGGCCGACTGCGATAGCGATACCCTGCTGGTCAAGGTGGACTCTCCGGGCCCGGCTTGCCACACCGGCAATCGTACTTGCTTCTTTAAGAAACTCGCCTAGGGTAGGCGCTCTGCTAGGCGCTCGGCATTAATAGAGAGGATTGAACTATGGGTGTGCGCACCGCAAATGTTCAGGATGGAAATATCGGTGAGACGCTGACGGGGCTGGCCGAGGTGATTCACAGCCGTCGCGATGCATCGCCGCAGGAAAGCTACACCGCTCGTCTGCTGACCGATGTTGAGGACGAGCTGCTCAAGAAGCTTGCCGAGGAGGCGAGCGAGGTCATCATGGCCTGCAAGGACAACGACCACGACCACATTCGCTACGAGGTCGGCGACCTGATCTACCACCTGCTCGTAACGCTTGAGCGCTACGGCATCACCCTCGACGAGCTAGCCGGCGAACTCAACGCCCGCCGCCACTAAGTCAAGCCCAAATTAGCTACCCGGACCATGGAAGTTGCGGTGATATAGGGACTGTTTAAGCGTTTCATCGGGCAAACAGTCCCTATTTCACCGCAACTGATGAAGGGGATGAGTTAGGCGAGGGGAGCGGATTCCCATTCGCCGGTGGGGTGGGGGATGTCGAAGGTGCGGTAGCCGCATTCGTAAGCGTGGGCCTGGGCTTCGCGGATGTTCCAGCAGATGTCGCAGGCGCGGTGCGCGTCCGAGCCAAAGGTGATCGGCACCTCGGCGTGGGCGAAACAGCGCAAAAGGCCGGTTGCGGGATAGTAGTCGTCGAGACCCTTGCGCGGTGCGGCGGTCGAGACCTCAACGCGGCGATCCGTATCGTGGGCGCATTCGGCCATCTGCTCCCAGAACGGCGCGGGGTCAAAGTCGGGCGCGAAGCCCTCCTTCGAAAAACGCATGACCAGGTCGGGATGGGCCATTACGTTAAAGTTGAGCGAGCTTTCGCAGGCGCGGCACCAGTCGTCGACGTAGCGCTCCCATACGCCGCGCACGCCCAGGTTCTCCCAAACATGCAGGTTGGTGTCATCGTCGATCCAACCGCAGGGCGAATCGGGCGTATCGGGGCGAGCGACATCCTCCGTTCCTGCCGTGCCCGCGGCGCCTGCCATGATATCGCCGGGGTCGCCGATCCAATGCACGCTGCCCAGGCGCACCACGGCGCCTTCGGACCAGCGCTCTACCAAGGGCTCGCAGCCCTCGTACCAATCGCATTCAAAACCGTAGATAAAGGTGAGCTCCGGCGCGATCTGTGCGGCGAGCTTGCGGGCGTCCTCAAATGCCAGGCGATGCGCCGGCAAGTCGCCCTCGACAACCTGCACCTCGCAGTTGGCGTCCATGCTGGCGGGCAAGGTGAGGTGGTCGGTCGAGACCATGACCTGACATCCGGCGGCGGCAGCGGCGCGGACGTTCTCCTCAAACGAGGCATGCCCGTCCGAAAACGAGGTATGGGTATGGCAATCGACCAGCGGGCATGCGGACATGGCGGCTCCTTTGCATTTGACGAATCCGCTCCATTGTAACGGCGCGACTCTCAACGCGCCGGGTACGCTTTGAGTCGAAATCGAGCGGAAAGGGCGGGCGGCGTGCGGTGGCGCCTCGCTTGCGCTCTCAAAACGTGTACATCAGCCTCCAAAACCGACAAAAAATGACATGTTTGGAGGCTGATGTACACGTTTGGATGGGGGCGGGGGCGACGATGGACGAAAGTCGCGCCCATCCGAGGATGCCGCTCCCTCGTCGCCCGCGATGTGCTAGCGTTTGGGTGAACAAAACGAGCCCGTGCGGAAAGGATCCGGACCGTATGCAACGTGGAAGTACATCTCCGCTGTCGCGCGAGACCGATGCGCCCGAAGCCATCGTCAAGCTGGAGTGCGACATCGATGACGCATCGCCCGAGGTGCTCGCCTACGCCGCCGACCGTCTGCGCGAGGCCGGTGCCCGCGAGGTGCACTGGCTGCCCCTCTACTGCAAAAAAGGCCGCCCCGGCTGGCAGCTGCAGGTGATCTGCGCCCACGAGGATATCGAGCGTCTGCAGACGATTATCTTTTTGGAAACCACGACCAATGGCATTCGCCGCCAGGTCATGGAGCGCGTCTGCCTGCCGCGTCGCTTTGAGCAGGTGGCGACGCCGTGGGGCGAGGTGGCCGTAAAGGTGGCGACTCTGCCCGACGGCAGCGAACGTGCGGCACCCGAGTACGAGGACTGCGCCCGCATCGCCCACGAGCGCGACGTGCCGCTCCAGCGCGTGATGCAGGCAGCGCAAGCCGCAGCGCTCCAATTTGAGTAACGCGGCCGGCGACATGCCGCGCCCAGCCCCACCAACCCCACCCGAAAGGACCACCATGAAATACCTCATCGCCTCCGATATCCACGGCTCGGCATACTGGACCGAGCGCCTCGTCGCCGCTATCGATCACGAGAACCCCGACCGCATCGTGTTGCTGGGCGACCTGCTCTACCACGGTCCACGCAACGACCTGCCGCGCGATTACGCCCCCAAGCGCGTGATCCCGCTGCTCAACGCCCTGGCCGACCGCATCATCGCGGTGCGCGGCAACTGCGACGCCGAGGTCGACCAGATGGTGCTCAACTTCCCCGTCATGGCCGACTACGCCACCCTGTTCGACGAGACCGGTCGCGAGCTGTTCCTGACGCATGGCCACGTCTTTGGCGCCGGCATGCACAACAGCGTCGACCACGCGCCCACGCTGCCCGAGGGCTCCGCGCTCGTCTACGGCCACACGCACGTCAAGGTCAACGAAGCGAGCGAGGCGCACCCGGGCCTGTGGCTCTTCAACCCCGGCAGCGTGAGCATCCCCAAGGACGGCACGCACAGCTACGGCATCTACGAGGGCGGCGAGTTCCGCCATGTGATCCTGGAGGAGGAGTAACCATGGCGGAGCACATGGCTCAGCAAAATGCCGAGGGCTCGCGTAATCTGTCGACGCTGGTCGACGCATCGGCCGAGCTGCAGCATCTGGTGCAGACTATCTGGCGCCTGCGTCAGCCCGACGGCTGCCCGTGGGACCGCGAGCAGACGCATCAGAGCATCGGCAAGAACATGATCGAGGAAGCCTACGAGGCACTCGACTGTATTGAGGCCGATGATGCGGCGCATCTGCGTGAGGAGCTCGGCGACGTGCTCATGCAGGTAGTGTTGCATGCGCAGATCGCGGCGG
>CALFDL010000371.1 GCA_937950415.1 uncultured Collinsella sp. | reverse complement strand
TCGATCCCGCCGACCGACGCTATCACTACCCCTTTATCAACTGCACTAACTGCGGCCCACGCTTTACCATCATCCGATCGCTGCCTTATGACCGAGCGGCTACCTCGATGGACCGTTTTCCCATGTGCCCTGAGTGTGCCGCGGAGTATGCCAATCCGCTCGACCGTCGCTTTCACGCGCAGCCCGATGCCTGCTTTGATTGCGGGCCGCATATCATGTGGCGCGAAGCGAGCGTGGGCGATGAGCCGGGCGAAGCCGCCGCGCCGCTGGCCGTCGGCACCACGTGCGAGACCAGCGACGCCATTATCGACCGCTGCGTTGAGCTGCTGGCCGTTGGTGGCATCGTCGCCATCAAGGGCCTGGGCGGATTCCATCTATCCTGTGACGCCTCCAACGAGCAGGCGGTAGCCGAGCTTCGCCGCCGTAAACGCCGCAGCAACAAGCCACTTGCCGTTATGGTGCGCAGCCTTGCCGACGTTGAACGCCTGTGCCATATCAGCGACGTTGAGCGCGGCTTGCTGGCCGGCAGCATTCGCCCCATTGTGCTGCTGCGCCGACGTGCTGTTTGCGAGAGCGGCGATTCCCCCGACGCCCTCGCGCTCGCGCCGTCCGTCGCGCACGACCTTCCCGAGCTCGGTGTTATGCTCCCCTACACCCCGCTTCAGCATCTGTTGCTTGCCGCGGCAGAAGCCCGCGGTATGCACGCGCTCGTCATGACCAGCGGAAACCTGAGCGAAGAGCCCATCGAGACCGACGACGACCTTGCCTGGGAACACCTCGTTGCCGCCGGCATCGCCGATGCGTTGCTCGGCAACGACCGCGCGATCCTCTCGCGCTACGACGACTCTGTGGTGCGCGTGGTCGACGGCGTCGTTATGCCCGTGCGCCGCGCTCGCGGATATGCACCCCAGCCGCTGCCGTTGCCGGCGCTCGACGGCGCTCCGTCCTGCGTACTCGCCTGCGGGCCGCAACAAAAGGCCACGATTACGCTCACGCGTGAAGGGACGAACGGCGAGGCGACCTGTTTTGTGTCGCAGCATATCGGCGATGTTGAAAACGGCGGGACCTTCGATGCCTGGAACACCGCGCGCACGCGCTTGGAAGATCTCTTTGATTTGGCGCCCGCCGCCTTGGCCTGCGATTTACACCCCAGCTATCTATCGGGCCAGTGGGCGCGCGAGCAGGCGCGAAAATGCAATCTGCCGCTCGTCGAGGTGCAGCACCATCATGCGCATATCGCGAGCGTAATGGTCGAGGCCATCGCCGCGGGCCAGCTTACAACCGACGCGCGTGTCCTAGGCATCGCCTTTGACGGCACCGGCGCCGGCACCGATGGGACCATTTGGGGCGGCGAGTTTCTTGTTGCCGGCCTTGACGGCTTTGAGCGCGCCGCGCATTTGCTCACCTGGGCGCTCCCCGGCGGGGCGGCCTCCGTGCGCGACGCCCGCCGCAACGCCTTTGCCCTGCTCAGTGAGCTCGGTCTGCTCGAGCACCCAGGCGCTGCTCGGCTTTTGGACAGCCTCGACGAGCAAACGCGCAGCGTGACAGCCACCATGATCGAGCGCGGCATCAACAGCCCGCGTACCAGCAGCATGGGGCGTCTCTTTGATGCCGCGGCAGCAATTCTGGGCATCTGCGACAAGGCAACCTACGAGGGCGAACCCGCCATAGAATTCGAAGCCGCCGCCTGGCGCGCGTTCAGCAGTGAACGTGCCTGCCCCACCGGCAATATGGCCAGCTTTTCCGTAACCGAATCATCCCGTCCGGACGCCTGCCATGTTCTAAACTCCAGATCGCTTATTGAGGCGCTTTTGGAGGGAATCAGGACCGGCGTGCCCGCCGGCAAGCTCGCGCTCGACTTCCATGTCACCATCGCACGCGCGTCGGCCCGCATCGCAAGCGAGATCTGCGTCCGTGAAGACCTCGACACCGTCGCGCTCTCGGGCGGCGTGTTCATGAACCGACTTTTGCTTCGGCTCCTTACCCACGAACTCAAAGACGCCAGTCTTGCCGTCTTGGTCTCCCACGCCGTGCCCGTCAACGACGGCTGCATCGCCTACGGTCAGGCCGCCATCGCTCGCGCTCGCCTCGCGCAGACAGCATCGCGATAGGCTGTTTTGCCAGCCTGCGCGCCGCCGTCTCACAGGTGTAACGCGTTTGCTCGTGACTCCCGCGAGCGCTACCATCAACTGATGGGTAATTAGGCGCCTATCCAGCGCAAAACGTATAAAAGGGGAACATTATGTGCCTTGCCGTTCCCGGTAAAGTGGTCAAACGCGACGACGACCTTAAGGCGACCGTCGACATGATGGGCATCGAGCGCCCCGTTTCGCTGCGCCTCGTGCCGACGGCACAGGTAGGCGACTATATTCTCGTGCACGCCGGCTTTGGCATTCAGATTGTCGACGAGCAGGAGGCGCAGGAGACGCTCGAGCTCGTCAATACCATGACCGAGCTGGCCGAAGAGGACCAGCTCGCCACCAACCCGGCCGAGGCATACTAGTGGCGGCCGGACAGCCGGCTCGCTCCGGTATCGACTTCTCGGCATTCCGCGATCCCAAGCTGGCTCGCGAGCTCATCGAGCGCATCCGTGAACTCGTCGGCGACCGCACCATCAACCTTATGGAAGTCTGCGG
>CALFDL010000370.1 GCA_937950415.1 uncultured Collinsella sp. | reverse complement strand
GTACCCAGTTCTGGAACCAGGGTCGAACCGAGGAGATCCGCGACCGCGTGCTGCATCTCTAATAACCATCCCAGGCCGCCCCGTAGCGAGGCCCCGGACCTTTACTCGCTATTTCGAACAGTCCTGGCTCACGACGGAGGCGCCACTGGCGCCTCCTGTTCGTGCGGAACTCATATCGAGCAAAGGTCCGGGGCCTCGCTACGGGGCGGCCAAGTTGACGTAGCTGAGATGCAGCTCGCGGTCTGCTCACTCCTCGAAGTTTTTAGCGGAAATAATTCGAGCTGCAGCAGCGATTGATTTGCAATGGCGGTTGAGCTGCAACAAAGTTTTTTTTGGACCTCGAACCCTATACTCGATGTTCGCTTCGTTCATTGAGTTACCCTTTGCATGAGGCCGGGACATATCGTCCCGCCCGCAGTTTCGCAGGCCGAAGGCCGAGAATGTTTGAGGACGGGATGATATGTCCCGGCCTCCCGGGAGAGTTACCTATGAACTACGCGAACATTAAGTATTTCGACATTGCTGATGGAGAAGGCGTTCGTACTTCTCTGTTTGTGAGCGGGTGCCGTCGTGGGTGCAAGAATTGCTTTAACTCTGTCGCGTGGGACTTTGCTGCGGGTGAGCCGTTCGATCGTGCCGTCGAGGACAAGATTATCGAGAGCCTCGACCATCCCTTTATCGATGGTCTGACGATTCTGGGCGGCGAGCCTATGGAGCCCGAGAATCAGGTGGGGCTTGTTGACTTTATCGAACGCGTGCGTGCGGCCTATCCCGCGGGGTCGGGCAAGACCATTTGGTGCTTTACCGGCGACGTGCTCGAGGAGCTTATGCCGGGCGGTCGTCATCATACCGAGGTGACGGATCGCATTCTTGCCTGCCTTGACATGTTGGTGGACGGCCCGTTTGTTCAAGATCTGTACGATATCTCGTTGCGTTTTAGGGGCTCGAGTAACCAGCGCGTGATCGATATGAATGCCACGCGTGCCCGTGCTGAGCGCGAGGGCGTTGCGCTTTGCGACGCTGTGCAGCTTTGGCGGGACGATCCGGTCTATTCGACCCATACTATGTAGCTTGTGGTCGATGCCGGAGGGCGTGGTACCATAGCGCGAACGTGAAATCGGAAAAGTGAGGCCCAGATGGTCGATCAGGAAAAAGTCGAGGCCGCCATTAAGCTGTTGCTTGAGGGCATAGGCGAGGACCCAACTCGTGAGGGCCTGCTGGAGACCCCGGCGCGCGTTGCCCGTATGTATGGTGAGATCGCCGGCGGTATGGATCAGAGTGCCGAGGAGCACCTGTCCAAAACCTTTGCCGTCGCTTCGAACGACTTGGTTATCGAGCGCGACATCACGTTCTACTCGCTGTGCGAACATCATCTGCTGCCGTTTTATGGCAAGGCCGCCATTGGTTATATCCCTAACGGTCGGGTGGCTGGGCTTTCCAAGCTCGCCCGCACGGTTGAGGTTTATGCCCGCCGTCTTCAGCTGCAGGAGCAACTGTGCGCACAGGTTGCCGATGCCCTCATGGAGTATCTCGCTCCCCAGGGAGCGATTGTGCTCATGGAGGCTGAGCATATGTGCATGACCATGCGCGGCGTGCAAAAGCCTGGCACCAAGACCGTGACGCTCGCTCGCCGCGGCGTCTTTGAGACCGATTCCGCGCTCGAGGAGCGTTTCTTTAGGATACTGGGCCGCTAACCATGAGAGTCGTCAACGACTTTACATCGAAGACCGATGAGGGGACGTCGCGTCGCGGCTTTATGGCTTCGGGCCTGGCCCCCTTTGATGCCATGCCTCGCATTGATTACATTTGTGCCAACGGGCTGTTTCGGCGGCACCTGGGCAACATTGCGCAGTTGGAATCGGGGCGCATCTTCTGCCGCCACGGTATTGACCATCTGCTCGATGTCGCTCGCATTATGTGGATCAAGAATCTCGAGGAGCAGCTCGAATTTGACCGCGAGGTCATCTACGCCACGGCACTTCTTCACGATATCGGCAAAGATGAACAGTATGAATCGGGTATATCCCATGATGTTGCAAGCGAACGCGTCGCTGATGCGATTCTCGGCGGCATGCCCGATGATGTGGCGTTTGAGCCGGCCGATGCCGCAGCCATTAAGACGGCCATTCTGGGCCATCGAAAGCTGCGCGTGAACAGCCAACCGCTTGAGCGTCTGCTCTATGCAGCCGACAAAGCGTCGCGTGCCTGCTTTGCATGCCCCGCGCGCAACGCTTGCAACTGGAGCGATGATAAAAAGAACCTGTCGATTCGCGTGTAGTTAGTTTGCGCGGTCGGGGTTCTAAACGAAGGAGACGATCGCGTTGAGTAACAAGAAACTGCCCGAGAATGCAACCAAGACTGAAGGTGCTGAGCTCGCTCGCCGTGGAAGGGACGAAATATCCACCGCAACGGCGGTGCCTCACGTGAGCTATGACGATCTGCGCCATGCCGATCGCATTGTCATTGACGGCCTTGAGGTTTTTGCCAACCATGGCGTGTATCCCGAGGAGAATGCGCTGGGTCAGAAGTTCATCGTTTCTCTGGTGCTCTATGCCGACCTGCGCGCGGCGGGGGAGCACGATAACCTGGATGCCTCGATTGACTACGGCTCGGTGTGCCACGATGTCGATGGCTATCTGCGCGAGCATACGTTTAAGCTCATCGAGGCGGCAGCTGAGGGTACGGCCCAGATGCTGCTGCGCCGTTATCCCTCGCTGCTTGGTGTGCGCATCAAGCTCGATAAGCCTTGGGCGCCCGTCGGTCTTCCCCTGGCAAGCTGCGGTGTCGAGATCGAGCGCGTGCGCTAACCGGTACTAATATGTCTCTATGGGTGGCTGCTTGAGCTGCTGGGACAGTGCTCTATTGTTGGGGCAGTATGTGTCGAGCAGGACGTGGAACCGCTGGTTGTGGCTTGGCTCGAGCAAGTGGACGAGCTCGTGGGCGACAACCATGTCGAGGCATTCGATGGGATAGGCGGCAAGTTCGCGTGCGATGCGAATGGCGCCGGTCTTGGGCGTGCATGATCCCCAGCGCGTTTTCATGCTGCGCACGGAGACGCGGGCCACGGTGACGCCCATTGCGATTTCGTACGTGTGCACCATATCGTACAGCGCCGTGGTGACCTCGGTTGCATAGAGCTGGTCGATACGGGCTTGGAGCTCATCGGACGTTAGGCCGTCGAGGATTGCGTACCGCTTGGCCTGTAGGCGTTCGTCCGATTTGTCGGCACCCATAAAGCTTGCGAAGGTGGCCTGCTTGGGTCGCGGTGCGGGTGACGCAAAGTTGTGATCGAGTGCGTCCTGTACCGTGATGGGCATGCCCCAAAGTGCAATGATGGACGAGGGGCTGAGCGGCTCTTGTGCCGTCGCCTGATGTTGCTCGCGCTGGGCAAGTCGACCGATAATCCAGGTGCTGTTGCGCTTCACAAACGCTTCGATACGCTCGCAGCTGGCGCCGAGCGGTGCGCTGGCGTGGACCTCACCGCTCGAAGTGACGCGTAGGTTGAAGTTCTTGACGCACTTTTTGGTAACGACGACGGGGATGGGCGTCCCATCCGGTCGGGATGCGGAAATCGTAAACTGCTGCGTCAAAAGCGGTCCTTCAGATTGGGGACGGGCCGGCATGTCAACCGTTCGGCATGCCGACCTGCTCAAGGGATGTGAAATTAATAACGCTCAAAGAAGGCAAGCGCGTTGTCGCTGCAGAGCTTTTGCATCACGGTCTTGCCAAAGTGCTTGGAGAGCATGTTCTGGAACTCGGGCATCATGCTGGCATCGGAGAGGAAGGCGGGCACCGTGGCACCGTCCCAGTCGCCACCGAGTGCGATGACGTCCTCGCCGCCCAGGTCGAGCCAGTGCTCGATATGTGCCGCTAGCTGGTCGAAGGTGACGTCTGCGGCGGTCTCGTCGGTTGCGTCGTTGGAAAGGAACTCGCTGCAGTAGTTGAGGCCGACGATACCGCCCATGTCGCGAATGGTGCGGAACTGGTCGTCGGTAAGGTTGCGTTTGACGCCGCAAACCGCACGGGAGTTGGAGTGGCTGGCGACGAAGGGGCGCGTGGCGTGGGCGACAACCTCGTCAAAGCACTCATCGTTGAGGTGGGAGACGTCGAGCACCATGCCGGCGTGCTCCATCTGCGTAAGGGCCTCGATGCCGGCGGCGGTGAGGCCGGCGTGGGTGTCGTGGCCGCTCGCGAGCGGCCCCTGCGCATTCCAGCTGAGTGACGACATAAGCACGCCCAAGCTCTTGAGCACTTCGATCAGCGCGGGGTCCTCGGCAAAGAACGTGGCGTTTTCGATGGTGTGGATGCAGGCGACCTTGCCGTCTTTGAGCGCAGGGCGAATGTCTGCCGCGCTGCGTACGTTGACCATGCGGTCGTGGTTAAGCATTGCCTGGCCGCTCATGTGCGCCATGATCTGCGCCTGGAAGCGCGCGGCGTGGGCGGTGGGAATCTCGTCGGGGACAAACGTGGCGAAGCACTGTGCCCACGGCGTGTTGCCGATCTTTGCGAGCGAGATGGCACAGGCGTTACCCTCGATGAGGTCGAAATCTTGCGGATGCGTTTCGTCGCCGGGGAAATAACCATCGGTGCCGGCGGTAAAGCGCAGGTCGAGATCGAGCGTGGCCCAGCCGATGCGGTCGGCGGTGTCGCAGTGTAGGTCAAATACAGGATATGCCATAGTTCCTCCGGTTGCAGCGTTTCTTTGCAAACTGTCTTTGAATTGTATGACTAGGGTATAGTTAGCGCCATATGTTCATGGCGGCCCGTGTTGTGCGCCGCCCTTATCACGGAGGTTACCATGTCCAACCAGGGCAAGAAGGTCAAGACCCATTATCGCGGCACGCTCGACGACGGCACGCAGTTCGATAGCTCTTACGATCGCGGCGAGCCGCTGGAGTTCACCTGCGGCGCCGGCCAGATGATCAAGGGCTTCGACGCCGCTGTTGTCGACATGCAGGTGGGTGAGAAGAAGACCGTGCACATTCCTGCTGCCGATGCCTACGGCGAGCACAATCCCGAGATGGTTCTGACCTTCCCGGCCGAACAGGTTCCCAACATCGAGCAGATTGAGAAGGGCATGAAGCTCTTCTTGTCCACGCCGAGCGGTATGCCCGTCCCCGCCGTCGTCATCGACGTGACGCCCGAGGCTGTGACGCTCGACGCCAACCATGAGCTGGCCGGCAAGGACCTCAACTTTGATATCGAGCTCGTCGAGGTCGAGGGTTAGAGTATGCCTGAACGCTTGGTTTCGACGACATGCTTGGGAAATCTCAACGATCCGTCCTATGAACTCCTGCTTCGCCGGAAGTTGGGCGGCGTCTTTGAAGTTGACGATCTGCTGCTCGATTGGGACCAGGCTGATGTATGCGCGTTTGTGGGCGTGACGGAGCTGGGGCGCACGGTCGATGTTCGGCTGGATACTGCCGACGGCGGTCGTCTTGCCGACGGCGACGTGCTCGCCATTGACCGTTCGGACATGGTGCCCGTGGCGGTTGTCGTGCGCTTGCGCAGCGCCGAGGTTTATTTGGTCGAAGTTGACCGCATGGACCCGATTGCGCTCGCGCATGCGTGCTGGGAGATCGGCAATATGCACGTGCCGCTTTTCCGAGGCGACTCGGACGAGCATACCGTGCGCATGTATACGCCGGTGCAGCCTGTTTTGGGCCGCATGCTTCGGGGTGTCGAGGGTGTTCGGCTCTCGGTGGTTACCCGTGAACTCGATGCGGGCCGACGCTTTGCGTCGAGCGCGGCCGATGTTGTCGTGAGCATGGCTCCGGACTTTACCATCGTTAAAAAGACGCGCGACTAAGCGCGCGTATGCGCAAGACGGGCTTTGAGGGGCGACCGATCAAAGTCCGTCTTGCTGTTGATAGGAGGCTTTGGGGGAAGCATATGGGTCTTGAGGGAATCAAGCTGATTGCATGCGATTTGGACGGCACGTTGCTGCATCCGGGGGAGCGCGAGCCGCGTTCCGAGGCCTTTGAGCTTATCGATGAGCTACATCGTCGCGGTATCGTGTTTATGCCGGCGAGTGGCCGTCAATATGCGAGCCTGCGCTACCTGTTTGCCCCGGTGGCCGATGAGCTCGCCTATGTATGCGAAAACGGAGCCCTGGTGATGAGCGAGGGGCGTGCCGTTGTCAAGCGTTCCATGGAGCGTAGCCTTGCTATGGATATCGCGAACGCCGTGGTTGCGTATCCCCATGCCGACGTGACCCTTTCGTGCGAGGGACACCTCTACACCATGAGCGGCAACGATGCGTTTGTTGATCACCTGCGCTATGAGGTCCATTGTGATGTGGCGGTAGTCGACCGTCCCGAAGACATTGACGAGGATGTCATTAAGATTGCCTTCCAGACGCCCGAAGCAGAGCAGCCGGCGGCGCTGGAGTATTTCGAGCGCCACTTTAGCGATCGAGTCGATGTCATGACATCGGGAACCGAATGGACGGACTTTATCGGTTTCGATTCGGGCAAGGGCTCCGCGCTTGCCGATTACGGTCGCGCTCTGGGGATTTCGCCCGATGAGATGATGGCGTTTGGCGACAATGAGAACGATCGCGACATGCTCAACGTCGTGGGCCATCCCTATCTGATGGAGAGCTGCAACCCCACCATGCGCGGCATCAACGACCGTGTCCGCTACACGCGCACGGTCGAAGAAGAGCTGCGTCGTCTACTTGCTGAGTAGGCATGTCCCAAGCATCTACCGGCAGTCGGGGCAGAGACCCTCGAAGATGGTGTAGTGCGACGTGACGTGCCAGCCGATTTGCTCGGACGCTTTGGCGTCGAGCTGGGCATCGAAGGGGAGCGGTACGTCGACGACGCGGCTGCACGAGGTGCAGATGATATGCGCATGCGGCTCGATCGTGCGATCGAAGCGGCTGCCGCCCGGCGTCTTGATGGAGAGAATCTCGCCGGCGTCGGCCAAGAGATTGAGATTGCGGTAGACCGTACCGCGGCTGATTTTGTCATCCTGCGCGCGCACGGCGTTGTAGATTTCGTCGGCGGTGGGATGGTTATAGCTTTGGCGCACGGCGTCAAGAACCAGCTTTCGCTGCCTGGTATTCCTTCTTTGCACCGCCATGCGCCTCGCCTCTTTTCTATCAACGGTCGTAGGTAAATGATACCGTATTTAGCACACAATACTAATAACGAGGAATGAAACTGTCTTCATTGGCAAGTGGGGCTCGGGCCTGGGCTTCTACGAGGCGAAAACGCGTTCCCATGCGCTCGTAGGAGGCATGAAGCGCCTCGAGATGAGATAGGATGTTTGCCGGAGCTCCCTGTATCTCCATCTCGACCGAGCCGTCTTCCATGTTGCGCACCCAGCCGGTGAGCGCGCGTGCCTGCGCGAGGTTGGTGTTGGTAAAGCGAAAACCAACGCCCTGGACTTGCCCCGCCCAGCGCAGGAAATAGCGCAGGGGAGTGTCTTGAGTGGCCTCGTCGCTTGCGAGCACAGTAAGCCTGCGGCGCAACTCGAGCTCAATGTTTGATGGTTTTTGAGGCTCTCGACTGCCGCCGGTGACGCTGGAGAAGAACGCATCGAAGAAGCCCATCGCTAGGCCTGCTTGCCTGCGTCGGACGGGAAGGTAATGCCGGCCTGCTGGCGCACGGCATCCATGATGCGCAATGAGACGAGCGTGACATCGCGGTAGTGGCCAAGCTCGTGGCGTCCCGCCGGGGTCTCCCAAATCTCTTCCTTGACGTTATCGATGCCGCCGATGGCGGTGATAAAGTCTGTGAGTTCGTATTCCATAGTGTTGCTCGATTTGGGCAGGTCGAGCACGCGGCCGTTGTCGCCCTGTTCGCGCGGTGCCTCGGTCGCCGAGCCGCGTACGACATCGCCGCGATAGTCGATGCGGACATTGCGGGGCGTGGACAGATGGTCGATCTGGATGGTGCCACGCTCGCCTTCGATCTGCGAGGGCAGCAGGTCATTCGTTATTTTGGAGTGCGCGAGCTCGACGGAGATACGGCCACCGCCGTAGCTGGCGAGGATGGAACCGCAGCCGTCGATGGGGCCGTGCGTGAGCTGTCGCGTGGCGGGGTCGAGCAGAGTAGCCATGCTCGTAAGGCCGGAGGGCATGCCGAAAATCTCGACCATGGGCTCGACGGTGTAGACGCCAATATCCATGAGGGAACCCGAGGCCATATTGCAGTCGAAGATATTGGTGGCGCGTCCCGCGAGAATCTCGTTGTAGCGCGAGGAATATTTTCCAAAGCGCAATGAGGCGCGGCGGATGGGGGCGATCTCACCCAGGGCGTCCTCGATGGCGTGGAAGGCGGGATCGTGGAGGGGACGCATGGCCTCGAGGGCCACGACACCTGCTGCCTCGGCAGCGCGGAAGACTTCCAGCGCTTGCGCCTCGGTGGCGCAGAAGGGCTTCTCGACGATGACGTGCTTGCCACCGGCGATGCAGGCAAGGGCCTGCTCGTAGTGAAGTGCGTTAGGGCTGCCGATATAGACGGCGTCGACGTCGGCGGCTGCCGCGAGCTCATCGAGTGAAGTAAAGTTTCGCTCGCCACCGCGCTCGGCGGTAAAGGCAGCACCGCGATTGGCATCGCGCGAGAGCGTGCCCACAAACGCGGCTTGGTCGTTGGCGTTGACGACTTGGATAAAGTCGTCTGTGATCATGGATGTGCCGATGGTCGCGATGCGCAGCATACGTCCCCCTTGCGTTGTTTGGTCTACAGGATGAGTGTAGCGCGTGGGGATATAAAGCTGCGCGAAAACGCTATTACAGGTCGCTCTCGTTAAAGCCGGCGTCGATATCGAGGTTGCTGCCGTCGGCCGCCGTGGTGGCGAGCTCGTCGCAGCGCTCGTTGAGCTCATGGCCGGCGTGACCCTTAACCCAGATGAACTCAACCTTGTGCTTGCTTTTGGCGGTGAGTAGGCGCTCCCACAGGTCGCGGTTCTTGACGGGTTGCTTGTTGGCGGTTTTCCATCCGCGCTTTTTCCAGCCGTCGATCCAGTGTTTATTGAAAGCGTTGACGACGTACTGCGAATCGGAATGGACCTCGACCTCGCAGGGGCGGTTAAGTGCCTCGAGCGCCACGATGACCGCCATGAGCTCCATGCGGTTGTTGGTGGTCTTGGCGTAGCCGCGCGAAAGCTCGGAGGTGAAGGTCTTGCCGGCGGGGTTGGTGTATTTGAGCACGGCGCCGTAGCCGCCGCGTCCCGGATTTGATCGGGCCGAGCCGTCGGTGTAGATGATGACCTTCACGGGCTTCCTTTCGTTGAGTGCATTTCATGTGAGTGACCATTGTAGCGCCATGCTCGCCGGGGGCCAGCAATCTACGATTTCTACCCCGTCTTCCGACTGTTAGTTGGCATGGATGATGCGGTTGAGCTCGTCGAGGTATTGCTGCAAGAGGGGAGAGGGCTTGCGCTCGTCGTGCATGATATAGCCTACGCGCATCGTTGGGGCGTCTGCTAACGGGATCGATGCCATGCCCCGTTGCATTTCATTGGAGAGGACGCCGGTCGACAGGGTGTAACCGTTCGACGTGATAAGTAAGTTAGTAAGTGTTCCGCGGTCCGAGATTCGTATGTTGCGGTCGCAAGGGATATAGCTAAAAGGTTCCTCGGCGTAATAGAAGGAGTTTGAGGTTCCCTGCTCAAAGCTGTAGCGCGTATAGGGCGTGAGGTCGGCAAGGGACAGCTGAGGGCGGCGTGCGAGCGGGTGGCGCTCGCTAACGAAGACGTGGACCGTCGCGTCGAATAGGGGATGGAAGCTTGCGCGGGCATCGGCGAAGGCCTTCTGCAGAACGCGGGCGTTAAAGTCATCCAGATAGAGGATGCCGATGTCGCTGCGAAACGCACGGACGTCATCGATGATCTGCGATGTGGTGGTCTCGCGCATGATGAACTCGAACTTGCTGTCGCGGCAGCGCTCGACCACGTTGACAAAGGCCTCGACCGAAAAGGCGTAGTGCTGGGCGGAAATGGCAAGGCGAGCTTGCGGGGTGCCACCGTCCTCGTAGCGTGCCTCGAGCATGTCGGCCTGCTCTACGACCTGGCGCGCATAGCCCAAAAGCTCGGTGCCGTCGTTGGTGAGCGTGACGCCGCGGCTGGAGCGCGTAAAGATCTCCAGATGGAGCTCTTGTTCTAGGCTTTTGACGGCGTTTGAGATATTGGACTGAGCGGTATAGAGGCGCTGAGCTGCGGCGTTGATTGAGCCGGACTCTGCCACGGCGATAAGAAAACGAAGCTGCTGGAGGGTCATCGGTGCCCGTCCTTTCGATAGCTATCTAAAAAACCGATAACAGGTTAGCGCTTTTAAGTGATTGACCGAGCGAAACAATGCTCGTACTATTCAAAACACACAAAGGCGGTAGGTAATTAAGCCGACCACGGAACCGGGATGTCAAAAGGAGGACCGCATATGAACTGCTTGCCAAGACGAATGCCGGGCTCCTGTTTGCGTCCGTTGGCGTGATCAGGAGACAGCGACTTACTTTTCTCTTATTTATTTACTTTCGTTCGATCAAGGAGATCATCATGAGCCAGTTTATCAACAACCCCGAGCACACCTTTGGTTTCGATACCCTGCAGCTTCACGTTGGCCAGGAGAGCGCCGATCCCGCATCCGACTCCCGCGCCGTGCCTATCTACCAGACCACGAGCTATGTGTTCCGCAACTCCCAGCACGCCGCCGACCGCTTTGGTCTTGCCGACGCCGGTAACATCTACGGCCGTCTGACCAACTCCACCCAGGGCGTCTTTGAGGACCGTATCGCTGCACTCGAGGGTGGTGTGGCAGGTCTTGCCGTCGCCTCCGGTGCTGCTGCCATCACCTATACCCTGCAGGCTCTTGCCCAGGCCGGTGACCACGTGGTGGCTCAGAAGACCATCTACGGTGGCTCCTACAACCTGCTGGAGCATACGCTCTCCCAGTTTGGCGTCGAGACCACGTTTGTCGATGCTCATAACCTGGAAGAGGTTGAGGGTGCCATCAAGGACAACACTACGGTCATCTACCTCGAGACGCTCGGCAACCCCAATTCCGACATTCCCAACATCGACGCCATCTCCGAGATCGCCAAGAGGCATGGTTTGCCGGTCGTCGTCGACAACACTTTCGGCACCCCGTATCTGTTCCGTCCGCTGGAGCATGGTGCCAACATCGTCGTTCACTCCGCAACCAAGTTCATCGGCGGCCACGGCACCTCGCTGGGCGGTGTGATCGTCGACGGCGGTAACTTCGATTGGAAGGCGAGCGGCAAGTATGCGCAGATCGCCGAGCCCAACCCCTCCTACCATGGCGTCTCGTTTGCCGAGGCTGCCGGTCCCGCTGCCTTCGCGACCTATGTCCGCGCCATCTTGCTGCGCGACGAGGGCGCCTGCATCAGCCCGTTCAACGCCTGGGTCCTGCTCCAGGGCACCGAGACTCTGTCGCTGCGCGTCGACCGTCATGTCGAGAACACCAAGAAGGTCGTTGAGTTCCTGGCTGGTGACAGCCATGTCGCCAAGGTGAACCACCCGAGCCTGTCTGAGCACCCCGATCACGAGCTCTATCAGAAGTACTTCCCCAACGGTGGCGCGTCGATCTTCACCTTTGAGATTAAGGGTGGCCAGGAGGCAGCTTGGAAGTTCATCGATCATCTGCAGGTGTTCTCGTTGCTCGCCAACGTGGCCGACGTCAAGTCGCTCGTTGTGCACCCGGCTACCACCACGCACTCCCAGCTCTCTGCCGAGGAGCTCGCCGAGCAGAACATCACGCCCTCCACGATCCGTCTTTCCATCGGTACCGAGAACGCCGAGGACATCATTTGGGATCTGAAGCAGGCCTTCGCCGCGCTGGACGAGTAAGGCGACTTGTGCAAGGACCCCTTGCGACTCGATAGGTATAACTGCATAAAATGCCTGCTCAAGGCGCCTGCGCAAGCAATGGTTGCGCAGGCGCCTTTTTTTGCATAGGAAGGGCGCTATTACAGGGTTTTTGGCATGCTTTATGCATTCGAGTTGTGGAAAACTCCTGTTGAGAGGATGTGAGTTTTACGCAATTGACGTGCGCCTTTTGAGTAAAACCGCAGGTCGCGATTTGCTCGAGGTACTATGCAGCGCGATCGAATCACACGCAGCTCAAACGCAGCAAAAACGCACTACGGAGGTTTTCAGCTACATGAGGATCGATTCACGAAAACCGAAAGCCGCCGCCCTTTCCGCCGCTCTGACCGTGGCGCTTTTGGCGGGCGCCGGCGCAACTGATGCCCACGCGGCAACACTGTCCGATACGGTTGGATCTACGCCGTCCGAGACGACGCTGGTACAGCCCGTTGATTATCGCGGCGATGGTTATGGTTCCATGCAGGAGTGGAATGCCTCGATGGAGGCCAAGCGCGATTCCCTTGAGATGCGCGCTCAGATTATCCTAAACATGTATGGTGACTATGCCACCGATGACGAGCGCGCTGTGCTGCAGGGTTGTATCGATGGTGCGGGCAGCCTTTTGACGATGGGGGAGGTCGACGCGAAGTCGACCGAGCTCGATGAGCTGCGCACTGCGCTTGAGAATGCCAAGCGCGAAGCGCTCGAGGCCGCTGCCGCCGAGGCAGAGGCTGCCGAGGCCGCCCAGGCTTCGTACTACAACGCCGGCTACACTCCGTCCTACGCGTCTGCCGCGTCCTACGCGAACGGATCGGGCCTGACGCGCTCTGCGGGTGTCAATAACTACAACGGGCGCCGCGAGACCTATTACAGCAGCAATGTGCTTTATCACTATCGCACGGGCGAATGGACTCAGGATTCTGAGGGCTTCTGGCGCGATTCCGACGGCTATTACGTTGTTGCCGCGGGCGATATGGCCCAGGGCTCGACCTTTACGGGCTCCAAGGGTGATTGCAAGGTCTATGACTCCGGCTGCGCCGCCGGAACCACCGACTACTACACCGGTTGGTAATCTGCCATCAGAGCAAAATAGGCACATGATGGGCGGGCGTCTTTACTGAGCTTTTAGGCAACGTAAAGCCGCCCGTTCTTTATGCGCGTTTGAGTTAACAGAGCCCTTACCGTGGCGGTACGCTGGGCGTATGGATGCGGGGCACACTAGTTCATGAGAAATAAGGTCTTTCTCTTGGAAGAAGTGGTCTTGTGAATGCTCGAGATATTGCCGTTGCCGCCGTCGCGTTGATGCTCGGCTGCCTTGGTCCCACGGTCGCGCTCGTCGCGGGCATGCAGGGGACATGCGGGACTGCTCCTATCGTGGTCGGCGCGCTGATCGCGGCCGCACTGCTGGGAAGCGCGGGCGTGGTTCTTTGCCGCGACGATGAGGACGAGGTGCCGGGGTCGCAACGTTGACTGTTGTGAGATCGGCCGCCGGTCATAGACGAAGATGAAGGCCGCCGCAGGGGAAAGGTTCCCTTGCGGCGGTTTTGCTGTTAAGGCTGTTGAATGCGGCGCGTTGGCGCTACCAGCTTTTCTCGATATCGCGGATGCGCCGATAGAGCCACTCGTTTTGCGGTGCCTGGATATCGTGTTTGGCTGCGAGGCGGCAGATGGTGCCCGCGAACTCATCAACCTCGGTTTTGCGCCTTGCGATGCGGTCTTGAGCCATCGAGGGCATACCGGCGGGGTCGATTCCCTCGATGAGGTGCACCATTTGCGTCAGGTCTGCCTCGGTCAGTTCAACGCCCTCGGCGTTGGCGACCGCAAGCGTTTCGCGCATGGCGGAAACAAAGCAGCGACGCTGCTCGGAGCCCGGCTCCGTGGCGCTTCCGTAGGTCCCGCCGTAGGCCATGCAGGTTTGGTTGATGCCGTCGTTGAGCATGAGTTTGGCCCACATGCGGTGCGCAATGTCGCGCTCGACGGTATGGGCGATGCCGCAGCGCGTGTAGAGCCCGTCGATAGCGGCGACGGTCGCGGGGTCCGTGCCGGCCGCCGCGCCAAAGCGGATCTCGCCCGCATTGGTAAAGGTGAGCGCGCCGTTGAGGAACACGGCGTCCATGCCCTGGCAGATACCAAGAACGGTATGCTCCCAGCCAAAGCGTTCGGCAATCTTTTGCTCGCTCGTAATGCCGTTGCACAGCGAGGCGATGAGCGTGTTGGGTCCCACGACACGCTCCATAGTCTTGAGTGCTTGGTCGAGACCGGTGGTCTTGACCGTCAGGATGACCAGATCGGCGGGCGCTGCCTCGCTGGCGCGGACGGACGTGAGATCGCAAGGCTTTCCGTTGACGGTGAGCGCATCGCCCGCGTGACGCTCAAAACGGGCGTCATCCATAACGTATTCGACGGCGTCATTGCCGAGGGCCTTGGCAATCATGCTGCCGTAGAGCAGACCGACGCCGCCCTTGCCGATAAAAGCGACCTTGTTGATCTGCATGTGAATCATCTCCCCATATAAAAGGCGCCCGCGTAAGGGGCGCCTGATGGATTGTATGCTGCCGGGGTGATTGATGGGTGCGCGGGGCGGCTGTTATAAAAAAGAAACGTTTGCCTGGACGTTACACTGCGGGGCAGACCGCAAAGACGCGGGCGGGGTATCCGACGCCATCGCGGACCTTGGGGAAGGTGCAGAAGATGACGGCGCTCGTGGCTGGAAGCTCGTTTAGATGGTCCATGACTTCGATCTGATAGCGGTCGACCGAGAGGATGTATTGCTCGCCGGGGTAGGGGTAGGCGTCCTCGCGTGTGGTCACGCTCGTCTCCTTTCATCGGGCTTTTTGCTGATGTTAAAGCGGTGCCGTGACGGCCTGATTTCTGCTGCGTTACGATACGTTCTCGATTGCGATTCCGATGTGTTTCGATGACGTGACGGGTTTGTTTCGCCTTGTCAGGGCTTCGATGGGAGGGGAGGGGCCGTGCAATATCGCGTTGACCCCAAAAGCGGCAACCGTATCTCGGCGTTGGGGCTGGGCTGCATGAGGTTTCCCGGTGCGCCGGGACACCCCGATGCGAAGACGGCCGATGCCATCATCTCCCGCGCGGTGGAGCAGGGGATTAACTACCTGGACACGGCCTATCTCTATCCCGGCAACGAGGCGTGCGTGGGTGCGTCGCTTGAGCGCCTGGGCTTGCGCGACCAGGTTTTGCTCGCAACCAAGCTGCCGCATGCTTCGTGCAAATGCGCGGAGGATTTCGACCGGTTCTTCGACGAGCAACTGCGCCGCCTACGGACCGACCATATCGACTATTACCTCATGCATAACATTACCTCGCCCGCCCAGTGGGAACGTGTGGTGGCGTTGGGCATCGAGGACTGGATCGCGTGTCAAAAGGC
>CALFDL010000369.1 GCA_937950415.1 uncultured Collinsella sp. | reverse complement strand
GTTTATTTTGGCAGGTAACAACTGGGACTTTGCGTTTTCCCAGATGAAACCTGCCGAAATAAACCTGTCCCTTTTTGGCAGGTCGGTACAATAGATGGGATTAAGAATGACCGAGGGGACTCTATGATCAAACTTGTGCTGACCGATATGGACGATACGCTGATTCCAGCCGGGCATGACGGCGCCAGCGACTACGCCATTGAGGGTATTCATGCCATGCAGGCGGCGGGTTTGCACTTTGGGCCGGTTTCGGGTCGTCAGCCGTCCGCGATGGGCTGGATGTTCAAAAACCGTTCCGGGTGTTATTCGACCGGTGCGTTCTGTAACGGCCAGGTGATGTTTGTTGACGGCGAAGTAGTCGCCTCGCGCGCAATCGACAACGATGCTCTGATGCGTTTGGCCGACTATCTGGAGCAAGAGACCGACGATACATTTCTAAAAGTCTACAGCCTGGGCGATGACTTTTGGGGCAACGATGCCCATTGTGTGACGAGTGACCCCGAGCGCGTTCGTCGCGCCATGGAGTCGGGCGGCAACGCGTGGCTCAAAGGCGAAGAGGCCCCATGTCGTCCCGTCGTCGATGACGCGTCGGTGTTTAAGGCGAATATCTGGAGTGCCCGTTCGCGTGAGGAGCTCGCGGAGCTACGTGAGCGCGTTGCCGCTGAGGTGCCGGAACTCTCGCTTGTGTTTCCCAACAACCGAGTGCGCCTGTTCGACATCCTTCCGGCTGGTTGGGACAAGGGCTGCGCTGCGCTGGAGCTGGCGCGCGCTTTGGGCCTGACGCCCGACGAGGTGGCCGTATTCGGCGATTCTGATAACGATTTGCCCATGATCGATGCCGTTCCTAACTCCGTTGCAGTCGCCAATGCCAACGAGGCCGTCACGGCTGCCGCACGCTGGCATATTGGCGCTGCGGCAGATGATGCGGTTGCCGGGGCTCTGCATCAGATTGCCGCCTGCGCCGCGACGGGGGAGATGCCGTCGTTTATGCGTCAAATGGACGCGGCAGGTTTTGGCGTCACGAACGTCTAGGGAGAAGGCTATGAAGCTTCAGCAGCTCAGATATGTTGTTAAGGTTGCCGAATGCGGCAGCATCACCGAGGCCTCGCGCCGGCTCTTTGTGTCGCAGCCCTCGATTACCGCGTCGATTCGCGATCTCGAAAACGAGATGGGTGTGCATATCTTTGAGCGCACCAACAAGGGCGTCATTGTGTCCGAGGAAGGCGAGACCTTCTTGGGCTACGCGCGCCAGGTGCTCGACCAGGCCGACCTGCTCGAGGGCAAGTACAAAGGCACG
>CALFDL010000368.1 GCA_937950415.1 uncultured Collinsella sp. | reverse complement strand
CAAAAACGACATCGGCGAGATCGCCTACTTCCTGTCGGCGCTTGCCACGCCCAATCCCACAGTGGCGCACTTTACGATTGAGCATGACGGCATTGTCGAGGAGCTCGACGGCATCTGCTGCATGGCAGGCAACACCTCGGTCATCCAAAACGACATCAACCTGTTCCCAGACTGCCGCATGAACGACGGTATGGTCGACATCGCGGTCATCGAGCCCGTAAAAACCGTGCAGTTGCTGCCCACCGTGATCACCGCTGCGCTCGACCCCGCCGGCAAGGTGCTCGGTCGCCCGCAGTTCAAGATCATCCAGACCAAGGAAGCTAAGATCACCTGCACGCCGTCGCTGGGCATGCAGTTCGATGGTGAGATTATCTCCAGTAACTCCGGCGTCTTTGGCGCCCGCGCGCTTCCGCAATGTCTCGACCTGATCGTCGACGAATTCTCACCGCTCGGAAAGTAGGAGGACCCCATGAACGACAATCCCCTGCTCGGCTTTATCGTCATCGTTCTGGCCATGCTCATCGGCTATGCGATTAACGTGATCCACCGCCGGAAGAAGTAATTCCACATTGGTATGATATTCATCCAATTATCGTCTCCCCCGCTGTTTATGCATTTGCCAAACAGCGGGGGATTTTCATTTCGGGCATTCCCAGCTACTTTATTCGTCTACAGTAATTGCAGGGCGTCTTTATTAAAGTAAAGCTACAAACTGAGTATAATTAACCGCTCATCGTATATTTCAATACGCTTATCGAGTAAGTATTTTTCATAGATGAATATTGTTTCCGATTCGTTACGCTAAGGGAGTGTCTTTATTGGCTGAAGCCCTCTGGCGACAGAGGGCTTTCGCACGCTGGGAGGGATTATGAGGAAAACTCACCCCGTCAACGCGCTCAAAAAGCTTGGCATTGGCCTTGCTTTTGGAGCTGCAACCATCATGTCCATGCCGACCTCTGCGCTCGCCTGCACGCAGATCTACATGGGCAAAAACCTAACGGCCGATGGCAACACGTACTACGGCCGCGCCGAGGACTTTGGCAAGCGCTACCTCAAGCACTTCGGCATCGAACCCTCACATGGTCCCGGCCATATCTACGGCTCAGACGAGTCCGAATTCGCATACACCTCGCCCAATACCACGTATCGCTATAGTTACGTGCGCGACCATCCTTCGCAGTGGCACGGACGCTGGGATGCCTACTCCGAAGCGGGCATCAATGAGAAAGGTGTATCCTGCTCCGCCACGCTGACCACATACATGAATGCAGACGCCAAGGCGGCTGACCCCCTAACCGACACTGGCATTGGCGAGTATAGCTACGGCAGCGTCATCTTGGGCGAAAGCGCTACGGCACGTGAGGGTGTCGAGCTCCTCGGCAAAATCATCGACGAGCAGGGCGCCTGCGG
>CALFDL010000367.1 GCA_937950415.1 uncultured Collinsella sp. | reverse complement strand
CGTGAGAAACTATATCCATCGCGCAAACGACAATCTTGCGGGGGTTGCACGCATCGTTGGCAGCAAAGGGCAATATCGTATCGATGTTGCACATGCAGATGAGCTTGCTCGCTTGCTAGACGGTGCGGCTCTGGCCCATCCGGGCATTCCTGATACGCGCGACGGCCGTGTGTCCTTCCTTCTTAACGACCTTCTCATGCGGTCCCAGTGGGTGACGATTGAGGAGTATGCGGATTTACTCTACGTTTCGGCGCGAACTCTGTCCAATGACATGCGTCTGGTAGAGCAGAAACTCGCCCAATTTGACTTGACGCTCGAAAAGCGCCCTCGCTACGGAATCCGCGTTGCGGGTGGGGAGTCGCAACGGCGTCTGTGTCTGGCCTCGCTGGTGAGGCCCGTGTTGCCCGACACCGACGATGCAGAGCTCGCCGAGCGCCTGCGGGCCATCGCCGCATGTGTGGACGATGCCCTGACTGCCTCGCCCGTCACGGTGAGCTCGCTGGCATCCCGCAATCTCATCATGCATCTTTACATCGCTCTTGGCCGCATCGAGCAGGGCTGCTATGTCCCGGCTGCAGAATCGGACGTTTTAAAGCTGGAGGGAACGCGCGAATACGCTGCGGCTTTCCAGATTGCCGCAAACATCAAGGATGCCCTGGGCGTGAGCATGCCCCGAGAAGAGGTTGCCTTTATCGCAATCCATTTGCTCGGCAGGGGCACGGGCGTGCCCGAGAAGGGCTCGGCCGTTATCTCGGACGAGATGTGGGAGATCGCTTCCGAGATGGTATGTGCGGTCAACGATGAGTTTAGGTTTGACTTTAGCAGCGATCTTGAACTTCGCATGAACCTTGCTCGGCATATTGGCCCTCTGGGCTATCGCCTTGAATATCACATGCATATGGATAACCCCATGCTGCCCGATATCAAGACGAGGTTTCCGTTGGCCTATTCGATGGCGGCCGGCACCTCGCAGGTACTCGAGCGTCATTTTGGCAGCCAGCCCTCTGATGAGGAGCTCGGCTACATCGCCATGGCATTTGCCCTGGCGCTCGAGCAGCAAGCCGACCAGCCGCGTCGCAAACGCATCCTGATCGTGTGCGCCTCGGGAGCGGGAAGCGCCCGTATGCTCGAGCACCAGTACCGCAAGCAGTTTGGTATGTATATCGAGTCGATTGAGACATGCGACGTCGCCCGCGTGGGAACGCTCGACTTTTCGCACATCGACTACGTGTTCACAACGGTGCCGCTCAACGTCAAGTTGCCCGTGCCCGTCCGCGAGGCCGATTTCTTCTTGGAGACGAGCGATGTCAACGCTATCCGCAAGGTGCTGAGTGATGACGCTGCGCAATCGGACTCCCTGAGCGCTTTCTTTAGCCGTGCCCTGTTCTTCAACCGCGTTGAGGCGTCGTCGAAGCAGGCCGTTCTCCGATATCTCTCCGAGCGCGCCGTCGAGAGCGGCCGTGTCGATGCCCAGTTTGCCCAAGAGGTTGCCGAGCGCGAGAGCGCGAGTGCCACCTCGTTTGGAAATGGGGTGGCCATGCCCCATGGGATGCATCCTTTGAGCGCCGAGGCCTTTGTTACCGTGGGCCTGCTCGAACATCCCATTCTTTGGGACGAATACGGCCATGAGGTCGATATCGTCTTTATGGTGTCGTTTGCCCGGTCGGGCGGCGATGAGGCGCGGATCTTGAGCTCGCTGCTCGCTGAGATCTTTATGGACCGCCAGGGGGTCGAGCGCCTACGCGAGCGCCGGTCCTGGCATGAGCTGATGGCGCTTGTGCAAGCGCATACGGCTTAAGACTTCTTTTGTCGATAACCCTGTCTGTCTACCTGCAATAAACCTCGAGGATTGCGGGCGGGAGATAGGCGTTTCGAATATTCAAGTACAAACCAAACATCACGGGAGAGGAGACCGTTATGGACGATCAGGGAACCGAGATGGTTTCGTTTCAGCTGGTCGCTGCAGCGGGAGAGGCACGCAGCCTTGCCTTCGAAGCCCTTGAAAAGGCAAAAGCGGGGGATTTTGACGCCGCCGCCAAACTCATGAAGCAGTCAAAGGATGCGGGAATCAAGGCTCACCACATCCAAACGCAGCTGCTTTCGACTGAGGCAGCGGGCGAGCATCTGTCGGTGGATGTGTTGCTGGTCCATGCTCAGGACCACCTCATGTGCTCCATGCTTGCTCAGGAGCTCGTGCAGGAGCTGATCTGCCTGTATGAGTGCACTGCAACCAAGAACGCCTAGCGGCGTGCGGTGACTATCCAACCAATCAATGCGAAGGGAATCCCTTATGAAGATCCTTCTTGTTTGCGCAGCTGGTCTGTCTACAAGCATTCTGATGAAGAAACTCGAGAAATATGCGGAGCAAAACGGCATCGAGCTCGATATCGATGCGGTGGGTATCGGCGAGTATCAGGAGACGTGCGCCAATTATGACGTGCTGCTCTTGGGGCCGCAGGTGTCCTACCAGCTCAACACCGTCAAGCAGGGGAGCGGTAAGCCGACCGCGGTCATCCCCGTACAGGACTACGGCATGGGCAACGCCGCCAACGTGCTGGCACTCGCCCAGTCGCTGTTGGGTTAGGAGGCGACCATGGAGAAGTTCATGACCCTGCTTCAGGAAAAACTGACCCCTATCGCCAATTTCTGCGGCACCGAGCGCCACTTTGCCTCCATGCAAAAGGGCTTTATGAGCGCGATCAGCTTCATCTTGGTATCTGCCGTCTTTATGATCCTCGCCAACCCGCCGGTCACGGCCGACCTGGTGGCGCAGGGCGGGTTCTGGTCCGTCTTTGGCCCTTGGCTCGATTTTGCGACGGCCAATAAGCTCACGCTGCTCATCCCCTTCAATATGACGATGGGCATACTGTCGGTGATCGTGACGTTCGCAATCGCCTATAACCTGGCGGGCACCTACAAGATGCCCAAGCTTAACGCCGGCATGACCTCGCTGGTGATGTTCCTGATCGCCGCGGCGCCGTCGTCCTACTACCAGCTTGCTGACGAGTCCGTGCTCCAGGCGGTCCCCTGCACCTATCTGGGTGCGCAGGGCCTGTTTACCGCCATCATCGTTGCCTTGGTCTCCGTCGAGGTCACGCGCTTCTGCCAGACCAAGGGCATCACCATCAAGATGCCCGATGGCGTGCCGCCGTTTTTGTCCGAAACCTTTGGCGCCATCGTACCTATGCTCGCCAACATCCTCATCTTCTTTGGCGGCAACCTGCTGATCCAGATGATCGATCCCGCGCTGTCCATCCCCTCGGTTATCGAGAAGCTGCTCGCTGCCCCGCTTTCCGTCGCAGTTGACTCTGTGCCCGGCGCACTGCTTATCTGCTTCATGACGCTGCTGTTTTGGTGCTTTGGCGTCCACGGCAACATGATCGTAATGCCCATCACCGCCCCGGTCTCGCTTGCCGCCTTTGCCGCCAACGCCTCGCTCTATGCTGCCGGGCAGCCGCTTGAGTTCCACCCGGTGCTCATGTCGTTGGCCATCAACCTCATCGGCGGCACGGGTAATACGTTCTCTTTTGTGGCGCTCTGCGCGTTTAGGGCAAAGTCGCAGCAGCTCAAGGCATTTGGCAGGGCATCGATCGTGCCGAGCTTCTTCCGTATCTCCGAGCCCGCGATCTTCGGCGCGCCCATCATCTTCAACCCGATCCTCATGATTCCGTTTGTGCTAGGCGGCATGATCTCGGCCCTGCTGTATTGGGGTGCGGTCTCACTGGGTCTTGTCTCTAACTTCTACATCTTGGTGAGCGGCACGTTCCCCATCTTCGTTCAGGGCTTTGTCCAGTGCCTCGACCCGCGCATCTGGGTGTTTACGATCGTTTTGATCGTGGTCATGGCTGTGGTCTGGTACCCGTTCTTTAAGGTGTACGATAACCAGCTCCTGGCTCAGGAGCAGGAGAACGCCGCGGCAGCTTCTGCCGAGGATGCTGAGTAGCATGAGTTACTTTGACAGAACGTCTGCCGCCGGTATGCCCGAGGGCTTTTTGTGGGGTGGTGCCCTCGCCGCCAACCAGGCCGAAGGGGGCTGGAACGAGGGCGGCCGCGGCATGTCGCACTCCGACCTGATCCCACAGGGTTCCGACCGCTGGGATGTAATGTTTGGCAGGCAAAAGCCCGTGGACGATCCGGACAGGCTGTATCCATGCCGCTGGGGCAACGACTTCTTCCATCATTGGCACGAGGATGTCGAGCTCTTTGCCGAGATGGGCTTTAAGTGCCTGCGTCTTTCAATTTGCTGGAGCCGTATTTTTCCCACAGGGATGGAGACCGAGCCCAACGGCGAGGGCTTGGAGTTTTACCGTCAGGTATTCGAGGCGCTGCGCGAGCATGGAATCGAGCCGCTTGTGACGCTGTCGCACTACGACTATCCGTTGGCTCTGGTCGAGCGCTATGGTGGCTGGCAAAGCCGAGAGATGATCGAGCGGTATGCGCACTACGTCGAGACCGTCGGACGCGCGTACCAGGGCCTCGTGCGTTATTGGCTTACGTTCAACGAGATCAACAGCGTGGCGCTGTCCTATCTCAACGCGGGTGTCACGCTCGAGGATGAGCGTGACCGTGCAGCCGTGACCGCGGCGTTCTCGCACCATATGTTTATGGCGAGCGCTCGCGCTGTCGAGATTCTGCACAAGATCGATCCCGCAAACAAGGTGGGTTGCATGGTCGCTGCCGGTGCGACCTATCCGTACCGTTGTGCGCCCGAGGACGTATGGCTTGCGTATGAGGAGGACCGCGGCCGCTACTTCTACACAGACGTGATGGCTGCGGGCGCCTATCCTGCTTGGAAGCTGCGTGCACTCGAGAAAGAGGGTGTTCACGTGCCCTTTGAGCCGGGCGATACGGAGTATCTGGCAGAGCATACGGTCGACTTCATCTCGTTCTCGTACTATTGCTCGCGCTTGGTGTGCGCCGATGGCCAGGTGATCGCTGAGAAGGCGGAGGGTAACGTGTTCCCGACGCTGCGCAATCCGTACCTCAAGGATAAAGAGACTGCCTGGAAATGGCAGATCGATGCGCTGGGTTTGCGCGTGACGCTTGCCGGCTACCACGATCGTTACCATCTTCCGCTCTTTATCGCTGAGAACGGTGTGGGCGGACTCGATGCGCTGGAAGACGGCAAAGTCCACGATGCGTATCATATTGATTACCTGCGCAGGCATATTCTTGCGCTACGCGATGCAATTGTCGAGGACGGTGTTGACCTGATGGGATACACGCCGTGGGGCTGTATCGATCTGGTATCGGCCTCGACGGGGCAGATGAAGAAGCGCTATGGCTTTGTTTATGTCGATGCCGATGATGCGGGCAAAGGCACGTTCGATCGCTACCGAAAGGACAGCTTCTGCTGGTATCAAAAGGTCATTGCATCAAATGGCGAGGACTTGAGTTAACCCTTGCAAGTCTGCTGCCCCCGCGGCCCGTTTCGGCCGCGGGGGCTTTTGCTATTTACCTAGTCCCCGATGAGACCCTCATTCTGTGGGTAGTCGTTGGGGACGTTCTTAAACGACTACTCATTTAAGTCTGTCCCCAATGACTGCGGAAACCCGGCACTTGGGGACGTTCCTTTCCTGCCGGCAGCTTGGGACAGTCCTTAAAGGCCACTGTCGATCAACTGCGGAAAGTGCATCCCAGGATGAACGTCCAAAACGGGATCTAGTTTCCCTTGAGGTCCTCAACGGGAAAATGCATCCCGGAATTTGGCCGAAAAGCGGGATGTTGTTTCCCAAACGGACCGCTAGCGGAAAGCGCATCTCACCATTGAGTTCCAAAGTGGGATGCGCTTTCCGTACCGGCGGTTCCTGGCAATCTGGGACTACTCATTTAAGTCTGTCCCCAATGAGTGTCCCCAATGACTAGTAGTAGGCCCACATGGCTTCGACTTCGTTGAGGACCTCTACGACGCCCCAACGGCGGGCGCTGCGGCTGGCCGAGTTGGGATCGAAGACTTCAATCTGGTCGGCGTCGTCAATACCGTAAAGTACAATGTAGTGGCCCACGTTGGTAAAGGTGCCCGGCCGAACGGCGGCGATGACGGGCGCTCCCGAACGCAGCGCCTGAGTCATCGAGTCGCGATCGTTATGAAGCTCCGTTCCGTTAAGTCCCAACTGCCACGCACCGCTCGTCATAAACGACCATTCGGTTGCACCGGTGGGGGCGTAATTGCCTGCCTCGGAAAGCGCGCACATATTGACGGGGGTCATATCGGTGCGTCCCGTCTTAAAGATATAGACCATGGTGAGGCACGTAGGCCCGCAGGCATTTTGGCGGATGGTACCGCCGGCGTAAGGCAGCTCCGACCATGCAGGGTCGATCTGATAGATATGGGGCATCGTGCCGGCTTGCCATTGCGAGCGCGGGGTCGAAAAGGCGAAAGAATAACCGGGTGCGACGGGGGCCTTGAGCAGCTTGTCCTCGGCGGTGGGCTCGAGACCGGCCGAGCCGTGGGACATACAGGAGCTCATAAGCACAAAGACCAGACAGATGAGGATAGAGCACAGTGCGAGGCAAAGCCGACGAGCCGGCAGGGCGGGGGCATTCACGTACGATGTCGAGCGGTAGGGCTTGCCGTCGCGTCCGCCTTGGGGATGCGAAAAGAAGCGGTTGATATGGCTGCCGGGCTGACGTGCGCCGTTGCGGCGCAGTTGCGGAACCTCGGCTTGGCGCTGTCGAGTGCGCGCGCCCAAGCGGCTATCTTGCTGTGCGCTTGTGCCCGTGCTCGGACGGCCACTCTGCCGTGTTCTGTTTGTCTGCTGCCGAGACGAAGGCCTGGGTTGCTCTTGAGGGCGTTGCGGATTGCTGCTCGTGGCACTTCTGGGCGTCGGCGTGGTGCGGCCAGCAAGGCGAACGCTTTGTCGCCGTTGATCACCGTCGTTGTATCCGTATGCCATTCGTACCGCCTTGTCTCATGTATAACCTGTCTATCCTACAAAAAAGATGTGCAACAAATGGGTCCGCGCGTCAAAAGCTCGGTAAACGGTACGAAAGGCGCAAAACACACGGCCTCAAAAACATCTCTATATGCGTCCGATGAGCGTACGCCCGTCGGACGGGCGACAACAATGAGCGGCAAACCGTGCCGTTCGTCCCAAAAACGGCGCCGCTCGTTTTGCAGTTCTGCCTTCGGTCGAGCTACAAGCGGCGCTGCTGTGCCAAGGCCGTATCTTAAAGCCACGAAATAAAAGCGCGCGGCAAAACAGACCGCGCAAGGGGTGACGTCAAGGGGCGTCAAAAAGGAAAGGAGGGGAACAATGGCGGACAAGAACGCAGAAGTTGCAGTCGAGGATAACGGCGGCATGAAGAAAACGCTCTCGCTCTGGAACTTCTTCACCATCGGCTTCGGTGCCATCATCGGTACCGGTTGGGTTCTGCAGGTCGGCGACTGGATGGTCGTGGGCGGCGGTCCCGTTCCCGCTATGATCGCATTCCTCTTGGGTGCAATCTTCCTCGTGCCCGTCGGAGCTGTTTTCGGTGAGCTCACGGCTGCTATCCCCATTTCGGGTGGCATCGTCGAGTATGTCGATCGTAGCTTTGGCCGTACGCTGAGCTACATCACCGGATGGCTTTTGGCCCTGGGCAACGGCATCCTGTGCCCGTGGGAGGCCATCGCCATCTCGACCCTCGTGTCCGAGATGTTCGGTAGCCTGCCCGGTCTTGAGTGGCTGCGCGCCGTCAAGCTCTACACCATCCTGGGCGCCGACGTTTACCTGTTCCCGACGCTGATCGCGCTCGGCTTTGCAGTCTACGTCATCTTCCTCAATTTCCGCGGTGCCAGCTCGGCCGCCAAGCTCCAGGCCTTCCTGACCAAGGCCCTGCTCTGCGGCATGCTGCTCGCCATGGGCGTCTCGCTGTTCACCGGCTCGCCGGACAACGCCATGCCCGTGTTCTCCCAGGTCACCGGCGCTGGCGGCGGCAAGGCCGCTACCGAGAGCACCAGCCTGTTCGCCGGCATCGTGTCAGTCCTGGTTCTGACTCCGTTCTTCTACGCCGGCTTCGACACCATTCCTCAGCAGGCTGAGGAAGCAGCCGAGGGCCTCAACTGGAACAAGTTCGGCAAGATCATCTCCCTGGCACTGCTGGCCGCCGGCGGCTTCTACATGGTCTGTATCTACTCGTTCGGCACCATCCTCGACTGGCATGAGTTCGTTAAGAGCCCGGTTCCCGCGCTCGCCTGCCTCAAGGGCATCAATATGCTCCTGTACCTGGCCATGCTCGTCATCGCAACGCTTGGACCCATGGGCCCGATGAACTCCTTCTACGGCGCCACAAGCCGCATCATGCTCGCCATGGGCCGCAAGGGCCAGCTGCCCGAGCAGTTCGCCGAGGTCGACCCCAAGTCCGGCGCTCCCAAGCTCGCCTGCGTCGTTCTGGGCGTCATCACCGTCGTCGGTCCGTTCCTGGGCAAGAACATGCTCATCCCCCTGACCAACGTGTCGGCTCTCGCCTTCATCTTCTCCTGCGGCATGGTCGCCCTCGCTTGCCTGCGCATGCGCTTCACCGAGCCCGACCTGCCTCGTCCCTACGAGGTGCCCGGCGGCAAGTTTGGCATCGGCCTCGCTATCGCTGCCTGCGCCATCATCATCGGCCTGCTCGTGATTCCGTTCTCTCCCGCTTCCCTCAACATGGTGGAGTGGAGCATCGTGATCGGCTGGTTGGCTATTGGCCTGGCCCTCATGGCTTTCACCAATTCCCGCAAAAAGTAACGCCTAGCCGGGGCGGATCAGGTGCGCGGGCCCCTCTCTTCCGCGCACCGAACCCGGCACCACTTGGGTAGCTTTGTGAGGCCTTAACCCAACACGGTCTCGCCCACTATATGGATCCATAAGGAGGAACCATGTCCACTAAGTATGCAATCGTTGGCGGCAAGCTCATCGACGGTACCGGTGCCGAGCCGGTCGAGAACTCCCTCGTTCTCGTCGACGACAACGGCAAGATCGAGTACGCCGGCGCCATGCAGGACCTTCCCGAGGGCGTTGAGGTTATCGACGCCGCCGGCAAGACCGTCCTTCCCGGCCTGATCGACACCCACCTGCACTTCTCGGGCAACTTGACCGACGATGACACCGACTGGGTCATGCAGCCGCTCCTCGAGAAGCAGGCCGTCGCCGTCAAGCAGGCCTACGACTGCCTCACCCACGGCCTCACCACCGTCTGCGAGATCGGCCGCTTTGGTATCCAGATCCGTGACTGCATCGACAAGGGCGTCTTCAAGGGCCCGCGCGTTCTGGCCACCGGCCTTGGCTTCTGCCGCGTTGCCGGCCACGGCGACTCCCACCACTGCAGCCAGGAGCTCAACAAGGAATCGCACCCCTGGGGCGATCAGGTCGACGGTCCTTGGGATCTGCGCAAGGCCGTCCGTCGTCGCCTGCGTGAGAACCCCGATGCCATCAAGATCTGGGCTACCGGTGGCGGCATCTGGCGCTGGGACTCCGGCCGCGACCAGCACTACTGCTCCGAGGAGATTCAGGCTGTGGTCGAAGAGGCAAAGATGGTCGGCATCCCCGTGTGGAGCCACTGCTACAACAACCACGCCGCTGCCTACGATTCCGTTCGCTTTGGCTGCGAGCAGCTGATTCACGGCTTCGATATCGATGAGCGTACCATGGACCTCATGGCCGAGCAGGGCACCTTCTTCACCCCGACGATCGCCTTCCTGCCCACCTGGTACGCCACCTATCCGCCCGTCTACGTCCCCGAGCTGCACGACAAGTACGAGGGCACCCTGGTCGAGAAGGAGCTGCAGCGCAACTACGACTGCCTGCGCGAGGCCAAGAAGCGCGGCGTCGTCATGACGATCGGCTCCGACTCCTTCTCCTTCGTCACCCCGTACGGCACCTGCTCCATCGAGGAGATGTACGAGTTCGTCGACAAGATCGGCTTCACCCCGGTCGAGACCATCACCTGTGCCACTCTCAACGGTGCCAAGATGTGCCACATCGAGGACGAGACCGGTTCCATCGAGGCCGGCAAGTGCGCCGACCTGCTGGTCGTCAACGGTGACGTCGCCGCCGACATCCACGTGCTCAACACCGACAACATGGACGTCATCATGAAGGACGGCTGGATTGTCGAGGGCGGCACCTTCGGCGAGGCAAACAAGTACAGCGCCTAAGCTACCGTTCATCGATGACTGGATGTAAAACACAGTATTTGATTGCATAATGCAATGGAGAGGGTCGCTTGCGGCCCTCTTTATTGCTATGGGGTGCGTCAGTAAGAAGGGGATGACGGTGGATCTTAATAGGCTGATTCTGGGCAAGAGCTACAACTCTACCAAGGTCTTTCGTACCGCTCAGCATGTGGTTCAAGCCATCTTGCTCGGTATTGTCGTTCCGCTGCTTATCCTGCTGCTCATCTGGGATCTAACCGATAATCCCAATCCCGTTCCGGCCGTTGTCGTCATTGCCGGCTTGGTCATGCTGTGCTTCTTCTTCTCATACGTCTTTGTCGTTCCCGACGACCTCACATCGAGCGCTACCGACCGCACGCTCGCCATCGCTTCAAAAATATTCGCCTACACGTCGCGCGGCCTTACGCCCGAAGCTGCCCTAGGTGCCTCTAAGATCATCCTGTCCGAAACTATCGCCTCTGCCATCTGCTTTACCGACGGCAAGCAGGTGTTGGCAAGCTGGGGCGAGGACTCGGCAAAATGCCCCGCGGGCACCCCGGTGGTGCTGCGGACTACGCTCAACGTGATCAACAGCGGTGAGCAAAGCGTGTTCTCGCGCGATGCCTCGACCGAGACGGGTGGCTACTTTCCGCGCCTGCGCGCCGGTATTGTCGCACCGCTTACCGTGCGCGGGCATTGCGTGGGCACGCTCGAGCTGTATTATCCCCGTCTGAGCAGCATCGATATGCGCCAGACGGCGCTTGCCTCGGGCTTTGCCGACCTCATTTCCACGCAGCTTGCGAGCTTTGAGCTCGAGCGCCAGGACGAGCTCACGGCCCGCGTGGAGCTGCGCGCCTTGCAATCGCAGGTCGATCCTCATTTTCTATTCAATACCATCAGCACCATCGTGTCGCTCGTACGTACCGAGCCGGACAAGGCCAGGTCGCTGCTGATCGACTTTTCCAATTACTACCGTCAGACGCTTTCTGATTCCGATACGCTCACCACGCTCGAGCACGAGGTGGAACAGGGTACTCGCTATATCAATCTTATGCAGGCCCGGTATGGCGACGGCCGTCTGCGCGTCTCGGTCGATATCGACTTTGAGGTGCGCGATTGCATGGTGCCGCCGTTTATCTTGCAGCCGTTGCTCGAAAACTGCATCAAGCACGCGCAGCGCGAGACCGAGCCGCTTTCTATTCACGTTAGGGCTTTCGAGACCGATGACGGTTTGGAGATCATCGTCGAGGACGACGGCATCGGTATGAGCGAAGAGGTCTGCGCGCATCTGTTTGAGCAACATCGCCGAGAGGAGCCCGAGAGCATTACCGCCGACGGCTCCGTCAAGCGAGGTTGCGGCCTGGCGCTCTTCAACGTGCTTCAGCGCATCCATTTCTTTTACGGAGAAGATTCCGGCATGCGCGTGAAGTCCCAGGAGGGCGTGGGAACGCAGGTCATCGTCGAGCTGAACGGCGAGCCGCATGAGCCCGCGCCGTTGACGGCGTAGCACGCGGTTGGATTGAGAGAAAAAGAGGGGAAGCACATATGTCCGAAGGCTGGAACATCTTGGTGGTTGATGACGAGCCTCCCATTAGGGCCGAGCTACGCTATCTGTTGGAAAAGGATACGCGTGTGGGTCAGATTGCCGAGGCGGGCAATGTCACCGAAGCCGTGGAGTCGATTCTGTCGAACAAGCCCGACGTGTTGTTTTTGGACATCACGATGCCCGGCCGCTCGGGAATTGAGCTTGCCGAGACGCTGCAGAACCTAAAGACGCCGCCGGTGGTTGTGTTTGTGACGGCGTTTGCCGAGTTTGCCGCCGATGCGTATAACCTTGATGCGGTCGACTATGTCGTCAAGCCGGTCGAGGACGCACGTCTGTCAAAGGCACTCGACAAGATCGAGGCAGCTTTGGGTGCCCGCCGTGTTATCCACGCTCCGCGCCAGCCTTTGCGTCTGACGGTGGATCGCGGGGGCAAAAAGGTGTTCATTCCCGCCGCAGACGTCTGCTACTTTGAGGCGCGCGCCGATTTTTGCAACGCCATCTGTGCCGAGGGAACGTACCTGATCAATGAGTCGATCTCTTCGCTCGAGCGTCGCTTGGGCTCCGAGGGCTTTATTCGCGTTCATCGCAGCTATCTGGTCAATTTGGAAGACGTGCACAATGTTGAGATTGGCTCCACGGGGTTGATGGAGCTCAGACTCGACCGCGTGAGCTCGACGGTGCCGGTGTCCCGTCGTCGTGCCGCCGAGGTCAAGTCGCACCTGGGGCTTGCGTAAGAGGCTTGCGTGCCGTCGTTTACCATCGCAGGTTTGGCATGGGCGCGCGGTGGGCATAATGGGTGGCATCGAATGAAATCGAAAGGATCATTATGCCCGCGCTTATCACCCATCATCTGTTTGGCGAGGAAAGCATCGACCGTCTTCCGCAGGGCGTCATCACGTCCGATGAAGAGCGCATTGCCTTTATCTTGGGCAACCAAGGCCCCGACCCGTTTTTCTTTCACATTCTGACACCGCGTGTTTCCGACTGTACGCTGCTGGCGCAGGTCATGCATCGCTCGCGCATGTCTCGCCAGTTCGCGTGCCTGCGCGACGGCGTGTCCCATCTGCTCCCGCGCGACGCCAGCTTGGGTCGCGCCTTTGCGCTGGGCCTGCTGTCTCATTACGTACTCGACCGCAACGCCCATCCCTTTGTCTATGAGCAGCAGTTTGGCATCGTGGAGTCCGATTCAGGGCTTGAGGATTCGAGCAGCCAGGTCCATGCCGTGATCGAGAGCGACCTGGATGTACTGATGCTGCAGCTTAAACGCGATGGCGCTACGGTCGACGATTACCCGCCGGCGGGCGAGATCGTCACCACCGATCGCATCAGTTGCGTGGCCGGCGTGCTGATGAGCTATGTTGCCGGACGCGTGTACGGCATTGACATTCCGGCGGGGGAGTACGGTGCTGCCGTTGCCAATATGCAGCGACTTTACCGCGCGATTGAGCCGGCCGGCTCCGCAAAGACGCGCGCGATCTCGCTGGTTGAGGGCTTGGTGCACGACTACTCGCTGCTCGACGGCCTTGCCCATCGCGTGACGACGGAGCTGCCCGAGCGCACCGGTAACCTGGGCCATCTGACATGGAAGAATCCCTTTACCGACGAGGTCTCGAACGAGAGTTTCCCCGAGGTCTTTGATCGCGCGCTGGTCGATTACGAGTGCACGGTCGCACGTTTTATCGAGACCGGTGACATGGATGCCGTGACCAGTCACGTCAACTACAGCGGTCGCGTGCTCAATGCCGATGAGGAGTTCGACCGCGAGGAATAGGGCCCGTGCGTGCCCCTTTGCCGAATCCTTACCGGCGGTTCTGGACAATTGGGGTACGATGAACTAACTGCATATCGGGCGAATACGAAGGGTCCCTGTCCATGAAATACACCAAGCTCGAGCGTAACTGGGTTATGTATGATGTGGGCAATTCGGCCCTTGTGCTGCTCAATACCTCGGTGGTGCCCATTTACTTTAACGCCATCAATACCGGCGCTTCCTCGGCCGACCTGGTGGTCGCCTGGGGCAATGCGCAGACGATCGCCTCGCTGGTCATTGCCATGCTCATGCCCATTCTGGGCGCGCTTGCTGACTACGCAGGCAACAAGATCAAGTTCTTCTTGGGCTTCTTCCTCACGGGCCTGGTGCTTTGCCTGGCGCAGGCTATCCCAATGTCCGCCATGGCATTTTTGACCGTGTACGTGCTGTGCACCATCGGCCTTAACTCTTCTATGACGTTCTACGACGCCATGCTGCCCGACATTACGACCGACGAGCGCATGGACGCCGTGTCCAGCTCGGGCTATGCCTGGGGCTATATCGGTTCCACCGTGCCGTTCGTCATCTGCCTGGCGCTCATCATGGGTGGCCCCGCTCTTGGCGTCCCCACCATGCTGGCAACGCGTCTGTCGTTTATCATCACTGGTGCCTGGTGGCTCATCTTTACCCTGCCGCTCATTCGCACCTATAAGCAAAAGTACGGTCGCGAGCGCGGTCCCGAGGACACTATCGGCCACATCGTGGGCGGTGTGTTCTCCGAGGTCGGACACACCATGCGCGAGATCGCCCACAACAAGACCGTGCTGGTCTACATGATCGCGTTCTTCTTCTATATCGACGGTGTGCACACGGTCATTTCCATGGCCACCAGTTACGGATCGGCCTTGGGCATCGATTCGACGCAGCTGGTGCTGGCGCTGCTCGTTACGCAGTTCGTGGCCTTTCCGTCCGCCATCATCTACGGCAAGCTCGCCGGACGCGTGGGCACGCTCAACATGATCCTGGTGGCGGTCGCCGCCTACATGGGCATTGTGCTGTTCGCCGCGTTCTTCCTAAAGACCGCCTTTGAATTCTGGGTGCTTGCCATTATGGTCGGCCTGTTCCAGGGCGGCGTGCAGGCGCTCAGCCGTAGCTACTTTGGCCGCATTATCCCCAAGGAAAAGTCCAACGAGTACTACGGCTTCTTTGACATCTTTGGTCGTTATGCAAGCGTTATGGGCACCTTCCTGGTGTCGGTCGTCACCTCGCTGACCGGCAACCCGTCGCTGGGCGTCCTTTCCATTGGTGTGCTGCTGGTCGTTGGCTTTATGCTGCTGGTTCGCCTGTCCCGCATGACTCGGGCGGCAGAGCATGCCGCATAGGAGCGAGCGGCTATTGTGCCTGTCCACGGTACTCTTTTGGGGTTATCCGCAATAAACATTGCGAGTTGCGAGCAATGATTTGCCCAAGTGGGTATGATGGAATCAGCTAGGTCGCGGGGCGTCGCCTGTGTTTGGCGGCGTCCCGTTTTTGTGTTGCAGGGAGGGTAAGGCATGAACGCCACGGTCGTGATTCCAACGTATTGGGCGGGCGATGACGCTCGCGCAAACGCTCCTGGCACCTATGACCATTCGACACGACTCAACGCCGACAATCCCGAACTCGACCGCTGCCTGGCCTCGCTTGAGCAGGTACGTGACATCCCGCGCATCATCCTTTTGGTGGTCTGTCCCGTTTCTGCCACAGCCGATGTGTCGCTGCGCGTGCACGAGATTGTCGACGCGCATCCCACGCTCAAGGTCACCGTTGTCACCAACACCCAGGCCTCGCGCATCGCAGACCGGGTTGCTCAGATCGCGCCCAAGGGTTCGGGCGAGTGCGTGAGCCTGCGAGGCTACGGCGCCATCCGCAACATGGGGCTAGCCTGTGCCGCTGTGCTGGGGCATGACGCGGTTATCTTTTTGGATGACGATGAGACTGTCATCGACGCCGACTTTATGAAGCGCGCGACCTATGCGTTGGGGCAGCAGACGCGTCAGGGCTTGCCGATCTTGGTCAAGAGCGGCTATTTCTACGATCGCGACGGCTCGCCGCTGGCTCCCACGGACAAGGCGGGCATCTGCCATCGTTGGTGGACCAAGCGCATCGAGTTCAACCGTTGGATGAAAAAGGCGCTCTCGGGCACCCGCATCTCGCGCTCCAACTACGTGTGCGGCGGCCTGATGGCCCTGCACGCCCGCGCCTTTACGCGTGTGGCCTTTGACCCGTTTATCACCCGCGGCGAGGACTTGGATTACCTCTTTAACATGCGCATGTTTGGCTACGACGTGTGGTTCGATAACGAGTGGACCGTGCGCCATCTGCCTCCGGAGTCCGAAAAGCGCTCACCGCGCTTTATGCAGGATGTATACCGTTGGTACTACGAACGGGCCAAGTTGACATTCGCCGCGCATCAAAAGGAGCTCATTCCCGTTACGGCGGCATCGCTCATGCCCTACCCGGGCCCTTGGATTTCGCGCGAGCTCGACGACCGCGTGCGCAAGACCGCTATGGTCCGCAGCGTGTTTACCCGCGAGCATGAGGGCTACCTGCGCATTTGGCGCCATGGTATCGGCGAGGCAAAGGCCTATGCGCGCCAAAACGCTGCAAGCTATCTGCGTTTCCAGAGCTTTTGGCCCAAGATCATGGACGGGCTTTGGCGTGACGCACAACTGATCAGTATCCTGGAGGGGGCCGAATGATCGACCGCCGCGCCCAGCGCGATAGTTCAATATCAATCTTTCGCATCATTGCCGTTGCCTGCGCCATCTGCGTGCTGGTGTACTTTATTTTTGCCTTGGTGACCGGTATCGAGCCGATCGCCACGGTGATTGCCTGCGCGCTGTTGTGCATCTTTCTGTGCATCTTTATCTTTTTGACGCTCAATCCCGATTCGGTGCGCTCCCAGTACACCGAGGAGACGCTCTCGGTGGCCTCGGCCATGCTCGAGGACATTAAGGGCGGTCTGACGCAGGAGTCGGCGCGTTTGGTGTGCCGGCGCATTTTGCCCGAGACGCGCGCCATGACGGTGGCCATCACCGACGAGGGCAACGTGCTTGCCTGCGCGGGAGAGTTTGAGGAAAAACTACTGCCAGATTCTCCCATCCACACGCTTGCCACACGCTACGTTATCGAACATGGCATCGCGCAGTCGTTCAACCGTATGGTGGATGTCGTGGGCTCGGACGGCTCGCACAACCAAGTCCCCGCCGGCATTATCGCCCCCATCAAGGTGGGCGATCGTACCGTCGGCACGCTCAAGTTCTACTACAAGACCCCGCGCGCCGTCGACCGTACCCAGTACGCGCTTGCCTCGGGCTTTGCCGAGATCTTGTCCACGCAGCTCGCCATCCACGAGCTCGAGGTGCAAAAGGAACTCACGGCGCGCGCCGAGGTGCGTGCGCTGCAAGCGCAGATTAACCCGCACTTCCTGTTCAACACGCTGAACACCATTGCATCGTTTACGCGCACCGACCCGCTGCGGGCCCGCGAACTGCTTCGTGAGTTCTCATCGTTCTATCGTGCCACGCTCGACAACTCGGGATCGCTTATTCCGGTCTCGCGCGAGGTCGCACAGACCAAGCGCTACCTTACCTTTGAGAAGGCCCGCTTTGGCGAGGACCGCGTGCTTGCGACGTTCGATGTGTCCGAGGACGTAGAAGATACGCTGGTGCCGGCGTTCGTGATCCAGCCGATTGTCGAGAACGCCGTACGTCATGGTATGGGCGATGACGACGCCCTGAGGATCGACGTGACCGTTCACCAAGACGGCGAGGATGCAATCTTGATTGCCGTGGCCGATAATGGCGTGGGCATGGATGAGGGTACCGCCGCCAGACTGTTTGACGAGCGCTCTGCCCGTCCCGACGCCAGCTCTCCCCAGGGTGGCGGCGCCGGTGTGGCCATGCACAATATTTCGGAGCGCATCCATCGCTTTTATGGGCCGCACTCCTATACGCGTGTTGAATCGGCGCCGGGCAAGGGCACCAAAGTGCTCCTTCATCTTGATTTGTCAGAGAGCATCTTTGACATTCAAGAGTAAAATAAAAGGCTACGGGCTCAACGTCATGCGACGGATGCCCGGCGTAGTTAGTTGACGAAAGGTTTTATCCCTATGCTGCGTGCGATGATTGTGGATGACGAGGCGCCGGCTCGCTCGGAGCTTCGCTTCCTGCTCGAGCAAACGGGCAAGATCGGCACGATCACGGAGGCGTCGAGCGTCCGCTCCGCCATCGAGATGCTTATGGAAAGTCGCGTGGATGTCGTGTTTCTCGATATCTCGATGCCCGGCGCCTCGGGCCTGCAACTTGCCGAGGCGCTGCATAAGCTCAAAAATCCGCCGGCGATCGTGTTTGTGACTGCGTATAGTGACCATGCGGTCGAGGCATTCGACGTGGATGCCGTCGATTATCTGATGAAGCCGGTCGAGGAAGCTCGCTTGGATCGCGCGATCGAGAAGGTCATGCAACGCGCCAAGCCGGTTACGGACAGCAAGGTGACCATCGAGCGTATCCCGGTGGAAAAGGGCGGCCGCAAGGTGCTTATTCCCGTGGACGACATTCGCTTTATCATGGCCAAGGACGATTACTCCTGCATCTATACCGTCGACGATCGTTTTTTGTCGACGACCTCGTTGGCGCAGTTTGAGGCTAAGCTCTGCGACTTTGGCTTCTTCCGTGTTCACCGCCGCTATATCGTCAACTTGGCGTGCGTCACGGATGTCGAGACGGTGCCCTCGGGTGCCATCCAACTGGGCATTACGGGCGTCGACGAGCGCGTGCCGGTTTCGCGCCGTCGCGTCGTGCCGCTCAAGAAGGCCCTGAGTCTCTAGCACACTGGCCCCGCAGCCCTGTAGACCCATCGTCTGCGGAGCCGTGGGGCCTTTTTTGTATGTATCTGCCGACTCGTTTTTTGCGGAAGGGATCCCATGAACAGCGCAAGCGCCAAGCGCATCGACATCATCTCGGACACCCACGGCTATTTATCGCCTGCGCTCTTGGATGAGCTTGAGGGCGCAGACCTGATCATCCACGCCGGCGACCTCACGTCAGAGATAGACTACGAGCACCTATGCACCATCGCCCCCGTGCGGGCCGTACTGGGCAACAACGATTACTACCGTGACTACGGCCCCGATGTAGACCGTCTTGCGCTCTTTACCTACGAAGGCCTCAAATTCGCCGTAGCCCACTACCGCGAAGACCTTCCGGTGGGATCCGTAGACGTAGCCATCAACGGTCACACCCACGTAACCAAAGAAGCCCAAGTGGGCCGCTGCTTAGTCCTCAACCCGGGCAGCGCCAGCTACCCCAGAGGCACCCGAGGCCCCACCATGGCCAGAATGCTCGTCAAAGACGGCAAGATCCTAAGCACCAAGTTTATTGACTTGGACTAACCGCAACAAAAACGGGGGGATGCACAACGCATCTCCCGTTTTTCTTTGAGCCAAAGTAAGAAGTCCAACCAGAACAATCAGACCAACCCCGCCGGGAAGCACGCGGGCTAGCCGCGCAGCGGCGCACGCCCGCAAAACTGGTTGAATAATGTGACGGCAGGGAGGGTCTCCGGGGCTGGGGGCGGGGGTTAAGTTTGTCGCGAGTTCCGCACGCAAAGGAA
>CALFDL010000366.1 GCA_937950415.1 uncultured Collinsella sp. | reverse complement strand
AGACCGAGCAGGATCTGCTCAAGATTTTGCCGCACGAGTATTGGGAGTCGGTCAACCATCAGTGGATTACCTTCGGTCGCGAGATCTGCGACGCCCGCAAACCCAAGTGCGACGAGTGTCCGCTGGCAGATTTGTGCCCCAGCGTGCGCGTGACGGGGTAGGGCGGAACGCATCTTCGTCTGGCGTTTTTTGCGGGGCCGGGTTTGCCCTTGAGCCGGAGTTCTCTCCATGCGCTACCATGACAGACAATGTATTTGACGTACGACCCGCCGAGCTTGCCCCGGCGGGCTTTTGGCGTTGCGATGCCGGAGGAACAGCATGCTCATTCACCGTATAGCCGCGCAGCTCTACACTGCCGAGGCGCTGCAGACCGTCGAGGCCGGACTCGATGCCGGCGAGGACGTGACGCTGGCCGTGTCGCAGTCGGGTCGCACGCTTATGGCGGCCGCCCAGTTTGCGCGCCGTCCGCGTCCCACGGTCTATATCGTGAGCGGCGAGGACGCTGCCGATCGCGCCGCGCGCAGCCTGGCCGCCTATGTGGGCCTGGCGCACGTGTGCCGCTTTCCCGAGCGCAAGGACTACCCGTGGCGCGAGCAGGCGCCCGACGATGCCGTGGTGGCGCAGCGCTGCGAGGCCCTGGGACGCATCGTTCGCGGTGACAACTGCATCATGGTCGCCTCGGCCCGCGCGTTGCTGCGTTGCGTGCCGCCAGTCGAGAGCCGCTACTGGGAGTCCACGACCTTCGCGGTGGGCGAGGAGATTCCTTTTGACGAGGTGCCGCAGCGCCTGGTGGGCATGGGCTACACCAATGCCGGCGCCGCCGACGCGCCTGGTCTGTTCCGCGTGCACGGCGACACCGTCGAGGTGTTCCCCGCGCAGGAAAAAGCGCCCGTGCGCATCGAGTTCTTCGGCGACGAGATCGATCGCATCCGTCGCATGGTGAGCTCAACGGGGCAGACCATCGGCAACGAGGACAGCATCGAGATCTTCCCCTGCCGTGAGCTGGCGCTTACCGACGAGGCCGTCCACAACATGCATGTGGCGCTTTATCGCGCCAGCCAGGACGACAGCAAACTGGCAGCGCTGCTCGAGATGGTGGATGCGCGTATCGTCACGCCCGAGCTCGACCGCTTTTTGCCGGTGATGTACGGCCAGACCGTGAGCCCGCTGGCGCACGTGAGCGGCAAGGCGCTCGTGGTGCTGTCCGAGCCGCGCTCGCTGTTCGACGATTGCCTGCGTGCCTACGAGGATATCGAGGCCCGTGCCGGCGAGGCGGGGGTCGACCGACTGGATGGCCTGTATGTACGTGCCCAGCAGCTCGACTTTGGTTCCCAGCAACGCCTGAACTACGTGAGCCTGATCCGTGCCGGCGGTGCGGTGACGGCCGAGCTCAAGATTGAGCAGCCTGCCATCGCAGGCTCGGATAACCGTTTTATGACGCGCATCCAGGAGGTTGTGGGCAAGCGCTACGCCTGCGTGTTTGCCATTCCCGACCGCGGCGCGCGCGAGTCGATGGAGCTCACCTTTGGCGATGAGGGTATTACCTTTGAGGAGTCGCTGACGGCCGCGCCCGAAAATGCGGGCGCCATTGGCGACCGTGTGCGCGTGGCAGCGGCGGATTCTGCCGATCGTGCTGTCCGCCAGGAGGCCCATGCTTCCGTTCGCGAGCGTAAGGCCGATGCGCTCAACGCCCGCTCGCTCGAGGCGGGCGCCGCGCAGGCTGCCGTCGGCGC
>CALFDL010000365.1 GCA_937950415.1 uncultured Collinsella sp. | reverse complement strand
CGCGTGAAGGCCGGCGGCGAGTGCGAGCCCGCGGCTGCCAACCAGGGCGTGCCACAGAACCTGGCAGCGACGATCAAGGATCTGCCCATGGTCACGCGCGTGCAGTTCCGCAACGTGCTGCGCGAGGGCGGACGCATTCCGCAGGAGATTCTGATGACCGCCGACTATCGGGATGGCGACTCGGGAAGCTTCGACCGCATGCTGAACAATTAGCTCCGCCGTTCTACCGAACGGCGGTCTTCTTGACGCTGCGAGGGGCCCTGGCACGGCAATCTGACGTTCAACTTCGGCGGCGCGACCAGAAGGTCAGCGCCGCCTTGTTTCACGTCACCTTGCCATACCAGGGCCCCTCTCGCTGTCACGTCCAAAACATCGAGGTTAAGTGGCCTCCTGTTCGTGCGGAACTCGCGACAAACTTAATGCCCGGCCCGTCGGGGCCACACGACACGTTGTAGAAGGCGGCTCGCTTTTCGGAATTGGGCTGATATTTCAAGATGTAAGGCGCTCTTGGTCCTAATGGGCTTGGGGCGCCTTCGCGTTTCCTCGGCTTCGCACCCTTGCGGGTTCGAATCCCTCCGCTTGCCCACAAGAAAGCGCCCTGGGCCGTTATGGGCTTAGGGCGCTCAGTTTTAATGGCTGGGACGGAGGGATTCGAACCCCCAACAGCCGGCACCAAAAACCGGAGTTCTACCGTTGAACTACGTCCCAATGTGTGGTGTTGCCCAAAAGCAACTCGTTTAGTTTACCTAATCTGCGAGGGCATCGCAAACGCCATCGAGCAGGCGTACGGCGAGTGTCTGCGCGTCGCTGGCCGTGAAGGTGCCGTTGTAGCGCGTCATGCCCGTGAGCTCAATGCGAATGCGTGCCGGCTTCTGCTGCGCGGCGACATTGGCAGTGCGGATGCGCTGGGCCAGGTTGTGGCACTCGGCGAGGGCGATCGTGGCGCGCGGCGCTGCATCTGCGGGCAGCTCATCGCTTGCGATCTCGAGCACCAGGTCAACGTCGGTTGGGACCTCGGAGTCGCAGAGCATCATGCCGCTGTTGTCGGTCGTTGCCGTGGCGATATTCCACATGCGCGACGCAACGCTGCGTGCGATGGGGTCCTCGCCGATAACGGCAATCTGGAAGCGCTCGAGCACGTTGGCGGCGCGAGCAAAACCGATGCGGGACTCGGCTTCGGTGACCGAGGGCTTGCCCTCCCACACATGGTGCAGGCGGTTGATGTAGGCGTAGGTGTCCTGGAAGGCCATGCCGTCGGCAAACAGGCCGACATTTTCCTGGAACTGCTGCAGGGCGGCCTCGGTATGCGGACCAAAGTAGCCGTCGTCCTCGCCGCAGGCAAAGCCCAAAACGTTGAGAGCGCGCTGCAGGGCCTGCACATCGGCGCCATGGAAATTGGGCATGCGCAGATACAGAGTGCGGTCGCCCAGCTTATACGAGGCGTCGACCAGGGCGCTCCAACAGGGGATATCGACGGCATGACCGGCAGCAAGGCCGCTGTCGAGCCTGAAGGTGCTGACGGCCTGCTCGGTGGTGGTGCCAAAGCGCTTGTCGGCAACCTCGGTGTCATCGATTGTATAGCCGAGCTGCAGAAGGCGGGACTGGACGTCCTCGACGGCTGCTCCCTGCATGCCCGTTGTAATAGGTTCCATGAACGAACCCCTTTCGGCGTACCATTCGTACTATTTGAGCGTGTGTCGGATAGACAACGCAAAGGGATGCATAAACATGCACTCAACAGTGTAGCAAGTTGTACCCAAATACGCTGCTGACAGGTTTTATAACCCCCGCTAGTTAAGGCGCTCCACAAAGAAATCTGCCATGGAGAGGAACAGTTCACGTGCATGCGAGTCGAGCGAAACGTCCTCGATGGCCGCTTTGGCCTTGGCGGTCAGGTCGAGCGCATAAGTGTGGGCGTAATCGATAGAGCCGGTCTCCTGGAAGATCTCCACGGCGCGTGCGAG
>CALFDL010000364.1 GCA_937950415.1 uncultured Collinsella sp. | reverse complement strand
TAAACTGATCGAGCATAGCGCGAACCACGTCATCGGCCGTCGGCGAATCACCCAACGAATAAGTCTTGGGGAACAAGAAGCCCTCGAGCGAGTCGTTGGCGGCGCCCTTAAGGAAGCTATAGTCGTCCACGTAGTTGGAGGCCTTGGCCTGGTTGAGGAAGTCTTCCTTAGAGATGCTGTCGTAAGCCTGGGCCACACGGTCGGCGACTTGATCGACCGTTAGGCCCTCAGGGATAGTCAGCGCATTGGAGCCCGCGTTGGGGCCTTCCATGAGCTGCTGAACAACCTTGGTCGCATCCATGAGTGTGGTGAACGAATAAGTACCAGGCTTGAGCGACATATCGGCGTTGAGCTTTTTCACCGCCGCATAATAATCCTTGGGATTTTCGACGATATGGTTCTCGGAGAGAATCGAGGCGATCGTATCGCCTGAAGCACCATCGGGAATGGTCACCGTAACCTGCTGACCAGCCGTGGCCTTCGTATCCTCACCGGCAAAGAAGCCCTTGACGGCCGGCACGACAAAGAAAGCGATCGCAGCAAGCGCGAGCACCGCCACCACAACGCCGATAATCATAGGCACCGGGGAGCTTTTCTTTTGAGCACCGCGACGAGCATGCGTGTTGTAGCTCGAGCGGGTCGCCGGAGCAACGCCATGCGAACCGCGAGCGTGATGCGAATGCGATTGAGGGGCCTGAGTTCGCTGGGTAGGTGCCTGCTGCTTAAAGCGGGTACCGCCTGCAGGCTGGGCCGTACGAGCAGTGGGCTGTTGAGCCGCGTGAGAAGCCGAATGCTGAACCGAACGAGCAGAAGGCTGCTGACCCGTCCGTTGAACAGGTTGGGCCGAATGAGAGAAGGACTGCACCGAGCGCGCGGCAGGCTGAGCTGCGCGCTGCGTCGGCTGTGCCGGACGCTGGCCAGGCTGGGCAGGGCGCGACGCCGGCTGCCGTGTACGATTCTGCTGGCGCGGATCGGAAGCGCTAGACATGCGAAACCTCCTCGTTTTTACGATCGAGCCACGTCTGCAAAAACAGGCTGGCGGCGATCATGTCAATCTTGCCCCTCATCTGCTTTTCATTGAGGCCCTGCTCGCGCAGGATACGCTTGGCCTCTTGCGAGGACAGACGCTCGTCCTCAAACTCCAGCGGAAGATCGAGCTCGTCGGAAATCTTTTGCGCCACGGCGGCGACGCGCTCGGCCTGGGGGCCGGGCTCACCGGCCATGGTCAGGGGACGTCCGCTTACCAGGATGTCGGGCTCATAGTCCTCGACCAGGTAGCGAAACGTCTTGGCCATACCGGTGACCTCGGCAGCCGGGAGCACCTTGACGGGCATCGCCATCTTGCCATCACGGCTCGAGACGGCAATGCCAATCCTGGTCTCCCCTATGTCCAATGCGAGCGCGACCACAGCGACTACTTAGGTTCTTAGGCGCCGAGCGCGGTCTTGGCGGCCGCGAGGGCATCGGCGATACCGGCGGCGTTCTTGCCACCGGCCTGGGCCATGTTGGGACGACCGCCACCGCGACCGTCGACCAGGCCCGCAATCTGCTTGATCACGTTACCGGCGTGGAAACCGGCATTGACGGCATCGTCGGAGCCGGCGGCGAGCAGGGCCGGGGTGCCCTTCTCGGTCACGCTGGCGACGACGCAGGCGACAGGACCGGCAACCTTCTGGTGCACGGTATCCCAGACGTTTCGCAGGTCAGCGGCCTCAAGGCCCTGGAGCTCAGCGACGACGAGCTTGTAGCCGTCGAGCTCGACGGCGCCCTCGATGGCGCTGGAGATAGCATCGGAGGAGCCGCCGGTCAGCGCCTTCTTAAGCTTATTGGACGTCTCGCGCAGCTCAGCCTGCAGGTTTTCCACGCGGGCGGGAACCTCATCCACACGGCACTTGAGCGCAGCAGCGGCGGCGTCGACGAGCGCCAGACGGTCGGCCATGTAGTCGAGAGCACCCTTAGAGGTCACGGCCTCAATGCGGCGGACGTTGGAGCCCGTAGAGGACTCGGAAATGATCTTGAACAGGCCGATCTCGGCGGTGTTGGCGGCATGGGTGCCACCGCAGAGCTCACGGGAGAACGGCTGGTCCTCGGCGCCCACGGAGACAACGCGGACGACGTCGCCATACTTCTCGCCAAACAGGGCGACAGCACCGGCGGCCTTGGCCTCGTCGATGCCCATGACGCGGGTCACGACCGGCTTGGAGGCGAAGATCTGCTGGTTGACCAGGTCCTCGACAGCCTTGAGCTGCTCGGAGGACAGGGCCTCGAAGTGCGTGAAGTCAAAGCGCAGGTGCTCAGGCGTCACCAGCGAGCCGGCCTGGGAGACATGCTCGCCCAGGACCTGCTTAAGCGCGGCGTCGAGCAGGTGCGTGGCGGTGTGGTTGCGACGCAGGAAGCCACGGCGCTCGGCGTCGAGCGCGGCGGTCACGGTAGTACCGACGGTCAGCGTACCCTCGGTGACGTGGGCGACGTGAGCATACAGGCCGTTGTGGTTCTTGGTATCGGAAACGGTCAGCGCAACGCCCTCGGCGGAAAGCTCGCCGGCATCGCCCTGCTGGCCGCCCATCTCGGCGTAGAACGGGGTGCGGTCGAGAACAACCTCGACATCCTCGCCCGCAGCGGCGGACTCGACGGACTCACCGTTGCGAACGATAGCGACAACTTTGGCATCCTCGATCACATCGTTGTCATAGCCCTCGAACTCGGTCGCAGCGACCTTGTCCGAAAGCTCGACCCACACGTCGTTGAAGCTGCCCCAGGCGTCGCCCTTGGCGTTGGCGCGAGCGCGGGCCTTCTGGTCCTCCATGCAGGCGGTAAAGCCGTCCATGTCGACGTCGTGGCCAGCGACGCCGGCAATCTCGACGGTCAGGTCAATGGGGAAACCAAAGGTGTCATGCAGCTTAAAGGCGACGTCGCCCGGAAGGACAGCACCCTCGGCAAGCGCGGCCAGAGCCTCATCCAGGTAGACGCGGCCGTTGTCGAGCGTCGTGGAGAAACGCTCCTCCTCGGAGGCGACGATGCCCTTAACGAGCGCGACGTTCTTGAGCAGCTCGGGATAGGCCTCGCCCATCTGAGCGTTGACTTCGTCGATGAACTTGGTCAGGAAGGCGCCCTCGATGCCCAGCAGACGACCGTGGAACACGGCGCGACGGAGCAGGCGGCGCAGGACGTACTCGCGACCCTCGTTACCGGGCAGGATGCCGTCCGAGATCATGAAGTCGACGGCGCGGGAGTGGTCGGCGATGATGCGCAGGGAGCGGCTGGCGCCGGAGTAATCGTCGGCGTCATAGGTCTTGCCGCTAATCTTCTCGCCCAGCTTGATGAGATGCTGCATCAAGTCGCCGTCGTAGTTGGCGGTCTTGTGCTGCATGATGGCGGCCATGCGCTCCAGGCCCATGCCCGTATCGAGGTTGCGGTGCGGCAGCTCCGGCATGGAGCCGTCCTCCTGGCGGTCATACTGGGTAAACACGAGGTTCCAGAACTCCAGGAAGCGGTCGCAGTCGCAGCCGGGCTTGCAGTCGGGACTACCGCAGCCGACCTCCTCGCCCATGTCAAAGTAGATCTCGGAGCAGGGACCGCAGGGGCCAGTGGGGCCAGCGGCCCAGAAGTTGTCGTCCTCGCCCAGGCGGGAGATGTGGTCCTCGGCAACGCCCAGAGAACGCCACACGTCGTGGGTCTCGTCGTCCTCGGTAAAGACGGTGAAGTACAGGCGGTCGAGCGGCAGCTTGAACTCCTTGGTGATGAGCTCGAAGGCCCAAGCGCAGGCCTGCTGCTTGGAGACGCCGCCAAAGGAGAAGTCGCCGAGCATCTCGAAGAAGGAAAGGTGACGGCCGTCCTCGCCGATGCAGTCGATATCGTTGGTGCGGACGCACTTCTGACAGGAGATCGCGCCGATCTCCTTCATGGTCTTCTTGCCCTGGTAGTACTCCTTAAACTGGTTCATGCCAGCGTTGGCAAGCAGCAGCGAAGGATCGTCGGGGACGAGGGACGAAGAAGGATAGAGCTTAAGACCGCGCTCCTCAAAGAAGTTGAGGAACTTAGAGCGGATCTCGGCCGTAGTCATTGACGGGTAGTCAGCACTCATAGAGGGAATCTCCTCGGTTTCACATCGAAACAGTTCAAACGTAACGATATTACCATCCCACCGCGCAAGTGCAAAAAAGAGGGCCGCCAAACAGCGACCCTCCAGCGAAAGTGCACGTTATTTAGTACTGTGCGATTCTTTGAAAAAAGGCTGCTGTAGAATTACATATAAGAGTCACCCGGAAGGAGCGATCGATGAAAAGCAAACGATTTTTCCTCAATGCACTTCTGTTAGCGGCACTTTTAACGCTTTTGGCTTTCACCTGCTGGTATGCAAACCAACCAGCATTTGGCTACGTGTTGTATGCAGTAATGTCCGGCGATAAGGCTTATTACACTCTACGCGCAATTGACATTCTCTTTTTCTATGTTGCCGGCCCCTTATCAATCGCTTTGCTCGCGTTTCTTGTCATTTTCAACTTCAAGAAACGTTAATAGGACCTATTTAGAATCCGAGTCGTCCATGGAGCCATCGATGCCGGTTTTGGTATCGTCGTCCGTGTTGGAGTCATCGTCCTTGGCAAAGGGGTTCTTGAAGAAGCCCGTGGCATCCGGCTGCAGGTCCGAAAGCTTGATCCAAGGATTATCGAGCTCGGGCTTGGGCATAGCTTTAGCCTCGGGCGCAGTCTCGTTACCGATGAGCTCGGACTCATAGATGAACGTATCGTCCCCAAGCGCGTCATAGGCGGCGACCGGGTTGCCCTCGGCATCGCGATACGGCGTGCCCTTAAACACGGCGCCGTCATAGGCCACAAGCTGGCGGCCGGTCTCATTCTCGAAGTAGTACACGAAGATACCCTTGAGGGCCGCACAAAGCGGGATGGCAATAATCATGCCGATGGGGCCCATGAGCGCCGAGCCAATAACGAGCGCCGTGAGGCTCATGATGGGATGCACCTGCACCGAGCTCTGCATGACCTTAGGCGAAATCACATTATCGGTGACGTTTTGCGCAACCATCGTCACGATGAGCGTCCATAACGCCAGCATGGGGCTGAACATGAAACCGAGCACTGTGGCGATTGCTGCGCTCACCCATGGACCGACGACCGGAACCAAATGCATGATGCCGGTAAAGATAGCCATGAGCGCCGCATACGGATGGCCGATGATCATAAAACCGATAAAGGCAAGGAAACCACCGCAGATGGACGTCACGACCATACCGCGCATGTAGCCGCCGACAGAGCGAGAAAGGATGGCGACCATAAAGCGGTACGAGGTCTCCTTCTCCTGACCGATGATGGTGCAAATCTCGTGGTGCATGCGAGGGTAGTCGCAGGCCATCCAGTACGCGAGCACCAGACCCAGGAAGATCACGAACAGCTGCGAGGCCGTATTGGTAATGAGCGGGAACACACCGCGGCCAAGCTCGGCAGCGATCTGAGACACGTACTTCGATGCCACGGTGACAAGCGACGAAAGATTATCGTCCAAATACTCCTTGAGCGGCGTGTTGTTGAGCGTCTTGGCATGCGAGATCATCTCATTGAGATCGCCGCCCGCAACACGAAGCTGCTCGGGCAGGCGGCTCAGGACTTCCATGATCTGACCAAAGAGAATCGGCGACAAGATACAAACGACACCGACGAGCACGGCAACAACAACAATAAGCGCGATAAGCGAACCGATGCCGCGATTCACGCCATGGTGCTCGAGCCAGTTGGTGATCGGGGACATCACAAAAGCAATGATGGAGCCGACGGCAAGAAACTCGATAACCGGTGCCAGGATGCCCATAAGGTTAAAGATGACAGCGGCGATGACAATGCAGCCGACAACAGCCCAAATGCGCAGCGTCAGAATGCGAGTGTCGCGCAGCACGCGATCGGTTTGTTGGGGGTGCTCACTCATGAACGAATCATCACTCCGTCGGGGTCGATCTTGTCCTGAATCTTCTTAAGCGTGCGGCGCAGCAGGCGCGAAACCTGGACCTGCGATATACCCAGCTTCTTGGCGATCTCGATCTGGGTCATGCCCTTTACAAAGCGCAGCTCGATAACCTCGCGCTCGCGCGGCGAGAAATCACGGATGGCTTCCTCGATCACCAAGCGGTCATCGGTAAAGTCGAGCTCATTGTCGTCGTCGGCGTAGCGATCGAGAATCGAGGGGGCATCGTCGGAATCGGACGCACCAGGAGCCTCGATGGGCACCGAGGTATAGGCCGAAGACGATTCCATAGCCTCGAGGACCTCATCGACGGTCACATCTAGATACTCAGCGATCTCCTCAACCTTGGGCGAACGCTGCAGCTCGTTGGTAAGTTTGTCAGTAGCCTGGTTGACCTTGGCCGAGAGCTCCTGCAGACGGCGCGGAACGCGCACGCTCCAGCCCTTATCGCGGAAATGACGCTTGATCTCGCCCAGAATGGTGGGCGTGGCAAACGTGGTGAACTCGAGACCACGCTCGGGGTCAAAACGATCAATCGCCTTGAGCAGGCCCAGATAACCAACCTGCATCAGGTCGTCGAGTGGCTCGCCGCGGTTCTTAAATTTATTGGCAAGAAACCTTACCAGGTTCATATGGGACATGACGAGCTGCTCGCGAGCGTCCGGATCACCGGTCTCTTTATAGCGACGAAACAGCTCGCGGGTTTTCTCCTTGTCCCAAGCGGTCTTGCCGCTCCGGGAACGTTCGGTCATATTAGATATCCGCCTTGAGGTCGAGGGAAAGCGTCAGGGGCGCCGAAGTCTTTTCGTAGGAATCGCACACGCTCGCCAAAATGAGCTCGGCATACACGGCAGCCTGGTCATCCTCGTCGACATCGGCCTGATCACCAAAGGTAAAGGTCATGCCAACGTGAGTCTCATCGACATCGAATTTGATGGTGATGTCGTCGCAGTCGACCGCGGTACAACCAAAGATGAAAGCCTCCTCGGCAGCCATGCGGATGTCCTCGATGCGATCGACGGACATGGAGCACAGCGCACCAACGTTGGCGGCAGTCATACGCACCAGGCGCGCCAGACGCGGGTCCCCGGCAACGGTCAACGTGATGGGGCAGGTTGCTTCGCTACTCATCGCAGGACTCCTCAGAGGTCTCGGCGGGCGTATAGGTGTAATACTGAGCCGGCTTGGATACAGACTTCTGACCATCATCGTCGCCCGCGGCGGCCTCGTCCTCGCCAATTAGGACGCGCTCGGTAGGCTGCTCGGCCTCCGCAGCGGCAGCGGCGAGCTTGCGATCGGCGTCGGCTGCAGGAGCCTTCACCTTATTGAAGAGCTTCTGCACAGCACCGGCGGCAGAGTCGGTCACGCTCGACACAGCATTGCTGGCCTCGGCCATGCTACCGGTGACCTCAGAAATGTCGCGAACCACGGCTTCGACCTCTACGAGATTGGAGGTAAGGGCGTCGACGGCGGTCTTGCTCGACTTAAGCAGCGGCTCCATCTGGGCAAGTGCCGGCGTAAGCTCGTCGACAGCGCCGTCGAGTTTTGCCACCACCGGCTGCGCCTCGGCGATGGTGTTGTTGAGGTCGTTAACGGTCTTATCGAGCGAGTCGACAACGGTGCGGGTCTTGCGCAGGGTAAGCGCGAGCTCAACGATGGCCCACACGCCGGCAATGGCAAGCACCAGCAGGGCGATTTGAATGGGACTCATACAAGCCTCCCAGAAGAATCGAAATACAGACGTTGTTCATGGTACCCCAAAGGGGACGGAAGATTCCCAAAAGCTTACTTAGGCGCCCTGCCGCTACGGTCGCGCTCGCTTTGCTCCACACGCCATTCTTCCCAACCGCGGCCGGCAGGCTGCCAAAAGGCACCACGCTCCAGGCCTTCGGGCAAATAGCGCTGGTCGACCCAACCTTCGGGATAATCGTGTGGGTACTTGTATACACCGTACTCGTCGCTGCCGGGACGGTGACGATCGCGAAGATAGCTGGGCACCTCACGAAGGCCACTGCTGTGGATATCGGCCAGCGCCGCATCGATCGAAGCCTCACACGCGTTGGATTTAGGCGCCAAGCACACATAGAGTGCAGCCTGAGCCAGGTTAATGCGGCACTCGGGATAGCCAATGACCTCGGCAGACTTAAATGCGGCATGCGCCACCAAAAGCGCCTGCGGATCGGCGTTGCCAACATCCTCAGAAGCCTGAATCATAATGCGGCGGGCGATAAACTTAGGATCCTCCCCAGCATCGATCATGCGCGCGAGCCAATAGATCGTGGCATCGGGGTCGCTGCCGCGCATGGACTTGATGAACGCACTGATAATGTCATAGTGCATGTCACCGTTTTTGTCATACGAAAAACCGCGGCGCGGGTTGGCAATCTTCACGTCATCGACGGTGATAGGATAACGCTCCCCCGCCGCCGGAGCCGGCGTCCCCTCGGTATCGGGACGCGTGACGGCAATCTCGCTCGCCAGCTCGAGCGTCGTCAGGGCAGAGCGCGCATCACCCGCGGCCAGCGTGCAAATGGTCTTGACCGTATCATCATCGGCAGAAAACTTTCCGTTCAAGCCCTGTGGTGCCTCGAGCGCACGCTCAATAAGCGTGGCGATATCCTCATCCTTCAGATGTTCAAGCTCCACCACGCGTCCGCGCGACAACAGTGCCGAGTTGACCTCGAAGTACGGGTTCTCGGTCGTGGCGCCGATTATAATAACGGTACGGTTCTCAACCGCATGCAGCAACGCATCCTGTTGCGACTTCGAAAAGCGATGAATCTCGTCGATAAACAAGATGGTGCGGCGGTCGTACGTATTCAGGCGCGTCTTGGCCTCATCAATCACGCGACGCAGGTCCTTCACGGTACCCGTGACGGCGCTGACCTCAACAAACTCGCTCTTGGTATGGTTGGCGATGATATGCGCCAGCGTCGTCTTGCCCGTACCGGCAGGCCCGTACAGGATCACGCTCGATAGCACATCATGTTCAATCGCGGCACGCAGCCACGAGCCCTTACCGACGGCCTTTTGCTGGCCCACGTACTCGTCGAGCGAATTGGGTCGCATGCGCACCGCGAGCGGCGCATTTTTAAAGGAACGCTCGCGCGTCGAGGCAGAAAAAAGGTCGTCCATAGCCATCCCGTGCATCAATCAAAATCGTTGTTGACCAACAGTATACCGAAAGGATACGAACTACCGTTCGTTAATATAGGTGCGGTGCGGAAACTTTAGACCCGGGAACAACTTACTCGTCAGCTCGCAGAAATAGCCATCCGTCATGCTCGCAATGTAATCCACCACGGCTTGGTCCTTATCGTCCTGCCATGCATAGGTACGATCGTAGTAGGAAAGCTGCTGCTCAATGCGCGAAACATGATGCTTAAAGATGTAAGAGGACTCGTCGCCTTTATTTAGATCCTGCAGGCAACGGTCGTAGAGCTTTTCGAAGGCCTCACGCAACTCCGCCTCGGAATCGCCTTCGATACCGCCCTTGCTATAGATCTTCTCGTAGTTCTCGCGCTTGGCTCGGCGAATTTCCTCAAACAGGTCCTCGCTCATCTCGATGCGCGGCTTACCATAGCTGTGCTCAACGATATCGATGGAGGCATGCGTGAGGATCCAACTGTTGTAGGCACCGCCCCGGCCATCATCAAAAGCGTCGGGCGAAAGCAGGCCCGCCGCGATCGCATCCTGACGGTCACGACCGACGTAGGCAAGAATATCCGAGATGCGAACGACGCAGCCCTCGAGCGTCATGGGACGCAGATGCTCAATTGCGCTATAGCCCGTGGCAATGCAATCCTCAACCGTCTGGTCAAACTGGTCAAAGGAGCCCATGTCCGAGAGCTCAAACACACGTTGCTCGTACTCGCCGTTATGGCACAGCACGCCGTCGAGAGTCTGGAGCGACACGTTGCGACCGTACAGGGCATCGAGCACGCGCACCGACTGCACGTTATGGAAAAAGAAGCGGCCAGTACGCTCATGATAGATATCGTTGAGGAAGCGCTCGCCGGCATGGCCGAAAGGCGTATGTCCCAAGTCGTGGCCTAAGCCAATCGCCTCGATCAGATCGCAGTTGAGCCCCAGGGCGCGGCCGATATCGCGTGCGATGCGCGATACAAGCTGCACGTGCAAGCCGCGGCGCGACAGATCATCATTGCTACGGAAGCTAAAGACCTGCGTTTTACCAGCATATCGGGCATACGCGGGCAAATGGAGAATCTTTTCAGCATCGCGCATAAATGCCGGACGCATGAGCGTGCCCTCGTCTGCGGCTCGATCAACGCGACGGATGACCTGGTCATCGTCGCAACGGTACGGGTTGACATAGCCCGAAGCACGATCGGCGGCAATGCGCTCGACAAGCTCGGGCGACAACGCCGAGGGAATACGGTCCATGCGCGCCTTAATGACGGCCGTTTCTTGGTTAGTTGCCATGGCATGCTCCTTAAGAAGGATGCGCAATCGGTTACAAAGTACAGCCCACGACCTCGATTATGGCAAAAATCGGCACCAAAAACGGGAGCAATGGCAGGGAGCGTGATTTTGTGAAGAGGCAAGCGACGGCAAGGGTCAGGAGCGCAACCGCAAACGCGACAACGCCGCCCAGGGGATCGAAGGTACAAAGGGCAAAGAGTGCCTTGACGTCCCCCATGCCAATGCCAGGAGCGTGGCGAACTCTACGCCAGAGCGACTCGGTAAGCACAAGGCCAAGGTAGACGATGACCGCAAGACCGGCGTGGTCAAGCGCTGTGTTCAAACCGAAGTCGAGCCAAACGCCCGCCAACGCCGTCACGGCACATGCGCCGGCAAGCCCATTGGGAAACCGTCGCTCTCGGGCATCAATTGCCACGCCGGCAAAGATGCAAATCCAAAACGGGATATAGACCATCGGACTCCTCCTCGAGCTGCATCGCAAAAGCAAAAACCACCACAAAGGTGCCTGTCCCCTTTGCGGTGGTTTTGGTGGTGGTTATTTGGCGCCTTGCATGACCTCGTCAAGGGTAACGTTGACGGCGTGCTGCGTCGGCACCCAGTCGACCTTCAGGAACAGCGCGGCCACCGTGATGGGGATATAGCTGAACATAAAGATCGGGAAGGTAAACAGGTTGGTTACCAAACGCCACTTTTGCGCGCAGTGAATGTGCTTGTACTCAAAGATAGTCGTGAGCAGCGCCAGGATAAAGAAGGTCTGATACATCATGGCGAAGGTCATAATGAGCGAAGCGGCGCACGCCTGCATCTCGACTTCGGTAGCCAAGAAACCATGCGAAAGG
>CALFDL010000363.1 GCA_937950415.1 uncultured Collinsella sp. | reverse complement strand
GACCACCTCGTACACCCGCTCAAAAAAGCCCTCAGACGCCATTACTCGCTCCCTTCCACCCGGAATAGCATAAACCACCACAAAGGTGCCTGTCCCCTTTGTGGTGGTTTTGGCAGGTGGGCTAGTTAACGGGCTGGAAGAAGGCTACGGCTACGGCGCCGGGGCCTACATGGGTGCCGATGGTGGCGCCGATGGTGTGAACGGGCAGTTCGCCCTCGGTGTGGCCAGCCCACAGTGCCGCGCTGTCCTCGATATACTTCTTGAGCACCGCATCCGAAAGGCCCGTATAGCCGAGCGCCAGCGGCATGGAAAAGTCGATGCCGCCTGCCTTTTCGACCTTCTGGTTGAGCAGGTTACGGCCGTTCTTGGAACCGCGCGCCTTGCCCAGCTGCACGATCAGACCGTCCTCGGCAGCCACGACCGGCTTCACGTTGAGCAGCGTGCCCACAGCGCCCGCCGCAGCAGACAGGCGGCCGCCGCGCACCAGGTACTCCAGCGTCTCGAGCAGGCCGATGACGACCACGCGGTCACGGACGGCCTCGACGGCCGCCGCGATCTGAGCCGCACTGCGGCCCTCGTCCACCAGGCGCAGCGCATACTCGACCAGGACACGCTCGCCCAGGGTGACGTTATTGCTATCCACCACGTACACATCGCCGCCCGGGGCCTCGGCAAGTGCGGTGCGGGCACTCTGATTGGTGCCCGAAAGCTTAGCGCCCACGGTAATAATCACAGCCTCATCGCCGGCCTCACGCGCCTCGGCAATCGCCCGCGAAAACGCGTACGGGTTGACCTGGCCGGTCTTGGGCAGCTCATCGCGCTCCACGAGCATCTCGTAAAAGCGCTGGTGATCGATGTCGACGCCATCCATGTACACATCGGTGCCAAAGGTGACGGACAGCGGCAGAACATGCAGAGCGGGGTGCTCAGCCGGCGACATATCGCTTGCGGAATCGGTAATAATGCGGACGGACATAACGAATCCTTTCTTGCGCAGGTCCCGCGCGGGGAATTTTGACAGCAATGCCCCGGCACGGCATACGCGCTCAAACGGGACTATGCAGTTTTTAATGGGAAGCAAATGCCTTGGCGGCCTTAGATCTCACGCAGGGTGTTGAGAATCGTACGCAGCGACGCATACATCTGCTCGCGCTGCTCCACACCCATAGCCTTACCGGTGGTGTCGAGCACCTCGCGAATGATGCGGTCCGCCTCGCTCATGCTCTCGCCGCCCAGAGCGGTCAGGCGCACCGGAGCACGATACTTAACGGCGGCATCACCCGAATCATCGACCTCGACGTAGCCGCCCTCCTCCAGATGCGCGAGCGTGCGCGAGACGGCGGCACGGGTCACGCCTGCCATGCGAGCCAGGTCAGCGCCAGTCAGGCCGTCCTTGCTGCGCTCAAGATAGTACAGGCACATAACGTCGGAGCCCTTGAGGCCCAGCCTTGCGCCCTCGGATGTCTTAATGCGCTGGATCTCCTTGTAGAGCCCGCTGATCAGTCCGACAAAGTCCTCGAAACGTGTCTCGTCGTTCTGCTGCATGGGAGACGACCGCCTTTCGCTTGCATGATGCTAACGGGTTAACATCTTAGCCGCATGTCCGAACCCCCGTACCCAAATATCCCAATTGTTAACCCATCAACATAAAAACCACCACAAAGGGGACAGGCACCTTTGTGGTGGTTTGGGACATCAATAGGTTCTAGGCGCCGCTACAGCTCCACGCAGGGATTGTCGCGGGTTACAAGCGTCTTAACGACGACCGACGCTCCCAGATATCGTTCGAGCAGCTCGGCCAAGCGATCGATCGCGGCCTGGCAATCCCCCATCCGCTCGGGCTCCACGCACTCAATCGCCAGAAATGCGTCCGCCGAATCGTCGGACAGCGCCGTACGAACGCCATCACGCCAGTTCCAGCAACGGCACACGGCGCCCGCATCATCGATATAGGCAAGCTCACCGGGCAGCGTCGGATCATCTGCCTCCTCGCCAAGTGGCAAGAACGCGTCGCCGCCGTCGGTCACCGCCAGGCGCAGATCGCCCTCGATAGCGCGCAGGTCCTCGCCGCCAACGGGCAGCGCGTAGGCCAGCGACACCGTGTTATAGATATCCACCGCGGGCGTAATGTGGCCCACCGGCTTGCCTTTGAGCACGCGTTTGAGCAAGTTCTCGATCGAGCAGCGCGCGCCCTTTTTGGTCTTGAACAGACGATAGGCCTCGCGCCATGCCTTGACCGGTGCGTTCTCGCTGATAGTATCGCTGGTCAGATGACGCTCCGCATCGATATTGGCGCGGTCGAGCAACGCCGCAATCGCATCCACGTCCTCTTGAGGAATCCGAGCCGTGGGCTTCATGCCTTCCACGACCACAACACCGACCGCTGCCTGCGGAAACAGCTCCCAGAATGAATCCTCGGCAACGAAACTCTTCATGTGCTCTCCCTTCATAGCATGCGCCCGAGCCCGGGTGACTAAACAAAAAGCGCCCTTACGACGGCCACCTTCAAAGTCCTACGGTGCCGCCACAAGAGCGCTTACGCTGTCCCCATCCGGAGAAGGGGACGATATGTCAGGCGTATTGTAACCCGAGTCTTCCGCGCGAGCAAAACCACCACAACGGTGTCTGTCCCCTTTGTGGTGGATATGGACTCGCGGCGACGCTAGTGACGGAGTCCCAGTAGGCCGCGGCCGCGATGACGGGCCTCGGCGGACACCTGGGCGTGCGGGCCAGCGGCTTTGACGGACTCGGGCAGGTGCGAATACTTCTTCTCGAAGTTCTCCTCGAACATCACCGCCAGGTTGTGCGCGGCCTCGTCGTATCGCGCGGTGCTCTGCCAGTATTGGCGCGGCACCAGGATGCCGTCGGGTACGCCGTGGCACGTGGTGGGAATGTCGACGTTAAAGATGTCGTCGTGCACGAACTCGCTGTCCTCGATGGTACCGTCGAGGGCGCGGGCCACCAGGGCGCGCGTGTAGGCCAGCTCGATGCGATGGCCAACGCCGTAGCCGCCGCCGATCCAGCCGGTGTTGACCAAGTAGACGCGCGTGCGGCCGTCGGCGATGCGCTCGCCGAGCATCTTAGCGTAGACCATGGGGTCGAGCGGCATAAACGGCTCGCCAAACAGCGAAGAGAACGTGGGTGTGGGCTCGGTGACGCCGACCTCGGTGCCGGGGATCTTGGCCGTAAAGCCCGTCACAAAGTGATACATGGCGGCGTCGGCCGTCAGGCGCGAGATGGGCGGCAGCACGCCAAAGGCATCGCAGGTCAGGAAGAGCACGACGCTTGGAGTGGTGCCCATGCCCTTGGTCCACGCGTTGGGAATGTGCTCCACAGGGTATGCCACGCGCGTGTTGTGCGTGATCGAGATGTCGTCGTAGTTGGGCTTGCGGTTCTCGTCGAGCACCACGTTTTCGCAAATGGCGCCAAAACGGACGGCGTTGAAGATCTCGGGCTCGTGGAAGGCGTCCAGACCCTCGCATTTTGCGTAGCAGCCACCCTCGATGTTGAAGATGCCCATGTCGGACCAACCGTGCTCGTCGTCGCCGATCAGTAGGCGCGTGGGGTTGGCCGAAAGCGTGGTCTTGCCCGTGCCCGAAAGGCCAAAGAACACGGCGGTCTCGTGCGTGACGGGATCCATGCTGGCCGAGCAGTGCATGGGCAGCACGTCGTCCTCGACGGGCAGCAGATAGTTCATGACGCTAAAGATCGACTTTTTAATCTCGCCGGAGTAACCGGTGCCGGCGACCAGAATCACGCGTTCCTGGAAGTTGATGACCACGGCGGCGCTGGAGTTGAGGCCCTTGATGGCAGGGTCGCACTGATAGCCGGGTGCGGCAAGGACGCAGAAGTCCGGCTCGCCGGTGCGTGCGATTTCGCGGGCAAGCGGGCGGGCGAGCATCTGCTTAATGAAGAGCGCCTGGCTGGCACGCTCGCAGGCGACAAGCAGGCGGCGTGTGTGGTTACGATCGGCGCCGGCCATACCTCGGGTGACGAACACGTCGCGCTCGTTGAGGTAGTTGACGATGCCGGCCTTGATGGTCTCGTAGCTCTCGACGGACAGCGAGCGGTTGACCGCGCCCCAGGCGATCTTGTCGTGCACGTCGGGCGTGTCGACGATAAAGCGGTCGTTGGGCGAACGGCCGGTGCGCTCCCCCGTCTCGATCACCAGCGCGCCGTTGGATGCCATACGACCTTCTTCGCGGCGGATGGCGTGCTCGACGAGCTCCGCGGCGGGTAGATCGACCAGCAGACGGGACTGATTCTCGGCGGGATCTTCGACCAACGTAATACCAAAGTTGGACAGAACTTCTGCAGGGGTAACACCAGGCATGGGGCCTCCTTTAAAAACGCGACACGTGGACGCGGCGCGCACTTTACTCACGTAAAGCCCGTTGTACCCGATATGCAAAAACGTTTTTGCGGCAAGGGCGGCAAGCCCGCCCAACGGTCAAAAATCGCACGCAAGCGGCCTAGCCATTGGGGACGTTCTTAAACAACTAGTCGTTGGGGACACTCTTGAACAGGCAACAACCAAGGAGCGTCCCCGGATGCCGGCACATAAGGAACGTCCCCAAGTGTCAACTACAGCGGCAGGTTTTGGCCGAGCATGGCGATGGCGCTCATCAGGACCAGCATGCCAGCAGCGTAGGGCAGCACCGCGCCCAGGAGTTCGGCATCCTTACCGCGCACGTGCACGGCGGCAAGACCAATGGCGAGGGTCTGCGGCGAGATCATCTTGCCGGCGGCGACGCCAAGCGCGTTGAGCGCAACCATCCAGTAGTCGCTCACGCCCAGCGCGGTGGCAGCCTGACTCTGGATGGGGCCAAACAGCATGCCCGATGACGTGCCCGAACCGGTCACAAATGCACCAACCGCACCAATCCACGGAGCCAGAATCGGGTACAGACCGCCGGCGACCGCAATGCAAAACGCGCTGATCGACGAAATCATGCCGGCATAGCCCATCACCTTGGCGCAGCCCAGCACCGAAAGCATGGTGATGACCGTCGGCATCATCTGCTTGACGGTCGTGACCAGCACCTCGCCCATCAAGCGCGGCGAAGCGCCCTGAATCGCACCACCGACAAACGCCGCCAGGAAAATCCAGACACCCGGCGTATTGACCCACGAAAACGTAAGGGTACCGGGGTTCTCGCCGCAATACACCTGCACGTGACTCGTAAACGGCGCGAGCGCGGCGTGCACGACGGGCACCAGGTTGGAGGTACCCAACAGCAGCACAAAGATCAGGATGAAGCACGACCAGGCCGAAAGCGCCGACTTAGCGGTGAGCTGTTCGCCGGCCTCGATATTCATATGGAAGCGCGCATCCAGATGTCCCGACTTCTCGGTGCGCATGGCAAGCGCGGCGGTCAGCGCAAGCGACACGATGGAGCCCACGACTACGGCCAGCTCGGGACCCACAAACATGGCAACGACCAGGGCAGCACCTACAAAGGACACACCGGAAAGCAGCGCCACGCCGGCAACGCCGTGCATACGCTCGGCAACGCTCGCAACGTTGCCTTGATCATCGGCGACACGGCCCGCAACCAGTACGATAAGCAGCGGTATCACCACAAAGAACGGCGCGAGCTGCACCAGCTGAACGGTCGCCAGGTGCAGGGGATCCAGACCCACCAGATCGGCAACGGACACCGTGGGGATGCCGATGGAGCCGTAGGGCGTGGGCACGCCGTTGGCCAGCAGGCAGATCAACACGGCGGGCACGGCCTCAAAACCCAGGCCCGCGAGCATGCCGGCGGGAATGGCAACAGCGGTACCAAAACCGGCCATGCCCTCCATAAAGCCGCCGAAGCACCAGGCCACGAGCAGCGCCAGCAGACGGCGGTCGCTGCTGATGGAGGTAATCATGCTGCCGATCACGTCCATGGCGCCTGTACGCACGCACAGGTTATACGTGAACACCGCGGCGATAATCACCAACACGATGGGCCACAGGGCCATCAAAAAGCCCTCGAGCGAGGCAGTCGCGATCTGCACCACCGGCAGATGCCACCATGCGAAGGCGAGCACACACGAAAGGGCGAACGAGCCCATAGCGGCCTTCCAAGCTGGCCATTTAAAGCACAGCAGCATCACGACAAGCCAAATGATCGGCACAAGAGCCAGCAAGAATGCGGCGACGTCCATAGGTAAGAACTCCTTGGTACCGCGCGGGCGGCATCGGGGGGTCATAAAACTTGAACAGGATACCGCACGCTTACCGACAATTTACTGCCACCCGCCGAAAATATTGAACAATCCGTTCAAAAACACGAGCAAACACCGTCGCGTCTATACTAAAGCGCAGCAATAGAAAGGACTCCGCTTTGAGCATCACGCCCCTCGATAGCATTCGCCGCGCCATCG
>CALFDL010000362.1 GCA_937950415.1 uncultured Collinsella sp. | reverse complement strand
GCAGGTCCCCCAGCACCAGGCCCACGAGCGGGCACAGGACGATGGGGCGGAACGCGTAGAGGGTGCCGAGCTGGTAGTCGAGGCATCCAAACGCTCCGACTAAGCCGACGAGGATTGCTTGGACAAGCATAATTCCTCCCAATAAGGAATCTCGAACCGTCGTCACTCCCGTCGCGCGCGTTGTTGATATCAATTCCGGGAGTTCGATTCCACGGCTCGAAGCGTACCTGGTGTGCTGCTAACACCCATGCCAGGCACAAATGATTTGATACCAATTATAGATATGCAGGTTCTTACTATTTAATACCACTCGCTCAGCGGGGTGTTTTTTACCGTAAACGGCAGACGTATCTCATCAGGCGCGCTCTTTGTTTCGATGGCGGACAAGCGCCACCAGAAAGCCATCGCCAAAGGCATCGGATGCCAAGTTGGCCACAATCACCAAAACGATAATCGCCGCGCCCAAAAACTCGTTCCAGCGAAAAACCTCGCCAAAGAAGAGTGCCGACCAGCAGGGAGCGAGCACGACCTCGCTCATGCAAACCAAGTTGGCCGCAAACGCGTTGGTTCGCGCGATCCCCTTGGCATACAGCACGCTCGCAAGGCCACTGCAAAAAAGGCCATGCACCAGCATGAGCCCCCACTCAAATGGTCTCACGGAGTCTAGGGCGCCAGCAAAATAGACGATCGGCAGCATCGAGATACCGCAGGAGATGAGCGAGGACACCATGGGCGACGCATCGGGGCGAGAGTTCAAAAAGAAACACAGCCCAAAGGTGGCTCCCGAAATGACGGCAAGCAGGTTGCCGAGCATGCCCTCGGCGCTCAAATCGCCTAAAAAGAAAAGTCCCATACCCGTAAAAGCAACCAACACGGAGGCAATCTTCGCAGGCGAGGGCAACGTGCGAGTTGCGAGCGACTGATACACGATAACGAAAATCATCGAGGTGTACTGCAGGACGATCGCGTTGCCGACCGTCGTGAGCTGGTTGGCAAAGTTAAACGTGGTGCCCGTCACGAAGTTGCAGACGGCCACAAGGACAATAAGACGGCTGACGCGGAGGACGGGCCTACCGACGAGCAGGATAAAGAGCGCCATAAATATTGCCGTAACGGCACCGATCAAAAGAGCTGACTGCGAATTGGCGCGAACGAGGATGCCGATAAAACTCCATAAGAGCGCCGTGCCAAATAGATACATCGCCCCGCTCACGCCATTATTGGGTGGATTGTCAGATCGAATCACGAAGCACCTCCAGCTAGCTTTCGGTAATAAAAAACGGCGACCGCAATGGGTCGCCGTTTCCCTTGGGGGCAGATAATAGGCCGGGCCCTTACGCCAGCACGCCGAAGAACGCGCCGATGATGCCCACGACCATGGTGGCCACGATCAGCACCATGGGGTTGATCTTCTTGGACAGCAGCCAGTAGTACAGCCAGAAGGCGATCATGCCGAGCATGCCGGGCATGATGCCGTCCAGGATGTCCTGGAGGGTCTGGGCGTCCTCGCCCGAGCCGATGGCCACCGGGATGCTGGCCCAGAACATGTCCTTGCACATGGCGCCCACGACCATGACGCCCACGATGCCCACGCAGGTCATGATCTTCTGCATGAGGCCGGTCCTCTGGGCCTCGTCCAGGAAGCCCACGCCCAGCTCGTAGCCCTTGACGGCGCCCCAGATGCGCAGCGCGAAGCCGGGGACGTTGTAGATGAGCAGGAAGGCGATGGGGCCGAAGGGGTTGCCGGCCTGGCACAGGCTGATGCCCACCGCGGCGGCGACCACGCGCAGCGTCGACAGGAAGATGGAGTCGCCGATGCCGGACAGCGGGCCCATGAGGGCGGCCTTGACGTCGTTGACGCTCTCGGGCTCGATCTCGCCGCGGGCGACCTTCTCCTCCATGGCCATCGCGATGCCGCCGACGAACGGGGCGAACTGGACGGTGATGTTGAAGAACGCGCAGTGGCGGTGCAGGGCCTCGGCGTAGTCGTCGGGGCGGCCGGCGTAGATCTTCTTGAGCATGTTGGCGACCATCAGGCAGAAGGCGATGTTCATCTGCTTGTAGTAGGTCCAGGAGAACTCCATGCCCAGGGCGCCGACGTTGACGGCGCTCTTGACGAGGTCGGAGCGCGTGATCTTGTTCTCGGGACTAGAAGTCATCGTCCTCATCCCCTTCCGCGGAGAGCTGGGGCTGGGCTCCGCCCAGGCCGAGCAGGTCGAACTTGTCGATGCCGATGATGATGGCGATCAGGGCGACGCCCAGGACGGGCACGTTGGCGTAGGAGCACAGCAGGAAGCCCAGGAAGTAGAAGGGCACGAGCTGCTTGGTGAGCACCAGGCGGCCGAGCATGGCGAAGCCCATGGCCGGCAGGATGTTGGCGGCAACGCCAAAGCCGTCGATCACAAAGGTCGGGATGAAGTCGAGCAGGCCCTGGATGGCATCGGAGCCCAGGTAGAATGCGCCGCCACACAGCAGGAAGTACTCAAGGCAGCCAAAGAGGCCCATACTCCAATGTGCCGCGTAGATACCCTTGAGGTTGCCCTTGGCAGCGCATTTGTCAGCAATGTCAACAATGATCGAGAATCCAGCATCCGTAATGTTGCCGATCGTCAGCGAAAGGACGGCGATAGGCATGGCGAGCGCGATGGCCGTCTCGGTACCCTGACCGAGCTGAATGGCAAACGCGCAGGCGAGCACGCCGCCGACGGTTTCGTTAGGCGGTACGTAGGCACCGATGGAGATCGAGCCCATGAACAGCAACTCCAGGCTGGCGCCGACGGCAAGGCCGGTCTGCAGGTCCCCCAGCACCAGGCCCACGAGCGGGCACAGGACGATGGGGCGGAACGC
>CALFDL010000361.1 GCA_937950415.1 uncultured Collinsella sp. | reverse complement strand
GCCAGGCCGTCAAGGCGCTCGAGCGCGAGCTGGGTACCACGCTTATCGAGCGCGGCAAGCAGGGTGTGTCGCTTACGCGCGACGGCAAACAGTACCTGCCGTATCTGCGCCAGATTGTAACTGCCGAGGCCGAGCTTGAGGGCAAGCGCCAGGAGCTGCTGGGGCTTTCGTCGACTGATATTCGCATTGCGACGTTTACCAACGTGAGCCGCACCGTATTGCCGCGCGTGATTCGCGACTTTGGGGCTCTGCACCCGGGCGTGCACTTTACCCTCAAGCAGGGCGATTACACGCGCAACGCCCAGTGGGTGCACGATGGCGTGGTTGACTTTTGCTTTACGGCGCGCGGGTTTACCGTCGGGCTCGAGAAGCGCGTGGTCTATCACGACGAGTTGGTGGCGCTGTTGCCGGCCGCACATCCGCTGGCGGCAAAGGAAAAGGTAACGCTCGCCGACCTGGCGTCCGAGCCGTTTGTGCTGCTGGACGAGGGCGAGCAGAGCCTGGTGCTCGATGCATTCGCGGCGCATGGGCTGTCGCCGCACGTGACGAGTGAAGTGACCGACGACTACACCATCATGGCGATGGTGGAGGAGGGCCTAGGCGTGAGTATGCTGTATCGTCGTACCGTCGAGGGCATGAGGGCCGATATTCGCGTACGTCCCATCGTGCATGCTCCCTCGCGCGACGTGGTGGCAGCTTGGCGCAGCTGGGACACCATGCCTATCGCCACGAGGCGTTTTATCGACTATATGAGCTCGCATATTGTCAATTAATGACTGACGTGACATTGAGTGCGGTGTTTAGCGGGCTGTCGCTTTGGCTTGGGCGTCGCGATAGGTGCGTGCCGGGTGGCAGAGTAGTACCGCCACGACCATAAAGAACGCCGTGGTGCCCAGACTGATGGGGTAGACCATCATGATGTTCGCAAAGGTGCGGAAGTGCGGGAACACGCAGAATACCCAATAGAAGCGAATGCCGCAGACGCAGATCATGGTGATGAGGGCGGGCATGAGCGAGATGCCAAAGCCGCGTAGGTAACCGGACATGTTTTCGTAGAACATGCTAAAGGCGTACGCCGGGAAGATCGAACACACGCGGATATAGCCGATCGAGACGATGTTGGGATCGCTGTTAAAGAGCGCCAGGATCTCGCGCCCCAGACCGACGATGATGACGATGGTGGTGAGCGCGACGATGCCGCCTTCGACCAGGCAGACCTTGAGCGTTTTGGTGCAGCGGTCGATCTGGCGAGCGCCGTGGTTTTGCCCCACAAAGGTGGTGCAGGCCTGGCTAAAGCTGTTGAGTAGGTTGTAGCACACGTACTCTAGGCTCATGGCCGCGCTGGAGGCTGCCATGACCTCGGTGCCCAGGCTGTTGATGGCAGACTGAATAATGATGTTCGCGACGGCAAAGACGGCGCTCTGGATGCCGGCGGGCAGGCCGATCTTGACGATGCGCTTAAGGGCGACAGGGTCGATAGCAAGGTCGCGCGGGTTGACGCGGACGACGGAGTCGGTCTTGAGCAGACGGATAAAGAGTGTGACGGCACTTGTGGTATAGGCGATGGCCGTGGCGATGGCCACGCCGGCGACGCCCCAATGGAGCACGGGAACAAAGATGAGGTCCAAGCCAATATTGAGGACGGTGGACACGGCGAGCGCCTGGAGCGGCATGCGGGTAATACCGACGGAGCGGAAGATCGCGGCCTCGAAGTTGTAGAGCAAGATCGAGGGCATGCTCAGCAAAAAGACGCGCAGGTAGAGCGATGCGAGCGGCATGGTCTCGGCGGGGACGTTGAGCGCGGCGAGCATGGGCTCGGCAAAGACCTCGCCCAGCGCGATGACGACAAAGCCCACGAGTGCCATAAGGATCGAGGTGTGGACGGCGCGGTTGACCATGTTCTGATCGTTGCGGCCGATAGCGTTGGCGATGACCACGTTGGAGCCAAGCGACATGCCGATAAACAGGTTGAGCATAAGACTGGTAAGCGGAACATTAGAGCCGACCGCCGCCATGGCGAGGGTTCCCTGGTCGCCCGAGAAGTTACCGATGATGACCGTGGCGATGAGGTTCGACAGCTGCTCCAAGATGCTCGTGGCGGCCACGGGGAAGGCGAACAGGGGAATATTGCGCCACAGCGAGCCGGTGGTCATGTCAATGTGCTTAGATGCGGTGTCTGCCATACGCTCTCAATCTCTAATATGCTCTTTCGTGCTTATTTGCGCAGACGATGATACTCCTAATGCAGCCAGCCGGCGCTTAGGGACGTTCCTTTTCTGTCGGCAGCTGGGGACACTCCTTGTCTCTTCTATGACTAGGTGGGGAAGGCGTGCGACAATGGTGGGCGTTGTGTTGTTCGCGCTAAGGAGTTGCCATGTTGTTGTGTCCCGTTTGCCATGAACCGTTGGTGGACGACGAGCGCGGTGCTGCATGCACGGGCGGACACCGTTTTGACCGTGCGCGCGAGGGCTATCTATATCTGCTGCGCTCGTCCAAGAGCGGCGACTCCATGGGCGATCCCAAGTCGCAAGCGCGCAGCCGTCGTGACTTTCTGAACCGTGGATACTACGCGCCGTTGCGCGATGCGATGGTCGAGCTGGTGCGCGAGCGGGCGACTGGGCGTGCTGCGTCTGCGAACGGTCCTATGACCTTGCTCGACATTTGCTGTGGCGAGGGCTACTACACCAGCGCCATGGGCGCGGTATCGGGCGTAGATGCTTACGGGTTCGACTTGGGCAAGGAGATGGTGCGCCTGGCTGCCAAGCGCGGCGATGCGACCTACTTCGTGGCCAACATGAAGGACATCCCCGTGGCGGACGGCGCCTTCGATATGGTGACCGAGCTCTTCGCTCCCTTTAACGAGCGTGAGTTTGCCCGCGTGCTGGCGCCCGAGGGCTCGCTCTACACCGTGGTGCCGGGTGCTCGGCATCTGTTTGGCCTCAAGGAGGTGCTCTACGACACGCCATATCTCAACGACGAAAAGCTGCCACAGACCACCGAGCTTAAACTGGTCGGAACGCAGCGGGTGTCTGCGAACATTACGCTCCAGACCCAGGCCGACATCGAGGCGGTGTTCCAGATGACGCCGTACTACTACCGCACGCGCCCCGCCGACAAAGAGCGCCTGGCAAACCTCGATACCCTTCAGACCGATATCGACTTTATCATCGCCGAGTACCGCCACTAACCTACCAAAAAGGGACAGGTTTATTTTGGCAGGTTTTATCTGGGCAAACGT
>CALFDL010000360.1 GCA_937950415.1 uncultured Collinsella sp. | reverse complement strand
GGCGGGGCGCTGCTGCTGCGGGGCAGCAAACTGCTGCTGGCCGGCGCGCGGGGCGCTGGCGGCACGGCTTACCGCGGAGTTGTTCTGGCCCAGGCCGTTTTGATAGGCGCGCTCTTCTTCGTACAGGCGGCCGAGCGTGGGGGCATCGACGTTCTCGGCAAAGACCGAGAACTTGCCGGCGCGCAGCTGCGGATCGATCATAAAGCGCACGAGGGGCTCGCCGACAAAGACATAGCGGCGCTTTTCGGCCTGCGCCTTCACAAACTCGCGGACCTCGCGCGAAAGCTTGGGGTAGAACGGGGCGAGCATGGGATCGTCGTCGGCGGCGATCAGGATGGTATAGAGTGCCGGCGCCGTGTTGACGCCGTTAATCACCAGAGTCTGATCCTCCATGTCGCGAGCGGCCTGCTTGGCAAGCTTCTTAAAGGAGAACGGGGCACGGGTGGCACCGAAGATGCCGGCCACGTGGTCCTCGAAGATGTTCAGGAAGTTCACGAAAGATCACTCTCCGTATAGGTTCTTTGGTATCCGAGCAAATATAGGCATATCCCAACGATTATAGAGGATAGGGTTCCCGCAACTGCCGCCTTGGCGGCGACCGCGGCTGCAAGGCTGGCAATTTCCATATGGTGTGCAAGACAGGATGCCGCTGCGCAGCCGATGCCGGTGACGGCGATGGCGGCGATTGCGGCAAGGTTTGAGCCCCGGTCGGCACGCTTGGCATGGGCATTGAGCAGCGCAGATGACGCCGCGGCAGTTGTCGCGACCAGCACAAAGGCAGCCCAAAGGAGCGGGTCTCCCAGCGCCGCGGCGACATTGCTGAGCCCCAGCACGCCTCCGGCTGAAAGCGCGACCGTGGCCAGACGGGCAAAAAGCGCGCCCATGCCCGTTGCCGCGGCGGCGCTTGCCGGGCCGAGCCAAAATGACGCGACGCCGGCGGCGACCCCAGCTGCCAGGAAGGTATTGCCAGTCAGACAGCCAAGCGCGAGTGCACAGGTGAGCGCGGCGCTCGCGGCAGCCTCGGTGCGACCCCAGGCGATCCACCAACCGGACATGGCAGCTGCAAAGATCACCGCGACGGGCAACATCGACAGGATGCCCTGCGCCTGCATGGTGGCGTTGGCCATGAGCACCAAAAAGCCCACAGCCGAGATGGCCGAGCCGATCTGGGGGGCCAGGCCAGCCGCCGCTCCGATCGCGATAGCCGCGACGACCAACCCGGGAAGCGCCGCGACCCCGGCCGTTTGCATCAGTAAAAAGCTAAAGGTGCCGCACGTTAGCGCCGAGATAGCGTGCATGGTGTAGTCGCGCGCATGGCTCCAGCGCGTGCCCGCCCAGCCGAGCGCGGGGTCGACCTCGATGGCGTCGTCCTCGTAGTACGACGGCTCGATATCGTTGAGCTCCTGCTCGTCATCCGAAAGCTCGCCAACCATTTGCTCCAGACTGCGACGGCCCTCGCGCACGCTGCCCAGACCGGCAAGGAGCTGGTCGCAAAATGCCTCGATGCTGCTGGGGCGGTCCTGCGGCATGGGGGAGAGCGCGCTCATGAGCGCGGCCTCGGCTCCCGGGGGAAAGTGTGGTATCAGCTCGCTGGGATAGGTGGCGCCGCCGATGATGCGGTCGAGCGAGTCGGCGGGCGTGGCCGCCATAAAGGGAGCGCTGCCGCACAAGCCCTCATAGATAACGCAGGCAAGGGCAAAGACATCGGCGCGTTCGTCGACCGTGCCGGTCTCGATATCGAGCTGCTCGGGCGGCATGTAGCCGATGGTGCCGCCGCGCGAGCCGCCAAAGCCACCGGCGGACGACAGTCGCGCCATGCCAAAGTCGGTGAGCTTTACATTGCCCGAGTGGTCGATGAGCACGTTGGCGGGCTTAATGTCCAAGTGGAGTACGCCATTACTATGGGCGAAGGTGAGCGCCTGGCCTAGGGCATCGGCAATGGCCGCGGCCTCGTCAAAGGTAAGTGAGTGACCGTCCACGCGGTGCAAAAACTCGGCCAGCGACATGCCATCGACATATTCCATAACCAGGTAGGCATAGGCTGTGTCGTGCGTAAAGTCGATGACCTGCACGATGTTGGGATGTTGAAGCATGGCGGCAGTGTGCGCCTCGCGCAGGACATCCATGATGTCGCTGGCGGGCATGCCGACACCGTTAATAAGGGGGATGCGCTTAATGGCGACGCGGCGGCGCAGGTGCGTGTCGCGGCAGATCTCGATGGAACCAAAACCGCCGGTCGCAAGCGTCTCGAGCGGCTGGTACCGCTTGAGCAGCTCGCGAGAGCTGGTGCCCTCCAAAGGAACGTCCGGCGAGAACCGGGCGGTATGTTGCGAGAAAAGCGGCATGGCCAACCCTCGTGCGTTTAAAGTTCGTTTGCGAGCGGCGGGCGCGGGGCCGAGCCATTCGCGGTGGCATAGATGCTGCTAGTGTAGCACGCTCGGGTGCATGGGGAGGATAGCGGGATGCGAGGCTGCCTGTCTGACTTGGCCTTAGCGCTTCTTCTTGTTCTTCTTCTGCTTGCGTTGCTTGCCCTTGGTCTCCTGGGGCTTGTCGCCCTGTTTGGCTTCGGCAGCGGCCTTTTCTGCCTTCATCTTCTTGCGTTTGGTCTCGATGCGGAGTTTTTTGTTGATGCGTGCCTTGAGGAAGGAGCCAAACTGCTCGGCATCGCCACGCACAAAGGTGTCCTTGGGGATCGTCACGCCCTGGTCGGCGAACATGGCCACAAAGATGCGCTCGCCGTCGAGCACGTGGTCGAGCTTCTCAAACGGGAAGAACTGCGACTTGCCGCTCTTGCCCCATACCATCAGACCGTTCTCGTTGGCGGCGACGCGGCGGTAGCGGCCGCCCATGGACTTGTCGGCCTCGACGGCATCGATAAAGTCGCGGGCAAGCGTGTGGTGGAGGTTCTTGCTCCACCAAGCCAAAAAGGCGCCGAACACGATCAGCACGACGCCGAACTTGATCCAGTTGCCGCCGGCCACCAGCATGCCGATGCCGATGAGCGCGGCAATCGCGGCGGCGACGTACAGGGAGCCACGGCGCCTGGGCGAGGCGACCAGGCGGGCGAAGTCGGTGACCAGGTCGTTTTCGTACTGGTACTCGTTGAGGTACAGGATACCGTCGTCGGCTGCGGCCTGCTCCTCGAGCGCGACCTCGACCTGGTCGGCTGCTTCGGAGGGAACGAGGTTGCTCTCTGCGTCTGCCATGCTCTTTGGACTCCTATCGCGGCGGGCTCGCCGTACGGGTTATTATGGAATGCAGTATGCCGTGCGACCGCATGGCCGCCGCGGCAACAAGACTCAGTATACCCGGGGGAGCACCCATGGAATCGTTGTACCGAAAGTATCGCCCGCTCACCTTTGACTCCGTGGTGGGCCAGCAGCATATCGTCTCGACGCTCGAGCACGCCATCACCGAGGGGCGCCTGTCCCACGCGTACCTATTCTGCGGACCGCGCGGCACGGGCAAGACCACCATGGCGCGCATTCTGGCCAAGGCGCTGCTGTGCCGCAATGCCGAGGCGGCGCGCGCCGAGGGTGCAAGCGGCTGCATGCCCGACGGTACTTGCGAGGAGTGCGAGCTCATCGCCGAGGGTAACCACCCCGATGTTTACGAGCTCGATGCCGCCTCCCGCACGGGCGTGGACAATGTGCGCGAGGAAATTATCAACTCCGTCAACTTTGCCCCGGTGCGCGGCAAGTACAAGATTTATATCATCGACGAGGTCCACATGCTCACGACGGCGGCGTTCAACGCGCTGCTCAAGACGCTTGAGGAGCCGCCGGCACACGTGATCTTTGTGCTGTGCACCACCGACCCGCAAAAGATTCTGGAGACCATCCTCTCGCGCTGCCAGCGTTTCGATTTCCATCGCATCGGCAACGAGGATATTGAGCATCGCCTGGCATACGTGTGCGAGCAGGAGGGCTTCGATTACGACGACGAGGCGCTGGCTATCGTGGCGCGCCATGCCAAGGGTGGCATGCGCGACGCCTTGTCCACGCTGGAGCAGCTGAGCGTCTTTGGTAACGGTTCTGTGCATGCGGACGACGCCCGCTCGCTTTTAGGCGAGGTTTCGGACCAGATTCTGGGCGAGTTTTCCCGCGCCATTGCCGATCGCGATGTTGCCAAGCTCTATGGACTGATTCGTGCGCAGGTCGAGGAAGGAAACGACCTGCTGGAGCTGACGCGCGACCTGGTGGCACATGTGCGTGACGTGTATGTGGCCTGCGTTGCCGGTGCTCGCGCCGAGCTGTTTGAGGGCGGCTCCGAGCAGGCCGAGGCGCTTGCTGCCGAGGCCGCTGCCTTTGGCAAGCATCCTGCCGACCGCCTGGCCCGTGTGCTGACAGTGCTCGACGATGCCGCGCTGGAGATGAGGGGCGCGAGCGACGTGCGCCTGGTGCTCGAGATCGCCTGCACGCGCCTGGCACGTCCCGAGGCTGATATAACGATTGAGGCATTGGCCGAGCGCGTGGCACGCCTGGAGGCCATGGTTGCCAATGCCGCCGTGCCGGCGAGCGTGGCTGCTGCTCAGGCCGCCGCGCCTGCAGCATCCGTACCCGCTGCTGCCCAACAGCCGACGCTCATTTCGGGTGCCCGTGCTGCCGCTCCGGCGGCATCCGCTGCCCCCGCTGCTACGTCCGCGCATCAGGGTGGCATGCCTTGGGACCGCGGCGCTGCTGTTCCGGCTGCCCAGCCTGCTCCCCGTTCTGCGTCCGTGTCAGCTTCCAAGTCTGCAGCGCCTGCACCTCAGCCTGCGCCGGCTTCGACGCCTCAGCCCGTTGCTGCCCCCGCGCCTGCCACCGCTCCGGCACCTAAGCCCCAGTCCAACAATGCCGCCCAGGTTGCCGCCGCCGGTGCTGCCGAGACGCCCGCGGTCGAGGATGCCGGAGAGCTGCAGCGCAAATGGGCCGAGGTTGTCGAGCGTGTCAAGGCGCGTCAGGCTTCCTACGCAGGGCTTTTGCTCAACGCCCGCGCCACGGCCGACGACGGCTCCAAGCTCACGGTCTCGTTCCCCGCGGGCTCGACCTTTGCCATCAAGATGCTCGGCCGCGCTGACACGCAATCGGTGGTCCTGCCGACGGTCTGCGCGGTCTTCGGTCGTCGCACCGTCGACTACGTCCTGGATGGAGGTGGCACGCCGGCTCCTCAACATGAGGAGCATTCTCCATCTGCACGGGCTGCGGCATCTGCGGACCCGCAGCCCGTGTCCTCGGCGTCCCCTGTATCCTCGAGCACCAGCGCGCCGCAGCAGCAAGCAGCACCGGTAGCGGCATCGCCGCCGGCGTACACCATCGGGCGGCTGGTCAGGCCGTCGGGACCG
>CALFDL010000359.1 GCA_937950415.1 uncultured Collinsella sp. | reverse complement strand
GCCTTTGGGGAACTTGGCCTTACCCTCAGCGATAAGCTTATGCTTCTCTTCACGGATGCGCTCGAGAAGGACGCTGGCAGACTCGTCGTTCAGATCCTGCGGCACAAGCTTGCCCTCGACCGCCATTTGCAGAATTGAGTTCTTCAGGTCTTTTGCCTTCATCTACGCCTCAATCCCAAGAATCTCGCAGATTCGAGCTAACTTCTGGTCAATCTCGGCGTCGAGCTTAGCGCGCTCTTCTTTGTAGCTCCTAATCAGCTCGTCGGGCGGCAAAATCTCTTCTTCCTCGTGTGGATAGCCACACAAATCAAGATTGAAGCCGCCGTCTCGCAACTCGTCGACTGTAGCGAGATTGGGCAATCTGCTCTCGCTTGTTTCGGACGGTACTCACAAAACGCCTCAGTATACCGAGTCCGGTGTACTGTTTCTTTCGGTGCAAAACGTTTCTGGCGGCTCGTTTGACTTGACAAAAGTTCGGCACGTCAGTCAAGAAACTCACGAGGAGCTCTGCAAACGTGCAAAGCCAAGTCGTGGAGACATTCTGCTATGTCGCATTGGAACCTTGGGCAAACCAATTATTGTTGACGTTGATTATGAATTTAGTATTTTCGTTAGCCTGGGACTGCTTCGCCCGATATTGACAGCCATTGCAAAGTGGATATGTTCTTGCATCGACTCTCCCATCGGCTTCGCATGGATTGAATCTGTAAAAGTCGGCGGTGGCACTCACACCTTCAAAATCAATCTCGGGAATATACCAGCCTTTATCCTCCCTGTCCCGCCTCTGGCCGAGCAGCGCCGCATCGTCGAGCGCGTGAACGAGCTCATGCCCCTGGTCGAGGAGTACGGGAGGCTCGATGACGCTCGCGAGGCGCTGGATACCGCACTGCCAAGCCGCCTGCGCAAATCCGTGCTGCAGATGGCGGTGCAGGGAAAGCTCGTGCCTCAGGACCCAGCCGACGAGCCCGCGAGCGTCCTGCTTGAGCGCATTCGCTGCCAGCGCCGCCAGCTTATCACTGAGAAGAAGATGAAAGTCCCCAGGGGCGGCGAGTCGATCATCTTCGCCGGTTCCGATGGCCGCCGCTATGAGAAGAGGGTGGACGCCAGGGGCCGCGAGTCCGAGCCCGTCTGCATCGAGGACGAGATCCCGTTCGAGATACCCGAGGGCTGGGAGTGGGCGAGGCTGGGGTCGGTTTTCTCCATGCAAGCTGGCAAAAATATCAAAGCATCACTTTTGTCTGATACTCAGACCGAAAATACGCCATACCCTTGTTTTGGGGGAAATGGGATCCGCGGCTTCGTTGCTAAGCCCAACGCAAGCGGCGATTATCCAATAATCGGACGCCAAGGTGCCCTTTGCGGAAATGTCAAACGAGCATCTGGTGACTTCTATGCGACGGAGCATGCGGTCATAGTCCGCTGCTTTCTGAATGCAGATATTGCGTGGGCATGTTTGTTTCTAAGTGCGCTTAATTTGAATCAATATGCAACTGCTACAGCGCAGCCAGGATTAGCCGTATCTAAGATATCCGAGATCTTGATTCCCATTCCACCTCTAGCCGAACAGCACCGCATCGTCGACCGCTTCGTCATGCTTGAGCCGCTCGTTACCAATCAATAGCCTTATTAACTGCGGCGCGTTGCTCATCGGCGGTGCGTCGCAGATAAATTCGTGTCGTTTCAATACTTTCGTGTCCCATCAGGTCGGCAAGTAGCGAAATGTCTGGGTTGCGGTCGATGAAGTTCTTTGCGAATAGGTGTCTAAACGAATGTGGGTAAACGACGTCTTGGTCAACGCCATAGCGTAAAGCCGCTCGTTTCAAACCCATGGATATTCCACGCGAAGTGATCGCGTTTTCATTTTTGCCTGGAAATAGAAGACCGTTCATTGAACCGGCTTTCCATGCAATACTTTCTTGGCGCAAAGAGTCAGGAATCCAAATTCTTCTAAGCTTTTGCCCTTTTGAAACGATGTCCATATATCCAGCGATTACGTGCTCTACCTTAAACTGTCTTAACTCGCTTACTCGCGCGCCAGTACACCCAAGAAAGCGAACAATGAAATACCAAAACCAATCACCGTCTTGCTTCAGGCCTTCGATCAGTTGAACGTATTGCTCGTTACTGATGACATTGTCGAGAAACGGCTTCTGCTGAATTCGTACTCCCCTAAGTCTTATCCCGTCGAATGCGATGTAATCCAAGTAGACGTTGATAGCTCCGATTCGGTTGTTTGCGGTCTTCGGTGCAAACGAGGAAACCAGCCACTCTTTGTGCGCAAGAAGTGACTGGTTTGTTAGAGACTGAGTGTTATCGATAAGCTGGCATATAGCAAAAGACTCGACGGTATTTTCCGCATAACCCTTTTCCTGCAAGTATTGTACGAACGTTTTCATGACATCTTCCTTTCGACCAGGTCATGAAAACAGTTAGGCAAGTATTTTGAAAAGCCTATCAACTTCATAAACGATGCGACGCTGCTCGGCGAGGGGCGGAACTGGGATTAGGTAGTTTCTGACCGTCTCCTGCGCAAGCTCT
>CALFDL010000358.1 GCA_937950415.1 uncultured Collinsella sp. | reverse complement strand
CGTTCCGTACGACCGCTCGAACCCGCATCCGACCGTTCTCATCGTGGGCGAGTACCTGCTCAATTTCCATCTCGGCGCCAACCACGAGATTGAGCGCTACCTCGAGGACAACGGGCTCGAGGTCATCGAGGCGCGCATGACCGACGTGATCCGCAAGACCTATTTCTACAAGCATGCGCAGTCGCGCGAGTTCCACGTCGACCTGTCGCTGCCCGAAAAGGCCTGGTACGCCACGGCGGACAACCTGTTCGAGCTCGCGCACGACCGTTGCGACCGCCTGGGCGCGGCGAGCCCGCTCTACGAGCCGCCGACGCGCATGCCCGAGCTCGTGCGCGCGAGCGATAAGATCCTGCACCATACGTTCGATGCGGGCGAGGGCGTGCTGATTCCGGCGGAGATCCTCGAGCACGCCAAGCGCGGCTGCCGCAACTTCGTGATCCTGCAGCCGTTCGGGTGTCTGCCCAACCATGTCGTGGGGCGCGGGCTCATCCATGCGCTCAAGGAGCAGTATCCCACGGCGCAGTTCCTGCCGCTCGACTACGATCCCGACGTGAGCTTCGCCAACGTGGAGAACCGTCTTCAGATGCTCATCATGAACGCCAAGGCGCAGGGGTGCGGTGAGGCGCATGGCGAGACCGCGTAAGGACGCCGATGCGCCCGATGCACGCACCCGTATCATCGAGGCGTTTTGGGAGCTCATCGAGAACAACAGCATCTTCGAGCTGTCGGTTGGCGAGGTGACCCGCGCCGCCCAGTGCAATCGCGGAACGTTTTACTACTATTTTCACGATTTCGATGAACTCGTCGCCATCGCCATAGCCCAGCTGCTGCAGGATAACGAGCTCATCACCGATGCCCTCTGGCATTTTTCGAGCGAGGGCGACCTTTCGGCGTTCGACCGGCGCGACGTCCGCTGCCTGCTGCGGCGCATCGTCATCACCATGAGGGCGGGTGCCGCCGAGCAGGTCGTGCAGGGCATCCATACGATCATCATCGACCGCGTGAGAGAGATCGTCCACCCCGACGGAGAAGAGCTCAAGGCAGATTCGAGCTTTGCGGTGGGCTTTCTGGTCTCGGGCATCATGGGCTTTGTGATGGCGGTCGGCTTTGCCCGGGAGGGCGGCGAGGAGATAGACCTCGAGCAGCCGGGGGACAGCGCGTGCGCGTACCTGAGGGCGGTCGCCATGCAGACGGTGGAAACGGTCGCGCAAGTCGAGGGCGTCGATACATCCGAGCTGCTCGAACGCGTCTCCAAGGAGGCCGATGCCTATCGCGCATCGCGTGCGACGAGTCCCGACGTGGTGAAAGACGCCTAGGGTTTCTCTTGCGGGGCGCCTGTCGCGCATCGCGCGGTGAGTCCCGCGATGCGGTCATAACCTGCATTCATGTGAGCCGGGTTTATAGATATTCCTCCAGCTGTTAACATAGACAACCTGTGGGTAAAGAGACAAAAGCGCCGCCGACGGGCGGGCGTTTTGATTTCGATGAACTCATGTAAGGAAACGAGCATGTTAGATAGATTTACCGATCGAGCGCGCAAGGTCATGTCGATGGCCAAACAGGAGGCGCTCGATCTGCACTCAAATAAGGTGGGCACCGAGCACCTGCTGCTCGCACTCGCCAAGGAGGACGAGGGCATCGCTGCCGAGGCGCTGCGCTCGCTTGATATCTCCTACGACGACATCATGGACACCCTCAAGGAGGTCCAGACCACGGTTCCCGAGCCCAGCGAGGAGACCGAGGCTGCCAAGCTTG
>CALFDL010000357.1 GCA_937950415.1 uncultured Collinsella sp. | reverse complement strand
CATTGTGACCGCTGAGGAAGACACCGAGGTCGACGAGCTGTCACGCAAAGTGCGCCGCCGCATCATCGTGGGAACGGCCATCTTTGCCATCCCCTGCATCGTTATGACCGCAGGCTCCATTGGCTCGGCGCAGGCCGGTGTGCAGGACGGCTACGGCGTCACCGAAACCACGCGCGAGCTCGCGGCGGTGCTGCCGGGCTTTAAGGATTATACCGTCGCCGTCGAGACCTCGGCCACCGAAGGCGACGAGGAAGGCATTGTCGAGCGCGAGATTGTCGCCCATGTGACGACAGGCGAGGCGCTTGGGGCACACGACCGCCACGTCGCCCGCAAGCTCATAGACCTCAACGTACCCGAACTCGATCGCGTGGAGTTCGATGTGAAGTGATGCAGAGCGCGGGATGAATGCTCGCACGGACGCAAGTTACGACGAGGCGCAGGTGCGATACGGACACGAGCAAATAGCGGGGTGCAGTTCACACCCGCGCCCCGCTCGCTTTTTTATTGCCGTGAATCAACTGTCCGAATCGACCTCGCCAGACTCCACCGTAAACGCCGGATCGGTGCTCACAAGATAAAATCGGGTCACCTTAGTATTTCTAATTAGGTAAATCTGCCCTTGATTGCGTCGGCGCGATATATATGCAACGTGAACCGTGCCGAACTCTTCGCCGTTTTCCTTCTTTAATACCAGGATATTGGGATCGTCCGTACGCTTAAACTGCCCGTCAACGCAGCTGCCGTCTTTGTCGACCAGTTGCCACCGATGGTTATCCTCTTCAAGAAAGGCCAGGGTTTCCAGACTCGTCTTGTCGTCCCGATAGTAACCGTCAATGGCAAACCCTTCGGAAGCGCACTCCTGCATATAGGACGTTTCTCGGCTTATAGCAAACAGCCCTGTAGCGCCCAGGAGCACAGCCAGGCAGACCACTGCAAGGGTTATCGAAATAGCACGGCGGCCCATGTTAGCCCAACCGATAGTTGTTTAACGGAGCGCGAAACATACCTGGAGCCTCCAATGTCAGAGGGGAACGTCCCCAGCAGGCTGGCGACAACTATATGCTTCTTTTATCAAACCATATGGCTGCCACTCGCGGAGGGGGTATCGGCGAGCGGCGTGTTTTCATACTCCATTGGTCAAACCTAAGCGCAGCCCTACAGCTCGTACTTGTACACGCGGTAGATATACTTTTCGGCTTCCATCTCGTAGGTAGCGATGGGCAGACCGTAGCGGTCGTACTCGGTGAAGGTCTTGGCCTGACCCGATGCCACGAGCATGCTGTTCGAATTGCCGACGCGCTGCACACTGCTAACGTAGCCCGAGAACGGCACCGCGATCTGGTCTTCGAGCCCGTAGGTGCGTGCCACCTCGTCCACCGTAAAGATGCGCCCAAACGAATGCGAGCCGCGGCTGTAGTCGG
>CALFDL010000356.1 GCA_937950415.1 uncultured Collinsella sp. | reverse complement strand
CGTTCGCATACATCGAATATTGGCTGGATGTCTCCCGTAGGTGGCGGATCTGTTGCCGGGACAACTGGTAGGGGCCTCCCCATGGAGGCGCTTGAGGCTCAGCTTGGCTGGTATGGTCACTCGGGCTCCATTGAGCTTCGTGGCCATGTTTCTAATGTCGGCTGGCAACAGTGGTCTGAGGGGCACTGTGGAACGACCGGAAAGTCTCAGCGCCTCGAGGCCGTCCAGATTCGCTTGACCGGCGAGGCGGCAGATAAATATGACATCTGGTATTGCGCTCATGTGTCAGGCATTGGCTGGCTCGATTGGGCCTGCAATGGTGCTGCCGCTGGTTCTGCCGGTAAGGGCAGGGCTATCGAAGCGGTCAAAGTGGTTCTCGTGGAGAAAGGCGGAGCGGCGCCCGGTTCCTCGGCCAAGGTCTTTATCGGCGATCCAGATGCTGTTACGGTTTCCGGATCGGCCGTTTCTGGGGAGAGTCTTGGCTCCTCTTCTGGTCAAAAGGCCACGATCGGAGGCAAGGGTGCTAAACTGCTGAACTCCATTGCCCTGAGCGTTGCCGGTCAAACTGATAACGGGTCTATTTCCTATGCCGTTATGGATGGGTATTCAGGCTGGGGCGCTTCTTCATCGGATGGTGGCGCCGCCAAGGCGGTATCCGGCGCACCCATTAAAGCGATAAAAATGTCGCTGAGCGGCCAGTTTGCTGCCAATTATGACATTTGGTATCGAGTATACGATTCCGGTAATGGCTGGACTGGCTGGGCGTCAAATGGTCAGGCATGTGGCGTTTCTGGTGGTTCTTCCGGTTTGTGCGGCATAGATGTTGCACTTGTTCGTAAGGGTCAACCTGCCCCTGGTTCTACCGGTAATGCATTTACCGAAACGTCGGGAATCGGTCTTGTATCCCAGGCGCACGTTGCTTCTGCGGGCTGGCTGGCTCCCGTTGGCAACGGCGAAACTGCCGGCCAGACGGGCATGTCTCGTTCTCTGCAGGCGTTGTATATTTCGACGCAGGGCATCGATGCCTCAGTTGAAGTGTCGGCACACGTTGCGAATATCGGCTGGCAGCCATACGTCTCGGGTGCTTCCTATGCTGGCACTGTTGGCAAGGGCCTCGCAATTCAGGCGGTCAAATTAAGGCTGACCGGGAACGACGCTTCAAAATACGATATTTACTACCGTATTCATGCTGCAGACTATGGCTGGCTTGGCTGGGCTAAAAATGACGCCGCAGCTGGCACCGTTGGGCTGTCTAAGCAGGCCGAGGCAATTCAAATTAAGTTGGTTGCCAAGGGTTCGTCCGACGCTCACGTTCAAGATCATGCTGCGTTGATCCAGCTTCCTGGGCTATCCGCTAAGGCAAATTGCTCCGGTCTTGGCTGGCAAGCGTCTGTTGGCAATGGCGGTGTTGCCGGAACGGTTGGGCAGAACCGTGCCATGGAGGCAATGCAACTGTCCCTTTCCGATAGTTCCATGAACGGTGGCATTTCGTATTCCGCCCACGTATCCAATATCGGCTGGCAATCTGCTGTCTCAGATGGAGCCACAGCGGGAACCATTGGACAGGGACAACAAATCCAAGCTGTGAAGATTAATTTGACTGGTGACGTTTCGAATTACTTTGATGTCTGGTATCGCGTCCACGTGTCAAATTACGGATGGCTTGGCTGGACCAAAAATGGATCACCGGCGGGCACCACGAAGCTTGGCATTCCTGTTCAGGCATTACAGGTAAAGATTGTTCCCAAGGGCGCTTCCGCACCAGGCTCTACGTCTGATTCGTATTTTGAGACCTATCGTTATATGGGGTATCAGACCCCGGGATCTTATCCAAAGGTTAGTTGCAATAGCGTGCAGCTTCCTTCGTATTGCACCGGTTACTTTACGTATGTCACGCCTTCTCGAATTCCTTACAACGCTTCGCGACAGGATTGCATCAACGCATTCGTCCAGCGTGCTCGTGAATATATCGGGACGCGTTATATCGAGCCTTGGTCTTCTTGGCCGGGGGATGCGGTTGATTGTTCGGGCTTAGTGCTGCAATGTCTGTATGCGACTGGCATGGATATGGGTTGGTATAACCCGTATAACCATCGTTGGTTGCCCGAGCAAACCTACAACTCCATGAATTGGTATCGCAACAACACGTTTATGCCGGTTAGCACTTCTGCTATGCAGAGGGGAGATGTGGTCTACTACCAGGGCCATATTGGAATCTATATCGGAAACGGTCGAATCATTGATTCGTGGCCTGGGATCGGTGTGACCGAGCGCTCGGTCAATGCTCCAGGTCGTGTAATCGGTGCCGCTAGGCCTTTCGCATAGAGTCTGTTGAGGCGCTCCGTTGCAGGAGCGCCTCTTTTTGACTGTGTGCTAACTGGTGCTTTCCTAAGCTTTAAATGCCTGTATGGAAGTGCGGTAATATAGCTAGTATTCGTTTCTTTATCTGTGGTTACTGTCTCGGGGGATATGCATGAAACGTCTTAAAGCGTCTGCTACTTTGGTTTGTACGCTATTGATGGGCTGGTCGCAAATCATTCAGCCTTACAGCGCGTATGCGCTGTCGGTCCAGGCCGCCGCTGCTTCGCAGTCGGTCTCGCAAACATCGAACGAGTACGAATCTCAAGGTGCAAGCTCTCAGGGAGCGCAGGACGATGCCTCGGGTTCTCAGGGTGTAACCGAATGGTATGGTGACGATGCAAATGCTGCTCGTCCTGATGGGGGTGTAGACTCTGATTCAGGCGAACAGCCTGGAATTGGCATCGAAGAGTCTCGTGTTGACGAGTCAAACGGTGAAGCCCCAACCGATGATTCCACTGAAATGAATTCCTGCGAAGCCGACTCTTTGGAACCGAACTCTTGGCGTTTCGAAAACGGCGTGCTTATCGATTCTGACAATGGCGACATCGATGCGCAGTCTTTAACTGACGATCCTTTGCCCAATGGCGCTGTTGCGCGCGGCATCGATGTCAGCAATCATCAAGGAACTGTTGATTGGAATAAGGTTAAGGCCGCGGGGATTGATTTTGCCATTCTCAAGGTCGGTCCGGTTTACGGAAAACCTGACGATTCTTTTGAAAGGAACGCTGCTGAATGTGAACGCCTCGGCATTCCTTATGGCGTGTATTACTACTCCTACGCCCGTTCTGTAGAGGATGCCAATAAAGAGGCCGACAGGACACTTGCTTGGCTCGGCGGCCATCATCCGTCGCTTCCCGTTTATTATGATCTTGAGGATAGCTATATCTTGCAAGATCCGGATTTCAGCAAGGATAAGCTTACCCAGATTGCGCAGGCTTTTTGCAACCGTATGGAGGCCGTTGGCTTTAAGTCGGGTATCTATGCGAACCTTAACTGGCTTAACAACTACCTGAATTCTCCGTCGTTGAGCGGTTATGACCATTGGGTCGCTCAATATAATTGGCGTTGCGATTATGCTGGCAGCTACAGTTTCTGGCAGTATTCAAGCAGTGGCAATGTCCCGGGCGTCAACGGACGCTGTGACATGAACTACTGCTTCAACGGTTCTCTTCTCAACGTAGATGACAGCAAGATGCATATTCAGTATGAGGCGCATGTCTCGAATATTGGCTGGATGAGCAGCAAGCGCGACGGATCTACGGCTGGCACAACGGGGCAGTCTAAATCAGTGGAGGATCTTAAGGTCAGCATCTTGAATCCCGTTGAAGATGGCTCTGTGCAAATTAACGCCAATGTAAGTGGCGTCGGCTGGCAGGGCTGGGACACCCCCTCGGCCTCCGAGGGCGGCACCACCGGCCAGGGCCGCGCCGTCGAGGCCGTGCGCCTGAGGCTCACGGGCTCCCTCGCCAAGGACTACGACGTCTACTACCGCGTGCACGCCTCCAACATCGGCTGGATGGCCTGGGCCAAGGACGGCGAGGAGGCCGGCACCACCGGTATGTCATGCTCTCTCGAGGCTGTTCAGATTAAGCTCATTAAGAAGGGTACCTCCCATCCTGATACATCGGGCTATCCCCATCTTGAAATACCTACGGTGACGTATTCCGCTCAGGTGAAAGGTGCTTGGCAGAATTATGTCCCTGCCGGAGAGGTGTCCGGTACGACCGGTCAGGGAATTCCCATCACCGGGTTTTCGGCTAAAACTACTTCATCTGTTGCCGGCGGGATTGCTTATCAACTGCATCTTTCGAATGTAGGCTGGACTTCTGGCAAGACAAACGGGGAGCAGCTTTCGTCTACCGCTGAATCTAATTCGGTTGAGGCTATTAAAATTTCTCTTTCTGGTGACTTAGCAACCTATTTTGATGTTTGGTATAGGGTCCATGTCGATAATGTCGGCTGGCTTGGTTGGACTAAAAATGGTGCCGTTGCCGGTAGCACTGGCTATGGGACGCATGTCCAAGCTGTTCAAGTTCGACTTACAAGGAAGGGCGCCAATGCCCCCGGGAGCACCGTTTCGCCATGTTTGCTTGGGCAGCCTTCTGCGTTTGCAAATCCTATGCAGAAGAAGATTGTTGAACTTGCCCGACAGGTACCGTCTCCTGGCCCGGGATTGTGCTCCGAGTGGATTGCAGATATCTACGAGCGTGCCGGATTTAGGAACGTCCATACAGATGCCTGCGATTACTACTGGGATTATTGTAAATTCACCGATTATTCTCAGCTGAAAGTTGGAATGGTCATTGCCGTTCCTTCGCATACGCATACCCGCATGGGCAGCATTTACGGTCACGTTTGTCTCTATATTGGCAATAACCAGGTTATGGATAATGTCGGTCAGATCAGGACGCTCGATATGGCGTACTGGTTGGATTATTATTCCACCTCATATAAGCCAAAGTGGGGTTGGTATGACAACGTGCCGCTTGCATAGCTGATCGAAAGTCATGCCTTCGTACAGGTTCTAGCAGTTACTCTGGTTAAAAACGAACGGGTCGTTTTGCAACGGTCCGTTCGTTTCTATTTAAGTGCCATTCACGTTTTCGGTATTTAAGCAATTGGATCGCGTCGAAAATGTTGGTGTAAGGGTGACGCCCTAGCGCCCGTTTAACGAAG
>CALFDL010000355.1 GCA_937950415.1 uncultured Collinsella sp. | reverse complement strand
AGAAGCCCACGCCAAACTGGCCGATGATGTCGACATCGGAGCCCTGCTGCTCGGCGTTCTCGGTCTTAAACTCCTCGGAGCCGGAATGGGCGATGGTGCCCAGATTGCGCTCGAGCTCCTCGGCGGTCATGCCGATGCCGTTATCCGAAATCGTGATGGTGCGGGCATCTTTATCGAAGGAGACGCGAATGGCCAGGTCGCCCTGATCGATCTTGACGCTCGGGTCCTGCAGGCTCTTAAAGTTGAGCTTGTCGACGGCATCACTCGCGTTGGAGATAAGCTCGCGCAGGAAGATTTCCTTATTGGTATAGATGGAGTTGATCATGAGGTCGAGCAATTTTTTGCTCTCGGTCTTAAATTGACGCATGTGCAGTCCTTTCGCGCTACCCCCGTCCGCAAAAACGGCCCGGTTGCCCGAGCCGCATCGCAGACCTGCTATGTTCAGACTTAGATTTTATAACCCATTAGCGCGCATATATACACACGGTATCGAAAAACTGTATGTCCAAACGCTCTGATGCGCCGATTGCCAAGGAGTGTCCCCGACTGCCGGCAGAAAAGGAACGTCCCTATCTGCCATCTACGCGCTTGGCCATCCAAGCATGGGGCTGGCCCTCGTCTTCGTAGTCCACCGGGGCAATCTGCGCGTAGCCCGCCTTGGCATAGAGCGGCAGCACGTATTCCTGCGCATGCAGCTTAATGAGCCTGGCGCCGGCATCACGCGCGCACGTATCACTGGCCTCGACAATCTTGCTCGCCAGACCACGACGGCGCATCGAGGGCAACACCGCGACGCGTCCCATAATGAAGGTCTCCCCTGCCGCAACGCCTTCGTCCATCTCGCACGCCGGCGACACCGGTGCCTCCGCGTCAGCTACGCGCTCCAGCTCCTCGGGAAACACGCGCGAGCAACCGGCGAGCTCGCCGTCCACGTACAGCGTCACATGGATGCAGCTCGGAGCCTCGTCGATAGCGTCAAACTCATTCTCGTAGCCCTGCTCATCCATAAAAACGACGCGGCGCACCAGCGCCGCGTCTTCAAAGCATCCCGTCTTAAGTTGGATATCCATGGCTGCCCCTTCATTCAATGCGAACGTTAGGGACAGATTTTAGCGAAAATGAGCTCCGCGCACGCTGAACTTCGCGCGAGCCTTTGCCAGGCAGTCATAATGACCCACGTTATGGGCATCGCTCGCGATAAAGCTGTACAGGTTCTGATCGAACAGGCGCTGCGCGGGCTTTTTCTCGCGACCGAAACGACCGCCGGCAATAAAGTCCGCCGAAGCCTGCAGCTTGCAGCCCATATCGACCAGGCGCTCCGCCACGCTTACATCCTTTTGAACCGCACGATAGCGCTCAGGATGAGCGATGATCACCTGGTAGCCACGGCACTGCAAATCGTAAATCGTGTTCTCGTACTCTCTAAACGCATACGCATCTGCATGAGTCGAAAGCTCGAGCAGAAACTCGTTGGTCCCATCGAAATGCAAGTGCTCCGCGGCATCAATACCAAGCTCGACAAGCTTACGATGGTTGACCTCAAAGCCCATCTGGAGCGGAAAACCATCGGCGTTATCACGCAGCAGCTCATAGGCATCCCACATTTTGTCGTAATCAAAATAAGGGTCACGACAGTGCGGAGTGCAAACGATTCTGGTAACACCGGCCCGCTTGGCAGCCTCGAGCATCGCCAGGCTCTCATCGAGATCGGCGGCGCCGTCGTCTACACCCGGCAAGATATGGCAATGAATGTCACGCATAGATCGGCCTTAATCAGCTAAACGTTTGCTCGGTTGGTGAAGATGCCCTTTTTGGAAGCACCCTGATCGTCAGAGCCCTTCTTTACCTTCTTACCATCCTTGGTGTAGTAAGAATAGTAGTACTCGCTGGTCTCGGTCTCGCAATAATTCATAACGGTACCGATAAGCTTGACCCTCTCGGACTTCTTAAGCTGGCCGATAGCGTTGAGTGCTTCCTCGCGCTTGGTAAAGTCCTCGCGCACCACGAACAGCGTACCGTCGGTCAGGCTGGCGATCTCGGCAGCATCGATGAAGGTGCCGACCGGGGGAGCATCAAAGATGACGTACTGGAACTTGGCAGACAGTGCCTTTACCAGCTTGGCAAAGCGGTGAGAGACGATGATGTCGGCAGGATTGGGAATGTGCGGCTCGGCATCGAGGAAGTAGAAGTTCTTCTGACCCGTCTCGACGATCGCCTGGTCGATGGAAATCTGCTCGGACAGGACCGCGTAGAGTCCGCCGCGCGAACGAACGCCGAGCATATCGGAAAGGGACCTGCGGCGCATATCGGCCTCGACCAGGAGCACGGACTTGCCGCTCGTGGCGATAGCCTGAGCAAGGTTGATGGAAACCGTAGACTTGCCCTCGTTGGGAATCGAGGACGTAACGGTGATGGTGCGAATGGGGTCGTCCACGCTCGCAAAGCGGATGTTGGCCAGAAGGGTCTTGGCGGCATTCTGCACAACGAGCTTATCGGTGTTCTTTGCCTTAGCCATGCCTATTTACCACCTTTCATAGCCGGAATTCGGCCAACAACGGGAATGCCCAGGAGCTCTTCTGCCTCTTCGGCACCGCGGATGCGGGTGTTGAGCATATCTGCCAAGACGACATAGGCAACTGCGATAAAGATGCCCGCGAGGAACGCGACGGCAACGTACAGCATGCGCTTGGGACCGCTGGGGGCCTCAGGGGTCTTGGCCTCGTCGATAACGTTGATGCTCTGGGCAGCGCCGACGTTCTGGGCGACCGTACTCACCGAGCTGGCCATGGCCTTTGCGACCTTAGCCGTCTCCTTGGCATCGGTGCCGGTGACCGAAAGCGTAATAACGCGCGTGGTCGTCTCTGAGGAAACAGAGACCTTGTAGTCATCCAAATCGGAAAGGCCCAGCTCGTTGGCAGCACCGCTCTTAACGCTATCGCTATCGAGCAGCGTGGCGATATCGTTGGAAAGCATCTGGCTCGCCGAGAGGTCGTTGTAGCTCATCTGACCGCTATCGTCGGTCTTGGCGAGAATGTACATGCTCGTCGTGGCGGTGTAGGTGTTATCCATCGCAGCGAAGGACACGATGCCCATGGCGATCGCGCAAACCACCGGAAGGGTGATGACCAGCTTAAGGTGCTTTTTCAGCAGCTGGAACAATTCGAGAAGGGTCATGCAGCTTGCCTTTCAGTTCCCCAGTTCGTATTGACAAAACTGTTCGTATGTTATCGCATCTTTTTACCGAGACCAAACTCTATACATAAGAAACAGCCTCTACTGTAAAAATGCCGGAAGCGTCCGTAAAATTGCGCAACAACAACGCCGCACCCGAAAGACAGATGCGGCGTCTGCGCGAATAACTATGTCGTATCGCTATGCGAATGGCTCGTCCTGCTGTATGGGAAACGTCACCGTAATGGTGGTTCCCACGCCCAACTCGCTCGACAGATCGAGCGTGGCGTGATGATACAGGGCCGCATGCTTGACAATGGCAAGCCCCAGACCGGTTCCGCCGCGCGCCTTGGACCTACTCTTGTCCACGCGATAGAACCGCTCAAATACCTTGCCCTGTTCTTCAGGCGCGATACCGATTCCCGTGTCGGCGACCGCAAGGAACGGATGGCCTTCGTCGTTGGTGCCGCACTGCAGCGTAACCGTACCGCCGGGTCGATTGTAGCGGATGGCGTTGCTTGCCAGATTATAGATGAGCTCGTCAATCAAGCGCGACACGCCCTCGATGACCACAGGCTTGGTCTCATGACTTATCGTCACATTCGCCTGACGGGCGACCTGTTCAAGACGCTGCTCAACCGCGTAGATGGCACGCGAGAGCTCAATAGGCTCCGTGGACCCAATGGGCACCGCCTCGCCCTCAGTTGCACGCTCGGCCTCGTCCAAGTTAGACAGCGTAAGGATATCGTTGACAAGCGCTGCCAAGCGGCCCGCCTCACGATAGATGCGACCGCCAAAGTTGCGCAGGTCGCCCTCGCCCTCGACCATGCCGTTTGCGATGAGCTCGGCATAGCCCGAAATCGCCGTAAGCGGCGTCTTGAGCTCATGGGTGATATTCGCCGTGAACTCGCGGCGCATACGGTCGTTGTCCGCCAGCACCGCCATTTGGCGCTTGAGCTCCTGGCGCTGCGACTCAATACGCTCAAGCATGGGGACCATCTCGGCATAGGCGTGCTCATAGCTACGGCGTGGGTGGTCCAAATCCACCTCTTGCAAAGGCGCGATGATGGCACGGGACTCGCGGCGCGCCATAAAAAACGAGAGTACCGCACCCGCTGCTGCGATAAGCAGCATCGGCGCCACCATCGACAGCAAAATCGCCGCAACGCCAGGCTGGGCCTGCGCCAAGCGGACAACCTGGCCGTTATCAAGGGCGACGACGCGATACAGCATAATCTCGTCGAGCGTAGAGCTTGCGCGCTCCGCGGAACCCGAACCACTCTCAAAGGCCTCGATGACCTCGGGGCGATCGCCATGGTTGGGCAGTGTGGAAGGCGACGCCTCGTTGTCGTAGGCAACCGATCCATCCTTGTTAATCAGCGTGATGCGCAAGTCCTCTCGATCGAGGCTACGCAAGAACGGGATGGGCTCCTGCTGCTCGTCGAGGGCGGCAGCAATGAGCTCGGTTTCTTGCGCCAAGTTGGCACTCGTGGCATCCGCCAAGGTGTTTTGCACAAAGAACGCACCCAGCACCGTAAACGCCACGATAACCGCCATGGCGCAGACAAAGATCGTCACAAAAACGCGGTGCGACAGCGTATGTTTTCCCTGGGGGGCGAAGACCACGGGTTACTCCTCCGATGCGGTGGCCGCGGTGTCGTCACCTTCGGCACCATCACCGGCAGAAGGCTCGGCCAAGCGGTAGCCCACGCCGCGCACGGTCTCGATGGCGCTGGCATGCTCGCCCAGTTTTTGGCGAAGCGTCTGCACGTGCACGTCAACGGTGCGCGAACCGCCGTCGAAGTCCCAGCCCCACACGCTCTGCAGCAACGACTCGCGGGTAAAAACCACGCCGGGCTTGCGCATGAGGTACTCGAGCAGGTCGAACTCGCGCAGGGTGA
>CALFDL010000354.1 GCA_937950415.1 uncultured Collinsella sp. | reverse complement strand
TTTCGCTGGGCGAGGTCGCCGCGCTCACCTTTGCGGGGGCATTCGATACGCGAGCGGGTTTTGAGCTCGTGTGTGAGCGCGCGGCATTGATGGCCACGGCGGCCGAGCGTCACCCCGGCGGCATGCGCGCCGTCATCAAACTCGATGCGGCGCAAGTCGAGAACCTGGCAAAACAGGCCGGCGAGAACTGCTGGCCGGTCAACTGCAACAGTCCGCAGCAGACGGTTGTTGCCGGAGCGCCTGAGGCGCTGCAGGCCCTCGACGTCCTGGTAAAAGAGGCTGGCGGTCGCGCCATGAAGGTCGCGGTGTCGGGTGCATTCCATAGCCCCTATATGGCCGAGGCGACTGAGGGGCTGGCGACGTATATCCAAGCCGGCCACGCGCCGTCTCCGCTGCTGATTCCGGTCATGGCAAACATGACGGCGGCGCCCTATCCGGCGGACCCGCGAGCGGCATCGGATGTCTTGGCCAACCAGGTGAGCCATGCCGTTCGCTGGGTCGACACGCTGCATACTCTGCAGGATCAGGGCATCGACACGTTTATTGAGGTCGGTCCTGGCAAAACGCTGTCGGGCCTGGTCAAGCGTACGCTGAGCGACGTTCGCGTGTATTCGTGCGAAACGGCCGAACAGGTCGCAGCTATTGCCGACGAGCTCGCATAGCCCACAGGACTGTAACCCGAAAGGAATGACATGGGCAACTTGAACAACGGCGCGCTCGAGCGCAACGACTCGCGTCGCGTGGCGCTGGTCACGGGCGGCTCGCGTGGTATCGGCCGCGCTTGTGCCGTGGGCCTGGCGGAGGATGGCTACGATATCGCCGTCGTCTATGCCGGCAGCGTCGATGCAGCACGCGAGACGTGCAAAGCCTGCGAGGCGGCTGGCGCCACGGCGCGCGCATATCAATGTGACGTGGCCGACCCCGATGCCGTCAACGCATGCGTGGAGGCGGTCCTGAGCGACTTTGGCTCCATTTGGGCGCTTGTCAACAACGCCGGCATCACCCGCGATGGCCTGCTCATGCGTATGGGCGATGACGCCTTCGATCGCGTGCTCGATGTCAATCTCAAGGGCACGTTCAACACGACGCGTGCGCTCACCAAGACCTTTATGCGCCAGCGCGGCGGTTGCGTCATCAACATGAGCTCTGTCGTGGGCCTGATGGGCAATGCCGGGCAAGCCAACTACGCTGCCTCCAAGGCGGGTGTGATAGGGCTTACCAAAGCGGTCGCGCGCGAGCTTGCGCCCCGCGGCGTACGAGTGAACGCGGTCGCTCCCGGGTTTGTCGAGACCGATATGACGGCAAAGCTCTCGGAGAAGGTGCGTGCGGCAACCGAGGAGCAGATTCCCCTTAAGCGCATGGCGCGCCCCGAGGAAGTGGCCGGCGTGGTGCGCTTTTTGGCGAGCGATGCGGCTGCCTACATTACGGGCGAGGTCGTGCGCGTCGACGGCGGAATGGCGATGTAGAAACCAGGGCCGAAGAACGGCTTGGATGAGGAGACCATGATGGAACAGAGAGTTGCAATCACCGGCATCGGTGCCGTATCGCCGCTCGGCAACACTGCGCTTGCCACCTGGGCGGCCATGTGCGCCGGCACGTGCGGCATCGGCCCGATCACGCACTTCGATACCGATGCGTTTGCCGTCAAGGTGGCGGCCGAGGTCAAGGGCCTTGACGGCAACGACTACTTTGGCAAGCACGACGCCAAGCACCTGGACCCCTGCGTTCAGTTTGCACTGGCGGCGTCGGACGAGGCCATGCACGATGCGGGCTTTGATGTCGAAGGCGCCATCGATCGCGAGCGCCTGGGCGTTTACGTGGGGTCGGGCGTGGGCGGCATGCAGACGCTCGTCGACAACGTCCACACGATCGCCGATCGTGGGCCCCGCCGCGCATCGCCTTACATGATTGCGATGATGATCCCCAACATGGCATCGGGCAATATCGCAATCCGTCACAAGGCAAAGGGACCGACCCTGCCAGTCGTGACTGCGTGCGCGACCTCGGCCCATGCGGTGGGCGAGGCGTTCCGTGCTATCAAGCACGGCTATGCCGACGCGATCCTCGCGGGCGGTGCCGAGGCGGCCATTATCCCCGATGCCGTTGCGGGCTTTACGTCCTGCCGTGCACTCACCACTAATCCTGACCCGTCGACGGCATGCCGTCCGTTCGATGCGAATCGCGACGGTTTTGTGATGGGCGAGGGCGCCTGCGTGCTGGTACTCGAGAGCATGGAACATGCGCAGGCGCGTGGGACGCACATTTATGCCGAGGTCGTGGGCTACGGCAACACCGATGATGCCTATCACATCACGAGCCCCGATCCCGAGGCTGCCGGCATTGCCCGTGCGATATCGCTGGCGGTTGCCGAGGGCGACGTCAAGCCTTCCGAGGGCCTCTACATCAACGCTCACGGTACCTCGACCAAGCTCAACGATTCGTCCGAGACGGCGGGCATTAAGCGGGCGCTCGGCGAGGACGCGGCACGCGCCGCGCACGTTTCGTCGACCAAGTCGATGACCGGGCACATGATCGGTGCCACGGGTGCCATCGAGGTCATGGCCTGTGCCATGGCGCTCGAGCAGGGCGTGGTGCCCCCGACCATTAACTACCGCACGCCCGATCCCGCCTGCGATCTTGATTACACGCCTAATCGAGCGGTTCGCGCCGACCTTACCTGGGCGCTTTCGACCAACCTGGGCTTTGGCGGGCACAACGCCGCCATCGCGCTGCGTAGATATACGAGGAGCTAGAGCATGGATTCCAAAAGACTTGCCGAGATAGCCGATGTTATGGAGGACCGCGGCCTTACGCGCGTACGTGTTGAGGAGCCCGATGGCACCGCGGTCGAACTCGAGCGCGCGAGTGCCGCGCAGCCGGTTGCCGTGCCCATGCCTATGCCGAGCGCCATGGCTGCTCCGGTTGCGGCTCCCGCAGCTATGCCCGCCGCGCCGGAACCCACCGCGCAGACACCTTCCGCCGCGCCGGAGCCCAAGGGCACCGAGGTGACTGCTCCCATGGTCGGCGTTTTCTATGCTGCCCCGGCGCCGGGCGACGAGCCGTTTGTGCACGTGGGCTCCAAGGTCAAAGCCGGCGAGACCCTCTGCATCATCGAGGCCATGAAGGTTCTCAACGAGGTGACGGCAGAGGCGGATGGCGAGGTGCTCGAGATCTGCGTGGCCGACGGCGACCTCGTGGAGTTTGGCAGCTGCCTCATGAGGATCGGATAGGTGATATCCATGAACAAAGAAGAGCTCAAGAAGCTGTTGCCGCATCGCGAGCCGATGCTTTTGCTCGACGAAGCCGAGCTGGTGGGCGACGAGGCCCACGGCAAGATCACGATTACGGGCGACGAGTACTTTTTGCAGGGGCATTTTCCGGGAAACCCGGTCGTTCCCGGCGTGATTCAGTGCGAGATGCTCGCCCAGAACTGCTGCGTGCTGCTGATGGGCGATGAGGAGGCGCGCGGCGCGACGCCGTTCTATACGAGTCTGGACAAGGTGCGCTTTAAGCGTCCGGTACGCCCGGGCGACACGGTGGATCTGGTGTGCTCCATCACGCGTGCGCGCGGGCCGTTTCGCTTTGCGACGGGTACTGCGAGCGTCAACGGTGAGGTGTGCTGCCGCGCCGATATGTCCTTTGCACTCATGCACGAAAGTTAAGGAAGGCTTCATGTTCGACAAAGTGCTCATTGCCAACCGTGGCGAAGTCGCGGTCCGTGTTATCCGCGCGTGCCGCGATATGGGCATCAAGACCGTCGCCGTTTATTCCACGGCCGATGCGGACGCGCTGCACGTGCAGCTTGCCGACGAGGCGTATTGCATCGGTGGCCCGCGTCTTGCCGAGAGCTACCTCAACGACGATGCTGTGCTCACCTGTGCCGTGAAGTCGGGGGCAAAGGCGATCCATCCTGGCTACGGTTTCTTTTCCGAGAAGGCGAGCTTCGTGCGCGACTGCGACAAGTGCGGTCTGGCGTTTGTCGGTCCTTCGGCCGAGGTGATCGACAGCATGGGCGATAAGGACGCCGCGCGTCGAACGGCTGCCGCGGCGGGCGTGCCCATCGTGCCGGGCTGCAATTTGCTCAAAAGCCCCGAGGAGGCAACGGCCGAGGCCGAGCGCATTGGTTGCCCCGTGCTCATTAAGGCGCGTGCAGGCGGCGGCGGTCGCGGCATTCGCAAGGTCGAGCGCGTGGAAGATGCGGCAAAGGCGTTCATCGAGGCGCGTGCCGAGGGCGAGGCCGTTTTTGGCGACGGCGAGTGCTACATGGAGAAGTTCGTCGCGCCGGCGCACCACGTTGAGGTGCAGATTATGGCCGATAAGCAGGGCCATGTATTTTCGCTCGGCGAGCGCGAGTGCTCGGTGCAGCGTCGCAACCAAAAGCTGATCGAGGAGAGCCCCGCGCCGTGCCTCGACGGACGCGATGATATTCGCGTGCGCATGCACAAGGCAGCGCGTGACTTGGCTCGTGCCGTCGGCTACGAAGGAGCCGGTACCATCGAGTTCCTGTATTCGGACGACGGCAATTTCTACTTTATGGAAATGAACACGCGCTTGCAGGTGGAGCATCCGGTTACGGAGTTTGTGACCGATACCGACTTGGTCAAGTGGCAGCTGCGCGTGGCAGCCGGCCAGCCTCTGCCCTTTGAGCGGGAGGACATGCCGGTCCGCAACCACGCCATGGAGTGCCGCATCAATGCCGAAACGCCGGACTTTCTGCCGTCATGTGGAACGGTCACCGCGTTGCGTGTGCCGGGTGGTCCGCGCGTACGCTGGGATTCCGCCATGTTTACCGGTGCGAAAGTTCCGCCGTACTACGACTCCATGCTTGGCAAGCTCATCGTGTGTGCGCCCACGCGTGACGGCGCTATTCGTAAGATGCGCTCGGCCCTGGGCGAGCTCGTGATTGAAGGCGTGAGCGAAAACAGCGAGCTTCAGCTCGACGTGCTGGCAAACGACGAGTTCTTGTCGGGTATGTACCACACCGATCTGATGGGGCATCTCTATGCTGATGAATAGAAAAGCGAAGACGGTCAACGTTCTCGAGGGGCCGATGACCGAGTCGTGCGCCGAGTTTCCTGCGCGCCATGTGTTTATCAAGTGCCCGGAGTGCCGCCGTGTGATCGATGAGGCACGCCTGCACGACAACCTCGAGGTCTGCCCTCGTTGCGGCAAACACTTTCGCGTGAGCGGTCGCGCGCGCATGCGCATGACGGTCGACGAGGGCACGTTTGAGGAATGGGATGCCAAACTGGCGTCGGAGGATTTCCTCTTGTTTCCCGGCTATGCCGACAAGCTCAAGAGCGTGAGCGAGCGTTCGGGCGAGCGCGATGCCGTCGTGTGCGGTAGGGGTAAAATCTGCGGCTGCGATACCGCGCTCTTCTTTATGGATGCCAACTTTATGATGGGCTCGATGGGTTCCGTGGTGGGCGAGAAGATCTGTCGCGCATTTGAGCGTGCGACCGAGCTGGGATTGCCAGTTGTCGGCTTTACCGTTTCGGGCGGTGCGCGCATGCAAGAGGGCGTGACATCGCTTATGCAGATGGCCAAAATCTCTGCTGCCGCGAGAAGGCATAGCGAGGCGGGCGGCCTGTATATCACGGTGCTCACCGACCCCACGACTGGCGGCGTGACCGCGAGCTTTGCCATGGAGGGCGACATTATCCTGGCCGAGCCCGATGCCCTGACGGCGTTTGCCGGCCCGCGCGTGATCGAGCAGAACATGCACAAGCGCCTGCCCAAGGGGTTCCAGCGCTCCGAGTTTTTGCTGGAGCACGGCTTTTGCGATGCCGTTGTTCCGCGTGGCGAGATTGCGCTCACGGTAGGCGAGCTGTTGGCGCTGCACGAAGGGCACGCGCCCGGTCTGGGGGCTCCGCACGAGATTGTGCATACAGGGCGCCGCGGCAAGAAGCTGGGACATCTGTTTAAGCGCACGGCCGCACCAAAAACGGCACTCGAGATTGTCAAACAGACCCGCTCGGCAGATCGTGCCACGGCGGGCGAGATGATCTCGCTGGGCTTGGACGGATTTGTGGAGCTGCATGGCGACCGTTACTTTGGTGACGACGCCGCTGTGGTGGCTGGCATTGGCTGGAAAGACGGACGTCCCGTGACGGTTATCGCCATCGAGCGCGGCACCACGACCAAAGAGCGCATGCGTCGCAACTTTGGTATGGCACATCCCGAGGGCTACCGCAAAGCGCGTCGCCTTATGCGCCAGGCCGAAAAGTTTGGTCGACCGGTTCTGTGCCTGGTCGATACTTCGGGCGCGTTTTGCGGCATCGGTGCCGAGGAACGTGGCCAGGGCGAGGCGATTGCCCAGAATCTCATGGAGATGAGCGGCCTTAAGACACCGATTGTCTCGGTGGTGACAGGCGAGGGCGGCTCTGGTGGCGCGCTGGCGCTGTCCGTGGCCGACCGCATCCTGATGCTCTCGAGCTCGGCCTATTCGGTCGTGAGCCCCGAGGCCTGTGCGTCGATCCTGTGGAAGGATACCGAGCGCGCGAATGAGGCCGCCGAGGCGCTTAAGCTCACGGCCCCCGATCTGCTGGCTCTCGGCATCATCGACGGCATCGTTGACGATAGGGGCCTGTCGCATGAGGAGATCGCCGGCGCTGTCATATCCTCGGCATTTGATGCCTTCGATACGCTTGGGCAGCTCGACGACGCGACCCTCACAAACCTCCGCTACGAAAAGTACCGCGCAATCGGTCGGTATCGCACGATGTGACAAAGGGACAGTCCGCATGTCACATTGGGAAAGGCGTTCCATGTCACAAGTTTCTAACACCTCGTTTACAACGACGGTTTCATCAAACGCCATGGCCGTGGTGGACTATCTGTCCAAAAGCATGATGTCGGCGCTGCCGTTTATTGTCTGCGCGGCGTTGTTCCGCACCGTCGCCGTCATTATGGGCGAAGGCATGCTGGGCCTGTGGTCTGCCGATTCCGAAATCTATCGCCTGTTCTACAGTTGGCTCTACAACGCCGGCTACTACTTTTTGCCCATTTATCTTGGTTGGGCGGCCGCCCGCCAGCTCGGTTGCTCGGAGCAGTTGGGCATGATGTTGGGCGGCGTATTGATTGCGCCCGACCTGCTTAAGCTCGTCGGTGCCGCATCGACGACGGGGGCAGCGATGACTTCCGTGTATGGTCTGCTTCCCGCGCCGGTCAACGATTACACGACGACTGTTATTCCGGTTCTCATTTCGGTGCCCGTGCTATGGCGAGTGGAGTGTTTCTTTCAGCGCGTTATCCCTAAGGCCGTGGCGTTTTCGTTTGTTCCGTTTACAACCATGCTTGTCATGGTTCCGGTTTCGCTGTGTATTACGGCGCCGGCTGGCAGCTATCTGGGCATGCTGTTGGGCCAGCTTATGTTTATGCTTGGCAATTCCGGTGGCATCGTGTCGCTGCTCACGCTCATGGGGCTTGCCGCCAGCTGGGAGTTCCTTAAGATCGCGGGCGTCAGCAACGTCGTCCTATCGCTCGCCTATGCGCAGTTTATGAGTGTGGGAACGGATTCGTGCATTCTGATCGCCGCGACGATGGCAACGTTCGCCGTTTGGGGCATGCCCTTTGGCGCGTCGCTTCGCGTTGCGGATAAGGACGAGAAGGCGCTCATGCTGGGCTATTCAATCTCGGGTGTTCTTGGCGGCGTAAGCGAGCCGGCGCTGTACGGTTGCGGCTTTAAATATGGCAGGTGCCTGACGTGCATGGCCATTGGCGGCGCCGTCGGAGGCCTTGTTGCGGCCGTGGGCCACGTTACGGCCTATACCATCGGCATGACGAACGTCCTCATGGTCATTGGCTTTGCCACGGGCGGCATCTCGAACCTGCTGTGGTGCTGCGCTGCCGGCAGTGTGGCATTTGCGGTGTCTGCGGCGCTGAGCTACTGCTTTGGCGTGGTGCCGGCGCAGGGACAGGCGGCAGAAGACGGGGCCGATTCACCCGAAACCTCGAAGAGCGTGGCCGAAGCAAGCGCGTAAACCTGTGCGACACAAGGACGATTCCTTTGCCACATTCTAAGGCCGTGGCCCGTGTGGGTTGCGGCCTTTTTGTATCTGTGGGGCAAAGTGGCTACACTACAATCCGTTTGAGCAATAGATATATAGGTAGTACCGTGGGGGCGGATGTAGATGGTCGAGTGGATTGTTAAGCGTGCGCAGGGCGACCGTGCGCGCGTGGGCACGTTGACGGGCGTGGTGTGTATTCTCGCCAATGTGGCACTATGCGCTGCGAAGGGCGCAATTGGCGTGCTGTCGGGATCGGTTTCGATTGTGGCGGACGCCATGAATAATCTGTCCGATGCTAGCTCGAACATCGTGAGCGTGCTTGGCTTTAAGCTGGCGGGCAAGCCAGCAGACCCCGAGCATCCTTACGGTCATGGCCGCTACGAGTATCTCTCGGGTCTGGTTGTGGCGGCGCTCGTGCTGCTTATTGGCATCGAACTGGTGAAGTCCTCGGTGGAGCGTATCGTCAACCCGGAGCCTGTCGAGTTCTCGCTTGCCCTGGTGGCAGTCCTGGCACTTTCGATGGTTGTAAAGCTGTGGATGGCGGCCCTCAACCAAAAGCTCGGTGACCGCATTGAGTCCGAGACGTTGCATGCGACCGCTCAGGATTCCAAAAACGATGTCCTAGCCACGGGCGCCGTGCTGGCGTGCGCGATTGTTTCGCAGGTGACGCACATCAATCTTGACGCATGGGTCGGCCTTGCCGTTGGCGCCTATATCGGCTGGAGTGGTTTTGAGCTCATCCAGGATACGGTGAGCCCGCTTTTGGGCCAGGCGCCCGATCCCAAGCTGGTCAAACATATCCGAGACAAGATCATGAGCTACCCCGGCGTTTTGGGCGTCCACGACCTTATGGTTCACGATTATGGTCCGGGCAGGAAGTTTGCAAGTGCGCACGCCGAGATGGCGGCCGAGGCCAGCCCGCTGGAAAGTCACGACACGCTCGATAACATCGAGCAGGCATTTAGGAACGAAGACGGTATGATCGTCACGCTCCATTACGATCCCATCGTGACCGACGATCCAAAGGTGGCGAGCATGCGTCTGCGCATCAACGCTATGGCTCAAGAGATCGATAGCCGCCTCTCGATCCACGACCTACGCTGTGTTCCGGGTCCCACGCATACCAACGTGATCTTTGACTGCGTACGTCCCTCGGATTTGGCGATGAGCGCCGAGGACCTGAAGCGCGCGTTGGCGAAACGGGTCGAATCGGAATATCCCAAGTCGGTCGCCAAGATCACGATCGACGAAGACTACGTAGGCCATACCCACGAGTAGGGCTGTGCCAGCAAAGCAAGTTATACAGAAGGGGAGAGCATGAAGCGTCTATATCTACTCCGCCACGGTCAGACAGAATTCAACGTTAAAAAGCTCGTTCAGGGCCGCTGCGATTCTCCGTTGACCGATCTGGGCCGCAAGCAAGCGGGAATGGCAGCCGCATGGCTCAAAGCCCACGGCGTCGTCCCTGACAAAGTGGTCTCTTCGCCCTTAGGTCGAGCTATGGACACGGCTCAGCTCGTCGCATGCGAGCTCCTCGGCCCGGACACAGCAGTCGAGCCCTGCGAAGGCATCATCGAGCGCAGCTACGGTTCCTTCGAAGAGGGCCCCCACGACGCCCTACCCACCGACGTCTGGGATCCAGGCGAGGACTTGGTCCCATTTGGCGGAGAGGGAAGCAAAGCGTTGCAAGAACGCATGGTAGCCACCCTCACCAATCTCATAAGCGCCGAGGATATCGAGATCCTCCTAGCAGTAAGCCACGGCAGCGCCAGCCGCCAATTTATCAAGGCCGCAGCCCCAGAGGGCTTCGAGCTCCCAACAAAACTCCCCAACTGCGCCATCATGATCTTCGATTTTGACGAGGAAAAGTCGGGAGAAGAAGACGACGCGCCCCAATCCAAGTTCATCTTGCAGCAAATCATCGATCCTCAACAAAGTAATTAGCTGAGCGAGCAGAGTTAAGCAGACATCAACGTGTCGTCTCCCGAGCTTGGCAGAGGGGCGGCGAAATATATTAAGTTTGTCGCGAGTTCCGCACGCAAAGGAAAGCACTTAATGTGCTTTCCGTCTTGCGCAGGACTGTAGAGCAGCAAACTTAATATATTTCGCCGCCCCTCTGCCAAGCCCAGGCGACTCCACGCACTTTACCTGCGTAAACAATGTGAGTGAAATATGAATCTCGATGGATACGCCCGCAGCCGTGTATACTAAACAGCTGTGTGTAACCAGGGGAGTATTCTGGCTGGACAAAATGCCTGCTTAATAGGGTTGTCAGGTAGTCCGGACGCAATACAAGGCTGGGGAGCACGTCGTGTAAGTAGTGGTCCTCTAGGGGCGTACGCTCGGTGGTGTACGCATTGTCCCAAGACCACGCGAGAGTTGGGATCATATCTTGATCAGCATGATTCTCGGCCGCAAGATTGGCATGACCCAGGTTTGGGACGAGGACGATAACGTCGTTCCCGTCACGGTCATCCAGGCTGGCCCCTGCGCTGTCTCGCAGGTTAAAACTCAGGCAACCGACGGCTATGACGCCGTCCAGATCGGTTTCGGCGACATCAAGGCCAAGAACGTGAACAAGCCCATGGCTGGTCACTTCGCCAAGGCTGGCGTCGAGCCTGTCCGCTTCCTTCGTGAGGTCCGCGTCGAGAACGGCGAGGAGCACAAGGTCGGCGAGGTCGTCACCGTCGCTGATTTCGCTGATGTCGAGAAGGTCGACGTCATCGGTACCTCCAAGGGTAAGGGCTTCCAGGGTCGCATCAAGCGCTGGGGTCAGCGCCGCGGTCCTATGACGCATGGTTCTCACTTCCAGCGTCACCCCGGTTCTATCGGTCAGTGCGCCTATCCTGCGCGCGTCCTCAAGGGCGTCAAGATGGCCGGTCACATGGGTAACGAGCGCGTTACCGTCAAGAACCTTTCCGTTGTCCGCATCGATGCCGAGCAGAACCTCATCTTGGTCAAGGGCGCTGTCCCGGGTGCCAAGAATGGTCTCGTCGCCATCCGTATGGCCTAAGGGCCCAGCCCATTTAGCCCAGCGTCATACCAAGGAGAACACTTAAATGGCAAAGTTTGAAGTAAAGAACAGCGAGGGCAAGAAGGTCGCCGAGGCCGAGCTCGCCGCTGAGGTGTACGGCATCGAGCCGAACATCCACGTTATGCACCACATCGTCAAGTGCCAGATGGCCTCTTGGCGTCAGGGCACCCAGTCTGCTAAGGGCCGCTCTGAGGTTTCCGGTGGCGGCAAGAAGCCTTGGCGTCAGAAGGGCACCGGCCGTGCCCGCCAGGGTTCCATCCGTGCTGCCCAGTGGCGTCACGGTGGCGTCGTCTTCGCCCCCAAGCCCCGTTCCTACGCTAAGCGTATGAACAACAAGGAGGTCAAGCTGGCTATGCGCTCCGCGCTGTCCGCCAAGCTGGCCGATGGCGAGCTCGTGCTCGTCGACGACTACGGCTTCGAGAAGCCTTCCACCAAGGCTGCCGTCGCCATGCTCAAGGCTCTCGGCCTTGAGGGCAAGCGTCTGACCATCATCGTTCGCGATGAGGACGTCAACGCCTACCTGTCGTTCCGCAACATTCCCAAGACGTTCATCATCACCGCTGACGAGGCCAACACCTACGATCTCGTCAACAACAACGCTGTGCTGATGCCCGCCGACATCGCCGCTCACTTCGGGGAGGTGCTTGCATAAATGACCGCCCACGAGATCATCATCCGTCCGATCGTGTCCGAGCGTTCCTTCTCCGGCATGGAGCTGAACAAGTACACGTTCGAGGTCGCCAAGGATGCTAACAAGTATCAGATCAAGGACGCTGTCGAGGAGATCTTCGGCGTCAAGGTCGTTCGCGTGAACACCCTGACGGTCAAGCCCAAGACCAAGCGCGTGCGCTATGTCGCCGGCAAGACCCGTTCTTGGAAGAAGGCCATCGTCACGCTGGCCGAGGGCGACACCATCGAGGTCTTTGGCAACCAGGCCTAAGACTCGCTGCTGTTGAGTGAGCTCATGCCTCCCAAATAGGGGAGGCGAGAGCTCAAGGTTCCGGGCGTATAAAATGGACACGCCCGGAACCGTGTATACGTCCGGTGTCATCGCACCCGAGGCAGAACCTCGAATCCCTGTCTGCGATGGCTAACGGATTCCTATTGAAAGGGATTGTAATGGCTGTAAAGCACCTTAAGCCGACCTCCGCTGGTAGGCGTTGGCAGACGATCTCCGACTTCTCCGAGATCACCTGCACCAAGCCCGAGAAGTCTCTTCTCGAGCCCCTGCCCAAGAAGGCCGGTCGTAACAACAACGGCCGCATCACCACCCGCCACCAGGGCGGCGGCGTGAAGCGTCGTTACCGCGTGATCGACTTCAAGCGCAACAAGGACGGCGTGCCCGCCAAGGTTGCCACGATCGAGTACGATCCGAACCGTTCCGCTCGCATCGCTCTGCTGCACTACGCTGACGGTGAGAAGCGCTACATCCTGGCCCCCAAGGGCCTCGAGGTCGGTCAGACCATCATGTCCGGTTCTGACGCCGACATCAAGCCGGGCAACGCTCTGCCCCTCGCCGACATCCCCGTCGGTACGCTCATCCACGCCGTCGAGTTCCAGCCGGGCAAGGGCGCTGCTATCGCCCGTTCCGCCGGTAACTCCTGCCAGCTGATGGGTAAGGAGGGCAAGTACGCTATCGTCCGTATGCCTTCCTCCGAGATGCGCCGCATCCTCGTTACCTGCCGCGCCACCGTCGGTGAGGTCGGCAACGCCGATCACGCCAACATCGTCATCGGCAAGGCCGGCCGTAAGCGTCACATGAACGTGCGCCCGACCGTCCGCGGTACCGTCATGAACCCTGTCGACCACCCGCACGGCGGTGGCGAGGGCAAGAACCACACCTCTGGTCGTCCCTCTGTTACCCCTTGGGGTAAGCCGACGAAGGGCCTTCGTACGCGCAAGAAGAAGAAGGTCTCGAACCAGCACATCATTCGTCGCCGTAAGAAGTAATTTCGGATACCGAGTTTTAGGAGAAAGCACTTATGAGCAGAAGTCTCAAAAAGGGCCCGTTCGTGGAGACTCGCCTTCTCTCGCGTATCACCGCGATGAACGAGGCTGGCAAGAAGGACGTCGTGAAGACCTGGTCCCGCGCGTCCACCATCTTCCCCGAGATGGTTGGTCACACCATCGCCGTCCACGACGGCCGCAAGCATGTGCCCGTGTATGTTACCGAGTCCATGGTTGGTCACAAGCTCGGCGAGTTCGCGCCGACTCGTACGTTCCGTGGCCACAAGGCCAAATAGGGGGTTAACCGTAAATGGCAACTAAGTCTATTGAAACTGAGGCCACCGAGGTTCGCGCCGTCGCTAAGTACGTGCGTGTTTCCCCCAGCAAGGCCCGCCTGGTGGTCGATCTGATCCGCCGCAAGCCTGTCGCTCAGGCCTTCGACATCCTCCACTTCTGCGACCGCGCCGTCGCCGTGGATGTCGAGAAGGTTCTCCGTTCCGCCGTTGCGAACGCCGAGAACAACAACGGTCTGCGTGCCGACAACCTGGTTGTCGCCGCTGCCTATGTTGACGAGGGTCCGACGCTTAAGCGCATCCGTCCCCGCGCCAAGGGTTCCGCTTCTCGCATTCTGAAGCGTACTTCCCACATCACCGTCGTCGTTGCTCCTCGAAAGGAGGCGTAAAGCTGTATGGGTCAGAAAGTCTACCCCACCGGCTTCCGTCTTGGCATCACCGAGAACTGGCGCTCCCGCTGGTTCGCAGAGAAGGATTACGCTAAGACCCTCGGTAACGATCTCGAGATCCGCAAGTACCTCGAGAAGCGTCTTTCCCGCGCAGCTGTCTCCCGCGTCGAGATCGAGCGCGCTGGCGACAAGGTGAAGGTCATCATCCTCACCGCTCGCCCCGGCGTTGTCATCGGTAAGAAGGGTGCCGAGATCGATACCCTCCGCACCGAGCTCGAGAAGGTCGCTGGCGTCTCCAAGGGCCAGCTCTCCGTCGACGTTGTCGAGATCAAGCGCCCCGAGCTCGACGCCAACCTCGTTGCTCAGTCTATCGCCGAGCAGCTCGAGGGCCGCGTTGCCTTCCGTCGCGCTATGCGCAAGGCTGTCCAGTCTGCCCGCAAGGCCGGCGCTAAGGGCATCCGTATCCAGTGCTCCGGTCGTCTTGGCGGTGCCGAGATGGGCCGTCGTGAGTGGTACCGCGAGGGTCGCGTGCCTCTGCACACCCTCCGTGCCAAGATTGACTACGGCACGGCTGTCGCCAGCACCACCATGGGCGCTTGCGGCGTGAAGGTCTGGATCTACCTGGGCGAGAAGCTCCCGGGCCAGCCTGTTCCCAACCCTGCACTCGAGGGCTCTTCCCGTCCTCATCGTCGTAACTCCGAGAGGAGGGGTCAGTAGTGCTTGCCCCTAAGCGTATTCTTCACCGCAAGGTGCAGCGTGGCTCCATGAAGGGCCAGGCCAAGGGTAATACCGAGCTGCATTTCGGCGAGTTTGGTATCCAGGCTCTCGAGGCCCATTGGATCACCAACCGTCAGATCGAGGCCGCTCGTATCGCCATGACCCGCTACATGAAGCGTGGCGGTCGTGTCTACATCACGATCTTCCCCGATAAGCCCATCACCAAGAAGCCTGCCGAGACTCGCATGGGTTCTGGTAAGGGTAACCCCGAGGAGTGGGTGGCCGTCGTCAAGCCCGGCCGCATCATGTTCGAGGTCAAGGGCGTGCCCGAGGAGGTCGCTCGCGAGGCTCTGCGTCTTGCACAGCACAAGCTTCCCATCAAGACCAAGATTGTTGCTGCCAAGAACGCTGAGCAGCGCATCGAGAAGGAGATGGCTGAGGAGGCCGCTCTCGAGGCCAAGTGGGCTGCTGAGGACGCCGCCGCCGCCAAGGAGGAGAACTAATGAAGCCCGCAGAGATTCGTGAGCTCTCGGACGCTCAGCTCGTTGAGAAGCTGAAGGAAATGCGCGCCGAGCTCTTTAACCTTCGTTTCCAGATGGCCACCAGCCAGCTGGACAACACCGCTCGCGTCAACACCGTGAAGAAGGACATCGCTCGCGTCCTCACGGAGCAGCGCGCCCGCGAGATCGCAGCGGAGAAGTCCGCTGTCGCCGAGTAGGACCTAAGGAGAGAACATGACTGATTCGCGTAACTCGCGTAAGGTCCGTACGGGTGTCGTTACCTCCGTCTCCGGTGCCAAGACCATCGTTGTCACCATCACCGAGCGCAAGCGTCACCCCAAGTACGGCAAGATGATGACCAGCTCCAAGAAGCTGCACGCTCACGACGAGGAGTGCACGGCTGGCGTGGGCGATACCGTCCGCGTTATGGAGACCCGTCCTATGTCCAAGATGAAGCGTTGGCGCCTCATCGAGGTCGTCGAGCGCGCTAAATAAGCAGTCGCTCTTACGACTTGTACGTTTCCGAAGATGTGCGTATGCCTGGTTTGCATACCACAGGCCGTCTAAAGGCTGCGCACCTCTCTTCGGTTCTTAGTTCGGAGGAACATCTACCATGATTCAGATGCAAACCATGCTGAACGTCGCCGACAACTCCGGCGCTCGCAAGATTCGCTGCATCAAGGTGCTTGGCGGTTCCAAGCGTCGTTATGCAGGCATCGGCGATGTGTTCATCGGTGCTGTCCAGGAGGCTACCCCTGGCGCCAACGTCAAGAAGAAGGACGTTGTCCGTTGCGTCGTCGTTCGCACCGTTAAGGAGATCCGCCGCAAGGATGGCTCCTACATTCGCTTTGATGACAACGCCTGCGTCGTCATCAACAACGATGGTTCGCCCGTCGGCACCCGTATCTTCGGGCCCGTCGCTCGCGAGCTTCGTGACAAGAAGTACATGAAGATCGTCTCGCTCGCTCCCGAGACCCTGTAGTTAGGGGAGATATATGTATATCAAGAAGGGCGATAAGGTCCAGGTTCTCTCTGGTAAGGATCGCGGCAAGCAGGGTGTTATCCTGCGTGCTCTCCCCGCCGAGAACAAGGTCGTTGTCGAGGGCGTTTCGGTCGTCAAGAAGGCCGTCAAGCCCAACGCTGCCAACAAGCAGGGCGGCATCGTTTCGCAGGAGGCTCCCATCGACGCCTCCAACGTCAATCTCGTTTGCCCCGAGTGTGGTAAGGTTACCCGCGTCGGTCACGAGAAGGACGGCAAGAACAAGCTGCGCGTCTGCAAGAAGTGCGGCCACAAGTTCTAAGCTGCCCGCAACATCAAGTTGCTAGCAAAGGCCCGGATGCCCCACGGCACCCGGGCCTTTTTCTATCCCTACTCATTGGGGACAGACTTAAATGAGTGGCTGTCGCTTGGTATTCATTGGGGACCATTTATTGGGGACAGACTTAAATGACCAGTCGTTGGGGGACAGTCCCTATGTGCCGGCAGTTTGGGACAGTCCTTTGATGGCTGCGCCCCCCAGAGGGGTGGAGTAATACAGCCTACTCTGTCTTTTAGGGCTTTGGTGTTCCGCCCCTTTATGTTTCACAAGGATCGTTGCATGCGCATTTACGCGCATAGCCTTGCGCGATAATGCGCATAGCCGCGCAAACATCTGCCAACTATGCCTAAATAATGACCGATAAGCAAATAAACACGCAAACACGAGCAGATACGCGCACAATTGTGCGAATATAGGGTTGTTAGAAATGAAGGACTTCCGATGATTCAGGAGGCACATATGGTAGATTCCAAGCAGGCTCCACTCGACTCCGCGGCAGCCGCAAAGGCAGCGTTCGCTTCGGTTCAGGACAAGCCGTTCCCCGATGATATCTTTACGGCCCCCGAGCTCCGCTGGGCTGTGATCGGTTGCGGTGTTATCGCCAACCAGATGGCCCAGTCTCTCGCTCTTGCCGGCCGCAAGCTTGCGGGCGTTGCCAACCGCACACTGTCCAAGGCTCAAGCTTTTGCAGAGCAGTATGGCGTTGAGAAGGTCTATGAAACGGTCGAGGACCTCTACGCCGATCCGAACATTGACGCAGTCTATATCACCACGCCGCACAACACGCATATCACCTACCTGCGAGCCGCTCTGGCAGCTGGTAAGCACGTGCTCTGCGAGAAGGCCATTACCCTCAATTCCGCTGAGCTTGACGAGGCCCGTGCCATTGCCAACGAGCACAACGTGGTCCTTATGGACGCCACCACGGTGCTTCATATGCCCTTGTATCAGGAGCTGCGCCGTCGCATGGATGCCGGCGAGTTTGGTCGCATGAACCTCGCCCAGCTCAACTTTGGTAGCTACAAGGAGTACGGCGACCTGACCAACCGCTTCTACAATCGTAATCTTGCTGGCGGTGCCATGCTCGATATTGGCGTCTATGCCCTGTCCGTCATGCGTCTCTTTATGGCAAGCCAGCCCATTGAGGTCGTTTCGTTGGGCAACACCTGTGAGACCGGTGTTGACGTTGCGGGCGGTATCGTCTGCCGTAATGCCGAGCAGCAGCTGGGCGTGGTGAGCCTCACGCTCCACTCCAAGCAACCCAAGCGCTCGGTCATCAGCTTCGACAAGTGCTATATCGAGGTCAACGATTATCCGCGTGCTGATCACGCGACCATCGTGTGGACTGCGGACGGTCACCGTGAGGAGGTCCACGCTGGCACCGAAGCCTACGCACTGTGCTACGAGATGGCCGACCTGGAGAAGGCCGTTGCCGGCGATGATTCGAAGCGCGAGCTGCTGGATTATGCTTCTGATGTTATGGAGCTTATGACCAAGCTCCGCGCCGATTGGGGAGTCGTGTACCCCGAGGAGGAGTAAGCGATGCTTGCGGAAGATAGGCTCAATGCGATCGTGTCGATGGTGCAGCAGGCCGGCTCGGTTACCGTGCCGGAACTTGCCGAGGCCCTGGGCGTGACACCGTCCACCATTCGCCGTGACTTGCAAACGCTCGACCGCGCGCACCGTATCGCCAAGGTGCACGGAGGCGCGACGAGTCTGGAGCGCGCGCACGTGACGCGCGACTTGACGATCAGCGAGCGCAGTGATCTCCATAACGATGACAAGGAGCGCATCTGTGCTCGTGCCGCGGCCCTGGTGGAGCCCGATAGCTTTGTGTATATCGATTCGGGCTCAACGACCCTCAAACTCATCGAGCATCTTCCGCGTCTCGACGGCGTCACCTATGTGACCGATTCCGTGCTCCATGCTCAGCACCTTGCTTTGCGCGGCATGCGTACCGTGGTGCTGGGCGGCGAGCTCAAACCCGAGACCGAGGCGCTCGTTGGCCCCGATGCCTTGGCAACCCTGGACCGCTATAACTTCAACTGCGGCTTTTGGGGATCCAACGGCATCGCCGCCGAGCAAGGTCTCACCACACCGGATATCGAGGAAGCACAGGTCAAGCGTATCTCGATGCGCCATACCGCCAAACGCTTCGTAATCTCGGACGCCAGTAAATTTGGCATGGTGGCGCCCGTCAAGTTTGCGGACTTTCGCGATGCAACGATCATCACTGCGGGCGAGGTATCCGCCAAGTACCAGTCGATGGATAACGTCATTACGGTCTAGCGACAGGGGACAGGACAAGGCCAAAGCCACCACAAAAGGTGCCTGTCCCCGCTGTGGTGGTTAGTAACGAAAACCGAGTAGTTTTCTCAATAGAAAAGCGGCAACGTCCATCACGGGCGTTGCCGCTTTCGTTGTCTACCGGTTTGTCTACGTCTGTAACAACTGGACCGTTAAAAGTGGGTTAGATGTTACAGATTGAGATACTTCCGAACCGCGCCGTCCCTTTGTCTCAATCTGTAACATCTGGGACCGATTTTGCCGAGTTATTGTTACAGATTGAGATTTTCCCTTAAGGGGGATTCGAATGTCTCGATCTGTAACAGATAGACCGGAAAATGGGTTCTAACTGTTACAGATCGAGACGTTTTGGGACCGCGGCTGAGCCATTGCGGCTTAACCACCACAAAGGTGCCTGTCCCCGTTGTGGTGGTTTAGGGCTCCCAGGGGCAGGGGGCTTCGATGTGGATGTGCTCGCCGGTTACGGGATGCGTGAAGGACACGCTGTGGGCGTGGAGCATCAGGCCGCAGGGGCGCGGCGTTCCGTACAGGTCGTCGCCAACCAGGGGGTGACGCTCGCTCGCCAGATGCACGCGGATCTGGTGCTTGCGGCCGGTGAGCAGCTCAACATCGATATACGAACGCGTGGGCAGGCCACGACGGCTCTTAAGACGCTTGAGTACCTTGACGCGCGTCTGAGACGGCTTGCCGCTGGCGCCAACGCGCATCTTGCGGCTATCGTGGCGGTCGCGGGCGATGGGCTTGTCGATGAGCTTTTCGTTCCAGTCGATCTTGCCCTCGGCGAGCGCCAGATAGTGCTTTTCGAACGCGTGGTCGATGACCATCTGGTCAAAGGCGGGCTGCGTCTGCTTGTCGAGCGAGAACAGCACCACGCCGGTGGTATCACGGTCCAGGCGATTGAGCGGCTGCATGTCGGTCGCGGCAAAGCCGTCGCCCATCGCCAGCAGCAGGTCGCTGGCGTAGTCGGTGAGCGTGCGCTCGCCGGTGCCGTCGCCGTGGACGATCATGCCGGCGGGCTTGTCGATGGCCATGAGCCAGGCGTCGCAGTAGAGGACTTGAGGTTCTTCGTTCACGTGTAAGCCTTTCGGTTAGCTAATTCCCACAAACATGCAGCCCGAGGTGGCGCCGCGCAGGCGGGCGGCCGGCTTGC
>CALFDL010000353.1 GCA_937950415.1 uncultured Collinsella sp. | reverse complement strand
ATGCGTCTGCCCATGAATACCTCGCTTGCCACGCTCAAGCCCTCCGGCATCCGTCGGATTAACGCGCTCGCCGCCCAGCACCCAGGGTGCATCGCGCTTGCGCTTGGCGAGCCCGATTTTCCCACGCCCGATGTGATTAGCGCCGAGGTGACGGCCTCGCTCGGCCGCGGCGACACGCACTATCCGCCCAACAACGGTCGCCCCGCCCTGCGCGAGGCGCTGTCTGCCTACATGGGGGATGCGGGCCTTACGTTTTCGGCCGACGAGGTCATCCTGACCGACGGCGCGACTGAGGCGCTGTCGGCGACGTTTATGGCCATGCTTAACCCCGGCGACGAGGTCATTATCCCCACGCCGGCCTTTGGCCTGTACGAGAGCATCGTCGTGGCCAATCACGCCAAGGCGGTCTTCTTGGATACGGAGCCTGCTCAGTTCCAGATCGACGAGGAAGCACTGCGTGCCTGCGTGACGCCGGCGACTAAGGCTATCGTCATCTGCACGCCCAACAATCCTACGGGCTGCATCCTCGACGCAGCATCGCTCGACGCCGTGGCACACGTGGCAGAGCAGGCGGGCATCTACGTGGTCTGCGACGACGTATACAACCGCCTAGTCTATGTGGATGGCTACGAGCGCTTTGCCCAGCGTCACCCAGAACTTCGCGATCAGACAGTAGTTATCGAGAGCTTCTCCAAACCCTGGGCCATGACCGGCTGGCGCTTGGGTTGGCTCGCAGCCGCAGCCCCCGTCGTCGCCGAGATCGCAAAAGCTCACCAATACCTAGTATCGAGTGCCGTCTCCTTCGAGATGGACGCCGCAGCCCGAGCCCTCACCGTCGACCCCACCCCCATGCTCGAAGTCTACCGAGCTCGTCGCGAACGCGTACTCGCAGCCTTAGACGCCATGGACCTCGACGTAGTGGAACCGGCCGGCGCCTTCTACGCCTTCCCCAGCATCAAACGGTACGGTCTAACAAGCGAGGATTTCTGCATTAAAGCCATCAAAGAGGCAAACGTAGCCCTAGTCCCGGGCGACTGTTTCGGCACCGAAGGCCACATCCGCCTAAGCTACTGCGTCTCCGACAAAGATCTGGACGAAGGCCTCCGCCGCCTGTCCACCTTCATTTCAACCTTATAGCCCAACGGGACGCAACACATCAGCC
>CALFDL010000352.1 GCA_937950415.1 uncultured Collinsella sp. | reverse complement strand
AAGCAGCCCGCCCGCCGTTTTCTGATGCGAAACGGCGGGCGGCCTATCTTTACGGCGCCGGAACACGAGCGGCGCACCGACTACGGGCGCTCCATGTTGGGAACGATGCTGCCCTCGGTCACCGCATGCACGGCCAAGCGCATGATGTTGTCGTAGCCGGTCTTGCTCAGGATCTCCGAGATGCGGCGCTTGATGGTGCCCTCGCTCATAAACAGCTCGGCCGCGATCTCGCGGCGGCTCTTGCCCTCGCAGGCAAGGCGCAAAATCGACAGCTCGACATCGTCGAGGGTCGCCGTGCCCGAAAAAATGCTCTCGGGCGGCTTGGGAAACGTGCAATAGCCCGCCAGCGTGGAGCGCATCACGGCGAACAGCTCGTCGATACCGACGTTCTTGTACACAAAGCTGTCGACGCCCGCCTCGCGGGCCTGATCGACAAAGGTGATCTCGGGCATGCCTGTCATGATAATGATGCGACACTCGGGCAGCTGCTCCTTGATGCGTGCCGCCGCCACGATGCCGTTTGAATCGTGTTCGGTGCACACGTCCATCAGTATCATGTCCGGGCGCTCCTTGAGCGCGACACCCAAGGCCTCGGAGGCATCGGCGATCGCGGCAACGACGGTCATATCGGGCTGGTCGCCAACGGAGCGCGCCAGGCTCTCGCGCAGGATGGCCTGATCTTCGACAATTAACACGCGGATCATGAGTTTCTCCTTTGGGACGTGTCGCTGGCGTTAAGCGGAATGGATACCGTAAGCGTAAAGGGCGGGGTGGCGTGGACCTCTAGGCTGCCACCCAGATCTTGCGCGACATGCCTCATACCTGGGATACCCGTTCCCTCGCGATACGATACGGGGGCCGGGGACCCGTCGTTAGAAATCGTCATGTGCGCGACGGCGTCAGCATCCGTCCTCTCCTGCCACAAGCGCACATGGACCCGATGCGCCTGCGCATGCTTGGTGGCGTTGGTCGAGGCCTCGCGGATAATCTGCAAAAAGGCAGCGGCGACACGCGCGTCCTCAGGCAGCGCACCCTCAACATCGATCTGCACGCTCACCAGGCCAAAAGCATGGACGATATCGCCCAGTTGCTCTGCCGGTTCGGTGTCGCCCCCGCTGCGCAGATCGGCAGCGATTGAGCGCAGCAGCGGGTCGATCTGCTCGAGTGACTCGTCATCCAGGCGCCCCTCCTCCAGATAACGATGGAGGATGGACAGGCGCTGCCCGATCACGTCGTGCACGCGAGCGCGCATACGCAGATAGGCCGCATTGTCAGCAACTTTTTTGACTTCTTCGATCTGGGCTTGGAGCTCTTGGCCCGCAAGCTCAAGCAGGTGGTTGGCCTGCGCCAGGCGGTCATGCGCATGCGCATACTCTGTCACGTCCAGACCGATTATGCGCTCGAACGAACGGCCCGAGACCATAACGTCATCGCACACAAACAGGCGAATCTCGGCGGGAGAAACCTCGACCACCGCCCGCGCCTCACCAAAGCGGTCCAGATTAATCCGCACACGGTTCTGGCTGCTTTCGGGCATTTGCATGCTGAGTTTGCGCAGGTCGTTCCATGTGCCGCTCATATCGCCTAGGTCGGTGGGCATATGAAGCTCCACCAGGTTTTTGCGCATGCAGCGGTTCATGAGCAGTGGACGGCCCCTCGAGTCCAGATACAGGATGCCCACGGGAATCACGTTGATGGTTTCAATCGTCGAGAACGCGGTGATATCCTCTTGGCGGTTACGGACGTCCATCAAGAGCGCCGCGACGGAACGGAACAGGAAGAACGCTCCCTCTGCGATAAGGACAACGGCCCACACCGAGCCCACGGCAGAAACCACCGGCGGTGTCACGGCGCCAACAAGCAGCAGCTCGGCCAGCATGACAGGGCGACGATAGCGCACCATAAGGACCACGCCATAGGCAAAGATCGCGGCATTGAGCCACAGCACTCCGCCCATTGCCCTAGCGCAAACGTCAAGCGGCGCCACCAGATACGAGCCAGACGACGCGAATAAGATGAGCGCCGAAATCATCAGGTGAAGCACAAGGCTCGTCTCGTAGGCGCAAATCACCTTACGGTTATAGGACGAGCGGCGCGATGCGATGAGCGGGACGTGGATCATCTGCAGACACGCAGCCAGGGCAAAGACAACATCGAGCGCAACGATTTGGGGAAGGATGAACGAAATCTGCATCGTCACTCACCCGCCCTCGGCATCAAGACGATCATGCGCAGCTGGCCGGACTCGCCCTCAAGGCGGTATGCCACGTTGCGCCCTTGCAGAGCGCTTTCGAGCTCTTGCGCAGCGGGCGTCTGCGAAAGATCTTCATCATCGTTGGAAAAAAGCGTGGCGCGCAGCTCGACACTGCATCGGTCATGGTCGCCCAAGTGATACATAAGCGCCGGATGGTCGGTGGTGTAGGCAAAAAACGCAAAGTCATACACGCAGTCGTACAGGGCGCTTACCGTACTGGCGTGCATCGGGCGCCGTATGGCGATAATCGAAGCGCAATCGACATCGATGGTGCGCAGGTCGCTTGCGAGCTCATTGGCAATGAGTTGAATGCGGTCGCGATCAAAACCGCTCTCCCCGTGCTGTGCCAACGTGAGCGACCCCTTGCGCTTGCAATAGGCGACGAGCATCTTGGCGCGCTGCAGCATGCGGTAGCGCTCGTGCGAAGACGCTTCGTCGGTCAACGGCGGCAGCGAGCTCAGCAGGTCGTACATCCCTTCGAGCGCACGGGCAAGCGCTTGGTCCACGTCTTGGACCAGTAAGGTCTCGGCCTCTTGGTCTGCCAAATGTGTCTTAAGGTCGTAGTCGGCGGCAAGCAGCTCATTTTGGCGTTGCAGCTCCATGCGACGATGCGCCAGTTCGCGATTGAGTTCGTTGAGCTCCGAGACGTCCTGAGCAAGGAGAGCCGATCCACCCAGCAGCGGAAAGGCGCGATACATTACATCGGGATCGGACGCCACGGCAAAGGCGTGAGCGTGCCCGTGCTCTTGGACCCGCAACTCCTCACGCACGCCTACCGGCATTGGCTTTGACACCGGCGTGACATAGACTTCCTGCAGGTCACGCGTTAGAACTTTGAGGTCAAGCGGCAAGGTGTCGAAGATGCCGGCGATGTCGTGATATGACGGAATGACACCGCAATCGAGACAGATTTCCATCGCCACCACGCACAAGACGCAATAGACGAGCGAAAAGTTGAGCCTCCATGCCCAGGGTACACGCAGAGCATACGAGATGGCAAAGAACGCACCACCCAACAAAACAAGCGCCGCCGTGCCCGAGAAACGTTGGATGCGAAAGGACGAGGACCGGCCCACCAGGATAAAAAAGGCAACGAAGTTAAAGGCCGTCCACACTAAGACGGCGAAATAGCCCCAGCCGTACGTGTAATCGTTGCTCCAGGTGTCGCTTGCACGGTCAAAGTGGAATACCTGCCGGTGGAAATCGTTGGTGAGCACAAAACCGATAAGCAGGACAGCCATGACCCACAAAACGGTGCGGTACCGACGCCCCATACGATGCTGTTCCAAACCCGCGAGGCGCAGACCGCACAGCTGGTAGAGCAGCGGAATGAGCGTCATGGGCACGTAGTACAGGTACCACAGCACGGTGGCGTAGAACGGTGTGAACGACTTGTATTTGAGGATGACCTCAATCATCCAGAGGGCGCAGATGGTGGCGACGGCAACAAGGCGGCGGCGCAACACATAGTCCAAACAGCGCAGATAGACCGATACGCCCCAGATCGAAAATGCAATTGCGGCAACAAGCAACGGCAGAGAGCTCGAATGGACGAGCGCATCCACGACCTCTTCGGACACCTCGCTATAGGCGGGCACGGCGTTAGAAAGTTTGAGGTCGAAGGCGAACAGCGCCGGCAAGACTGCCAAAAGCATGAGGAACAGTGCGGTGATGGCGCCGGCGATAGCGAAGACGCGGTGACGGTACGCCTGATGTGTTATGCCAACAAGGAATCGCGGCATGGCGAAGAGCCTGCCGCCCCTGGGATCCGCCACGGGTGCGGATCGGGCGGTCGCGTGGCCGATATGTCGCTCGCGGGTACTCATAGTGCCTTTAGTGTACCGACAGGCAGGCCCAAAAAGCGGGCCACATGTCCCAAAATCCGCCGACGGCGAGGGACGTCGCCAGCTGCCACTCATTTAAGTGCGTCCCCAATGACTACAAATGACGAGAGTGGATAATCTCCCACTTTGAGCCCACAAACAAGCCAAAAACGGGAGATTATCCACTCTCATTCTGCGGGCACTCATTTAAGTACGTCCCCAATGAGTGCTTTCACTTCTTTTAACAAAACGCCCGGCGGGCATAAGCTGCTCGCCGGGCGTTTTGGTTAGGAAGCTGTGGTTGTTGGGAAAGCCTTAGGCCAGGTCCTCGCCGTTCGTCTCGATAACGTGCTTGTACCAGTCAAAGCTCTTCTTCTTGGAACGCTCGAGGGTACCGTTGCCGGCGTCGTCGCGGTCCACGTAGATGAAGCCGTAACGCTTGGACATCTCGCCCGTGCCGGCGGAAACCAGGTCGATCGGACCCCAGGTGGTGTAGCCCAGCAGGTCAACGCCGTCCTCGGTCACCGCGTCGCGCATGGTCTGGATGTGCTGGCGCAGGTAGTCGATGCGGTAGTCGTCGTTGATGGAGCCGTCCTCCTCGACAACGTCCTTGGCGCCCAGGCCGTTCTCGACCACGAACAGCGGCTTCTGATAGCGGTCGTACAGGTCGTTGAGGGTGATGCGGAAGCCCAGCGGATCGATGGCCCAGCCCCACTGGCTCTGCTGCAGGTAGGGGTTCTTAGCACCGGCGAAGGCGTTGCCCTGGGTGCGCTCGACCTCGGGGTTGTCGGCGCCGGCAGAGCAGCGGGTGCTGTAGTAGCTAAAGCTGATGAAGTCGACGGTGTTGGCGGCCAGGATCTCGCGGTCCTCGTCGGTCATGCCCACATCGATGCCCAGACGCTCGAGCTTCTTGACGGCATAGGCCGGGTAATAGCCGCGGCTCTGGACGTCGACAAAGAAGTAGTTGTCCTGGTTGTCGAGCTGGGCCTGGCGCACGTCGCCCGGGCGGCAGCTGTAGGGGTAGTACGTGCCGGCAGCGAGCATGCAGCCGATCTTAACCTCGGGGTCGATCTCGTGAGCGATCTTGGTGGCCCAAGCGCTGGCGACGAGCTCGTTGTGGGCGGCCAGATACTCGACGGCCTCCTTGTTCTCGCCCTCCTCAAAGACCAGGCCAGCGCCCATAAACGGCAGGTGCAAGATCATATTGATCTCGTTAAAGGTGAGCCAGTACTTCACCAGACCCTTGTAGCGGGTGAAGATCGTGGTTGCGAGGTTCTTGTAGAAATCGATGAGCTTGCGGTTGCGCCAGCCGCCGTACTCCTTGATGAGGTGGATGGGGCAGTCGAAGTGCGTGATGGTCACGAGCGGCTCGATGCCATGCTTCTGGCACTCGCGGAACACGTCCTCGTAAAAGGCCAGGCCGGCCTCGTTGGGCTCGGTCTCATCGCCGTTGGGGAAGATGCGGGTCCAGGCCAGGCTCATGCGGAAGGTCTTAAAGCCCATCTCGGCAAAGAGGGCGATGTCCTCCTTGTAGTGATGGTAAAAATCGATGCCGGTCTGCGCGGGATAGTAGTAGCCATCCTCAAAGTCGAGCATCTTGCGCTGGCCGGAGACCACCGCGTAGCGCTCGGGGCCGTGCGGAGCCACGTCCACGTTGGCCAGGCCGCGGCCGTCCACGTTGTAGGCGCCCTCGCACTGGTTGGCAGCCGTCGCGCCGCCCCACAGGAAGTCATTACGGAAAGCCATGCATCGATCCTTTCATACGCTGCTTGTCGTGGTTTCAGTATCCCCGTAAACGGGGTCCCGCTCAACGGCAGCGACGCAGGTCGACACTTCTTTTCGCACGCAGACGCCCAGCGACCGCCCGCGCCTGACACTTTCTGATACCCAACCACCACGAAGGGGACAGGCACCTTTGTGGTGGTCTCATCAGTTGCGGTGGTGAGCCGCGCTGGTTCATCTCGATCTGTAACAGATAGACCGTTAAAACCGAGCCCGGTGTTACAGATCGAGATTTTCGGGCAGCCCCTGCAGTTTGTCTCGTTCTGTAACAGATAGAGACGATTTTGCCTGCTAGATGTTACAGATTGAGACGGGATCTCTTAGTCCACGGTGATGTCGAGATTCTTGCCAACGAAGCCGACGTAGTACCCTTGGCCAGCAGGCAATTTGACTGAATAGGAAAAAAAGGAAAAAATAGGAAAAAAAGGAAAGGAGACTCATGACTGAAACCATCTTCTCCCCCTCATTTGGAAATCGCCCGTCCTATCTGGTGGGACGCGGGAGCGTGATTTCGACATTCATCTCCGGCCTTGAACAGGAGCCGGGCAATCGAGACCGCGCCATGCTCATGCTCGGCCAGCGAGGCAGCGGCAAGACGGTTCTCCTGTGGGAGCTCGCCGACCGCGCCCGCAAGCTCGGCTTCGTCGTCGCCACGCCCACCGTAGCCTCCGAGGACATGCTCGAGCGTATCGTTGAAAAAATCCAAGAGGCGGGCGAGCCTTACGTCAGCAAACGCCACCTTCCCAAGCTTACGGGCGGCAGCTTGAGCGTCTTCGGTTTCTCGGCCGGCCTTGAGTTCACACGCGATGTGCGGGAAACCAAGAGCTTCCAGTTCAAGCTCACGCAGCTGGCGCGCAAATTGACCGAGCAAGGACACGGCATCCTCATCCTTATCGATGAACTCCAGGCCAATTCGCCCGAGATCAGACAACTCGTCACCGCCTATCAAGAACTCGTCGGCGAGGGACTCAACGTCGCGCTCGTCATGGCGGGCCTTCCGGGAGCGGTCTCGGCGACGCTCAATGACCGCGTGCTGACGTTTCTTAACCGCGCGCGCAAAGTCACACTCGAACCGCTTTCAGTCGGAGATGTCGATACCTACTATCAGCGAGCTTTCGAAGAGCTCGGCCTTGATATCCCAGGCGATCTTCGGCTGGATGCCGCTCGCGCAACCCAGGGTTCACCCTACATGTTGCAGCTCATCGGCTACAACATCGCTAATCGTTGCCAGGCAGGAGAGTGCGTAACGCAAGAGCAGGTCGACGGAGCCATCGAGGCGTCAAAAGTAGATTTCGAAAACGATGTGTGCGAGACGACGCTCGCCGCACTGTCGGACCAAGACGTTGCGTTTCTCGCCGCAATGGCAGATGACGAAGATACCGTGTCACGCATTTCTGATGTAGCCGAGCGCATGTCGGTCACACCCGACTACGCCCAAAAATATCGCCGACGCCTCATCGACGCCGGCGTAATCGAACAGGCCCGCCGCGGTTACGTACGCTTTGCTGTTCCCTATATGCTCGACTACCTGCGAAGTCAGCTGTAGAAAAAACCACCACAAAGGCGCCTGTCCCCTTCGTGGTGGTCTGGGCCAGTTTGTCTCGATCTGTAACAGTTAGGCCGGCAAGACCGGGCTTGGTGTTACAGATCGAGATTTTTCGGTCGCCCCCTGCGATTTGTCTAAATCTGTAACAGATAGAGGCGATTTAGCCTGCTAGATGTTACAGATTTAGACAGAAGACTCTAGTCCACGGTGATGTCGAGGTTTTTGCCGGTGAGGCCTACGTAGCCGCCCTCAGCTGCCTTGGGGCTGTCGGCGTGGCAGAGGACCCACTTGTCGGCCTTCCAGTAGCAGTAGCTGTCACCGGCCGCAGGCATGTCGGCCGCAGCCTCGGGACGCGGGCCGTTGGTGCCGGCGGGCAGCGCGACCATCACCTGGAAGCCACCGTCGTCGACCATGCACGGCGTGTAGTGGAGCGTCGTGGCATAGACCTCGACGAGCGTGCCGGCGGGTGCGCGGAAGGCCTTGACCTGCGCGGTGTCGAGCTTGCCGTCGACGATCTGCTCACGCTTGGCCAGCAGCAGGATAAAGTCGCGGGCACCCAGGTTGAACTCGCTGGCGCGGTGATACTCCAGGCAGTTGAGCTGCGTGTTGTGGCCGTTGCACCAGCCCAGCTGGAAGGGACGGCCGCCGTACATGAGCAGACCGAGCGTGTCGGTGCCCTCGACCTGCTCGAGCTCGGGCGCGGAGGCCACGTACTTGCTGCCCTCGGGAATGGGTGTGGCGGAAAGCGCCTCGACAAGCGAGGCGGTCAGGCTGGAGGGAACGTCGTCCCACACGCGACCGTAGGGTTTGAACTCGGGATCGTTGACAGAGTAGATATGCATGTTCACTCCTGTTCGTTTATGTGACGGTATGAACATTCTAGAACAGTATTCATATTCAGATGCGATCAATGCCACAAACATTGCGCAGCGGAATTGTCTGGTCGAATAGGCGACATGCAGTTCCTTCTTAATCGAGATATTCCCTAAGGAACTCAATTGCGCTCAAACACCAATGGTCGGTTTCCGGCGCATGGGGCTTCATCAATGCATGCCCTCCCTCTGGATACATAATCTCCTCATGGTGCACCCCGGCCGCATCCAGTGCATCCACCATCTTTCCGAGATTGCCGGGCGATACGACATCGTCGTCGGCGCATTGCCAAAGGTACGTCGGCGGATACTGCTCCCATACGTGCTGATCAACGCAGAAGTCATCGATCAGGTCGCGCCCAGCTCCACCGCATACCGAATCAAGAAATCTTTGGTCCGATACGTCCTCGGATTCATGAAGATCAATCGGCGCATAGCATAAGACCAGGGCTTTGGGCGGCTCGCATCCGTAAGACGCGAACCCCTTGTTGTCCGTCCCCCACTCGGCAGTCAAATGCGCGCCAGCAGAAAAGCCGATAACCGCATAGCTCTTAGCGACATCGAATCTCGCTGAATTCTCGAGGACGAAACGGACGGCTCGATTCAGATCGTCGATCGGGCGCGGCATCAGGGGCTCAACCCTCACCCTGTATGACAACACGAACACGTTATAGCCCGCGTCGTTGAGCTCAGGGGCAACGGGAAAACCTTCCATTTGGTGACAAACGCTTTGGTAGCCCCCGCCCGAAATCGCGATGATGAACGGCGCCCCCCGTCTCCCAGGAAAGAAAAACAGTTTCGTATTGCGTCGAGTCGGGTCACGGATGCAGTCGGCTTCATCCCAAATATCGTAGGCAACCTGCCGCCCGTCATCCACGAGCTCAACAATCCGGTTCAATCCGCGTAAAACGCGAGCCTCTTCATACGGGTTAGTATCGGAATTCATATGGGCCACAATTGGCTTATCCCACATGCGCTCCCAAGTTGAAGGGCGGCAAAGCATAAGATGCTCGCCGAACCCGGCGAACTCAGGGAGGAGCGCGATTTCGCCAAACGTCATATCGGCTGTAATTGTCATAGCTAGTCACTCCAAAACGAGGGTGGGCCTGCGCTGATCAATCGCAAGCCCACCATATGCAATCTGCTGCGGGGTATTCAGCAGCTTACATATCGAATAATTGCCTATTCCTCCGACGCATCCGCATCGGGGCGATACATGATGTAGACGAGGACGAAGGTGAGGATAAAACCAACGACGTTGCAAAGAATTGCGCCAATGAGGCTATTCATATCACCGGAAGGATTCATGTAACCGGGGAAGCTAAAAATACCGCTCGAGGTCATAACGAACGTGCGAGTATTGAAGATTGCCGGGATAACGGCACTGATTGCTCCAGAAATCATAGAAGCGATAACGATCTTCTTATGCTCCAAGATGATGCCATACAGAGCCGGTTCCGTAATTCCGCACAGGCCCGTGATGGCGCAGCTGAACCCAAGGCTCTTTTCGCTCGGATCCTTCGAGCGAAGAGCAAACGCCAGGCAGGCACCGACGACGCCCATGCTGCAACAAACAAGTCCAAGGATAGGATCGGAACCGACGGTCATGATGTTGTTGATGGAAATCATGATAAGAGCCCAATGGAGTCCAAGGGGAATCATAACGAGGCCGAAAATCGGTCCGAGGATAACGCCGCAGAGGATGGGGCTGAACTGGTAGACCGCCAGTACGGCAGTCGCAAGCAAAGAGCTTGCCTGCTGGATAACGGGACCGATCACAAGGAGCGAGATGGGGGCAGTAATAGCAACCGTCAGGAACGGAACGAGCGCAAATGCCACAGCATCGGGAAGAACCGCACGCAGTCCTTTATAGAGAACGGATGCAAACCAAGCCGCCACGATAGCAGGGAACACCGTGGAGGAATAGCTCACCATCGTGAACTTCATGCCGAACAAATCCAATGCATCGCCCGCTCCAGCCGCAGCAACGAAAGTCGGGTAAATCAGGATTGCGCCGAGAACCGCACCGATGTATCGATCGATTCCGAAGAACTGAGCCGCGGACGACCCAACAAGAACGGGCAGGAAATACATGCACGCATTTCCCATGCCGTACAGCAGGGTGTAAATTCCGCTCTCGGTGGAAACAACACCTGCCGTCGTCAGAATGCTAAGGACGGCGTTTATCATGCCGCACGCGATCAGGGCAGGAAGGACAGGCATCATGACGCCGCTGATGAGCTTCATCAGCTTTCCCAGAAAGCCCTTGGTCTCCCCCTCGCCAGCCTCGGAATCTCCCGTATCGATCCCAGCTTCTTTGACGACAATTTCATAGACCTTATCGACCTTGGGCCCCACAATTACTTGGTATTGCCCCGCGGAATGGCGAATGTCGATCACGCCATCGATTGCCTTGACCTTTGCATCGTCTACGATGCTTTCGTCCTTAAGGTTGAACCTTAAACGAGTCATGCAGTGAGCTACAAATGTAACGTTTTCTGCACCGCCCACCATCTCGAGAATCTCGGCAGCGAGCTTGGTTGTATCTGCCATAAATACCATTTCTCCCATGTTGAGTTTTATATGTAACCATCGGCAAAGCGCGCGCCTTCACCGACCAATTACCTTGTTTTCGATGCAATTCGATTGATATGCATCATGAGATAGAGTCTTTCTTCGTCTACAAGTTCCTGGCCCGTAAGCCGACTGAGGACAGAAGCAATATCATCGGCACACATTGATGCAACTGGATATTCATCCTTGAGCGAGAGATACATCTTGCGGTTGTCGCTTACGATGCTTTCGCCTGAGTTCAACCTATTGAACAGGTACTGAAGATGGGTCGCGAATCTTGCGTAATCGAAACCTTCCCGATCAACCTGAATCCCAAGCCGCCTTTCAACGGCGATGGTTGATTCTTCGAGAACGCGATCGTAGACATCCGCGCCCAGCTCTTCAGTCGTTTCACATGAGTCTGAATCGGCCATGTTGTTGATAAACGCCATGGCAATTCCAACCGCCTCATGGGCAGGTAGCCTAACGTTAAGCCGCTTTCTAATTATTCTGAGCGCATACTCGCCAATTTTAAATTCAACGGGATATTGTTGGCGAACATCAAACGACAAGGGCATGTGAACGATGATGCTTTGCTCTTTGCGCTTGATTGCATACGCGATATGGTCCGCAAGGATAAACGGCAGATTGGGGCTCACCTCGTAGGGCAGCAATCCTGTCGACATATCAATAACATCCGAGGTGAGTTCGAGAAGTTCATCGGAGACCTCATCGACAAGAGCGACATAGCGGGAGCTAACGTTATAAAACGTTCGTTGAATCTCCGAGAGTGGCACTTCATCGCCAACATTCTTAAACCCTAGGCCGCGCCCGAATGCGACTAGTTGCCTGCCGTTTCCATCGACGCAGAGGACAGCGCTGGTATTAATTCGTTTAACGATTTCCATGTGTCCCCCCTAAACAAAACAAGGCTCCCGAAGCAGAATCCGACAATCAATGTCGACAGATGCTGCTTCAGGAGCCTTGCCTGAATATCACTCTGTGAGGTAGTTTACGCGAAACACCGTTGATGACCTCGAATAAACACTTCTAAACAGTTAAACGGTCGATATCTCCGCGTGAACGGTCAGATGCAGTAAATGAGCCCTATGCCTGCTGATAGTGCAGGTGCTTCTCATCGATATCGGCCAGGTCGCGGTCGAGATAGCGGCGCGCGAGCCAGTTGGCCATCGGCAGATTCTGATCCAGGTAGTTGCCGCACTCCTCGGGAGCCGCGCCGGGGACATCGCCCTCAAACGCTGCCACAAACTCAAACAGTTCGCGCACGAGCGGCAGGATCTCCTCGCTCGTCACCTCGCCAAACACGACGAGGTAAAAGCCCGTGCGACAGCCCATGGGGCCAAAGTAGACGATACGGCTCGACCACTCGGCATGATTGCGAAGAAACGTCGCGCCCAGGTGCTCGATGGTATGACACTCGGCCGTGTTCATGACCGGCTCCTTGTTGGGCGTGGTCAGGCGCAGGTCAAAGGTGGTGACGGCGGTACCGGTCGCCGGGTCGCGGTCGATGCGGCTCACGTACACGCCGGGCTCAAGCAGCAGATGGTCAACGGAAAAACTCGCGATACGTTCCATGGCAGATCCTCTCGATAGTCAATTTAGGACGGGGCTCTTTTAGCTGGTTGAAATGATCGCACCAATCATACCAGTCAAAAAAGCCCCGTCCCAAATTAGCTACCCGGAACGGGGACCAATGAGCTTTTAATCCCCGTCCCAGAAAAATCCTTGGGCGCCGCGCAGCCGCCTAAGCAGTGTATGCAATAGTCGCGGCTACTGCGTGGCGCCAGCCGGCGATCTTGTCTGCTCGCTCGTCGGCAGGCATCGAAGGCTCCACGATGCCGCGGGCGCCGTAGACGTCGACAACATCGCGCGCGTACATGCCGAGCGCAATGCCGCAGGCCCAGGCCGCGCCCAGGCCGCTCATCTCGTCGTTGCTCGCGATGCGAATGGGCGAACCCACCAGGTCGCTCTCAAACTGCATCAGGTACGCATCGCGCGTGGGGCCGCCGTCAACGCGAAGCTCGGCCAGCGCTGCGCCCGAATCCTCGACCATCGCATCGATCACGTCGAAGATCTGATAGGCAATCGACTCGTCGGCGGCCTTCACGAACTCCGCGCGGCCCGTGGTGCGCGTCATGCCAAAGACGCAGCCCTCGGCGTCGCTCGCCCAATGCGGCGCGCCCAGACCGGTAAATGCCGGCACAAAGTACACGTGGCTCGCCGGATTGGCGGCGTAGCACAGGTCGGTGACTTCCTCGGGGTTGTTGATGAGCTCCAGGTCGTCGCGCAGCCAGGTCTTCACAGCGCCGGCGTAGCTCACGTTGCCCTCGAGCACATACTCGGTCACGCCGTTCAGACGCCACGCGAGCGAGCTCGAAAGGCCGTGAGAGCTGGCGATAAACTCGTCACCGACGTTCATCATGACCGAGCTGCCGGTGCCGTACGTGGCCTTGGCCATGCCACGGCTGTGGCAGCCCTGCGCAAACAGGGCGGCGTGGCTATCGCCCAGCACGCCGTGAACGGGCACGGGCGCCGGCAAAAAGCCGCCCAGGTCCGTTGTGCCGAACAGGCCGTCGGAATCGGTCACCTGCGGCAGGCAGGCCGGATCGATGCCAAAGGCTTGGCACACCGGCTCGCTCCAGCAGCCCTGACGCAGGTCGAACAGCTGCGTGCGGCTGGCGTTGGACCAGTCGCAGCGGAACTC
>CALFDL010000351.1 GCA_937950415.1 uncultured Collinsella sp. | reverse complement strand
TCGATCGCTATACCCGCCCGGAGATGGGACACATCTTCTCCCTCGAGAACAAGTATGCCATTTGGCAGGAGATCGAGGTCCTGGCCTGCGAGGCTCAGGCGGAGCTCGGCAAGATCGGTATTTCCAAAGACGAGGCCCAGTGGATTCGCGACCACGCCAACTTCGAGAAGGCAAAGGTCGACGAGATCGAGGAGGTCACGCGCCACGATGTCATCGCCTTCCTGACCAACATGAAGGAGTACATTGACGCCGACGTTCCCGAGGGTGAGCCAAAGCCCAGCCGCTGGGTTCACTACGGTATGACCAGCTCCGACCTGGGTGATACGGCTCTGTGCTATCAACTCACTCAGGCCTGCGACCTGATCATCGAGGACGTCAAGAAGCTCGGCGAGATCTGCAAGCGTCGTGCCTTCGAGGAACGCAGCACGCTCTGCGCCGGTCGCACCCACGGCATCCATGCCGAGCCGATGACCTTCGGTATGAAGTTTGGCTCCTGGGCCTGGGAGCTCAAACGCGATCTGGACCGTCTTGAGGACGCCCGTAAGAACGTTGCCTTCGGTGCCATCTCGGGCGCTGTCGGCACCTATAGCTCCATCGAGCCGTTTGTCGAGGAGTATGTCTGCGAGCATCTGGGCCTGGTTCACGATCCGCTGTCCACGCAGGTCATCAGCCGCGACCATCACGCCTACCTCGCCGGTGTCCTCGCTACCACGGCTGCCACCTGTGAACGCATCGCAACCGAGGTTCGCAACCTGCAGAAGACCGATACGCTCGAGGCCGAGGAGCCGTTCCGCAAGGGGCAAAAGGGCAGCTCCGCTATGCCGCACAAGCGCAACCCCATCACCATGGAGAAGGTCTGCGGCCTGTCACGCGTCGTGAAGTCCAACGCCCAGGTCGCTTTCGACAACGTTGCCCTGTGGCATGAGCGCGACATTTCGCACTCCTCAGCCGAGCGCGTCGCCCAGGCCGATAGCTTTATCGCACTCGACCACATGTTCCAGTGTCTCATCCGCGTCATCGACGGCCTGCAGCTGTACCCTGCCCGCATGATGGCCAACCTCAACAAGACCCGCGGCCTCATCTTCTCCTCCAAGGTGCTGCTGGCTCTTGTCGACACGGGTATCACCCGCGAGGACGCCTATGCCATCGTGCAGGAAAACGCCATGGCCACCTGGCACGAGGTTCAGGATTGCGTCTCAGGCCCTACCTTTAAGGAGCGCCTCGAGGCCGATCCGCGCTGCACCGTCAGCCAGGAGAAGCTCGACGAGATCTTTGATCCGTGGGACTTCCTCACCCGCATCGACACGGTCTTCGACCGTCTGGAGCAGCTGAGCTTCGAGTAAGGTTGACCTCATTCGACCGCTTGCGGATACATTTCAGCCTTTGGCGCCTTGCCCGTCTTGGGTGAGGCGCTTTTTTCGTTGCCGCAGCGGCGCCAGGGAATACAATGAACCTCACCTGCAATTTCGGCGAAATGAGACGTGTGCCTAGACGTATCAAGCGAGCCGCCATCGTCTCGTTCGTGTTCATACTTCTTGTTGCCGCATGTGCGGCCGCCCTGACGTATACCGTTCGAAATAGCTCTTCCTCCTCGAATGAAGTCGACGAGGACCTCCCAGTACTCAAAATCGGCGTTACGGATAACGACCCCTATGTGTATGTCGACGCCACGGGCGATTACGCCGGCATCGATATCGATATCGCCCGTGAGGCCTGTAAGCGTGCGGGACTCAAGCCGCAATTCATCGAGATATCTTGGAACGATCGCGACCGGCTGCTCAAAAATGGTGATATCGATTGCCTATGGTGCGATTATTCGCCCTGTTATCGCGAGGATAAGTATTACTGGACTGAGCCGTATCTAACCGTGACGGTCTCGGTTGCCGCCAAGAAAGCGAGTGGTATCAAGTCCTTGGCGCATCTCGATGGAAGTAGGACCATTGCGGTGATTGCGGGCTCGGTGAGTGAACGTCGATTGCTTGCGGGGGATCTGGGGATCTCGCCGGACGTTCAAATCAAATCGTATGGCTCTGCCGAACTCTGCAAAGCCGCTCTAGCCAAAGGATATGTGGACTGCTGGATGGCGGACGTACGGTCGCTTGACCGACTCGTCGCCCAGTACCCCGGCCTTTATCGCGTGTTCGCTGACAACGTTATGACGGTTGATCTGGGCGTCGCGTTTGAGAACAGCTATGAGGGGCCGTATGTAAAGTCTCTTAACACCGTGCTGTTCGACATGGACCGGGATGGCACGATTGATCGCATCGTGAGCAATTACGCGGCGGGGGCGAAATCATGATGAATGACGAGCGCCGCTTGCGCCGAAAGAACCTTGCCGTCATAGCCGTTGGCGTAGTCGTTAGCCTTGCCTTGTTGGGTATGCTGTATACCGTCGGCACGCATCGCTGCCTCGATAAAACACTTGGATTCGGTCAAGAGACCATGGTGTTCTTGGAAAACGCCTGTGAAAAATACGACCGATACGAACAAGGCAGAAAAACCGAGGCGACGCACGATTTGGATGCCGCGGTCGAGTCGTTTGCGACGTTTTTGCCTTCTGAGTGTGTCGAGATCGGCGACGACCTGATCGAGGAATATGTTCGTGTCGAGAACCTTTCGGGGCTATTGGTCATGGACGCCGACGGTCGCATGATCGCCCACTATGACGTTGACGGTCGCGACCCGCTCATGCTGTGGCGAGAAGAGCTCGCATCCTCTTCGGTCCAATCGATGTATCGAGGTTCAGGGGTGTCCTATTCTGATGTCCTCGAGCGCCGCGGTGTCGACTTTGCCGTGAGTGCCGTCCCGTATGGTGATGGCATTGTGCTGGGATATCGATCGCTCGCAACTGAATCTGCCGACGATTATTCCTACACGATTGCCGATGTGCTCGTGAACAACACGTTCCACCAAGGTCCAACGGTGCTTGTGATGTGCGATGCGCAAATCATCTCTTCGAACGATCCGTCTGTCGATGTGTCGCTTGCCCGACTTCTCACGGATAGTGGAATTGATTGGAAAGATGAAGGCCTGACGCGTATCGAGTATCGGGAAGAAACATGGTATGCCGTGCGTGCGGCATACAAGGACTACCGCCTGTTTGCGCTGTATCCCAAATCCGAGGTCATGTCTGACAGGATCACATTTGTCGCTGCCGGCGTCTTGGTGGGCCTTGCGTTTTGGGTCGTGGTGCTGCTAGCGCGAAATATCGTTGACCACCGTAACTTAGCCGAAAAGGACAAGCAGCTCGGCATCATCAATGCCATCAGCTCCGCCTACGACTCGACCTTCCTTTTGCATCTCGACACCCTCAAGATTGAGGGAATCAACATGTCGCCGGCGATAGCGAAGATATTTGCCGAACACAGTGAGGCGTATGACTTTATGGACACGGTCTGCCGAGATATCGTGAGCCCCGAAAGCCGTGAAGCGGTTGTGGGACTTGTGGATATGAAGACGCTTCGCGATCGTATGGAGGGCGTGCCGTACCTGGTTGCCGAGGTGCGAGATTGTCGAGGTGCTTGGTACTCGCTGCAGGTTGTCCCCCAACATCGCGATGGGCAGGGCCGGCTGGAGTCGGTCGTCGTGGCGACACACAACATCTCGATGGCCAAGCATGCCGAGGAGCTGTCCTACCAAGATAAACTGACAGGGCTTCGCAACCGCAACTATCTTGAATCGCGCGGGGATAGCCTGGTAAACGAGGACTTGCCGGTGAGCGTGATCATGCTGGACTGCAATTATCTCAAGCGGACCAACGACATCCATGGCCATGAGATGGGAGACGAGCTGCTGCGACGGACGGCGTCCGTGCTGCGGCAGGTGGCTGGTGAGGATTGTCTGCCGATGCGTTTTGGCGGCGACGAGTTTTTGCTGGTTTGCCCCCATACCGACGGCGAGTCTGCGCTCGGGCTGGAACAAGATATTCGTCTCGGCCTTGCCGCGGTGAGCGATGAGGTCCTAACGGTCAGCGCGTCGATTGGCGTGGCGACCGTCGAGACGGCTGGAAATACGCTGGCCGGTGTATATCACGTTGCCGACCACAATATGTATCGTGAGAAGCGTGTAGTCCACGCGCAGGGCGCGGACTGCTAATCTTGCCCTCGCTCGTCCGCGCATCGTAGGATGTTGAATCGGTGCCCGCGACCATAAATCGGCGCGGGCGGGGATAATAGACTCCTGAAATATCTTTATGAGAGGGGATCTCAATGATTAGTTTTGACTACAAGCCGCAGGGCGTATGCGCTCGCAATATTCACCTCAATCTCTCTGACGACGGCAGCAAGGTGCTGGGCGTCGAGTTTACCGGCGGGTGCGACGGCAACCTCAAGGCCATCTCCAAACTGGTCGAGGGTGCTCCTTCCGATCGCGTGATTGAGGTTCTCGCCGGCAATACGTGCGGCATGAAGAAGACTTCCTGCGCCGATCAGCTTACGCGCGCCATCGAGGCCGCCCGCGCCGAGATCGCCTAATGGGCATCGTTGATCGCTTTAAGAATGGAATAACGCGTCGAGGTTTTGTGCTGGGCGGCGCTGCGGCTGGTGCCGCCACCATGCTGGCTGGATGCTCGAAAAAAACGGGTACCAGCGATGATACCGCCGGTGAGCCTCAAGTTATCAAGGACGATTCCAAGATCGTCTCGATTACGGATGAGTACGAGGCCGTCGACATCGACCTTGAGCCTGCGGCCTCGTGGACGCTGCCGCTGGGTACGCTGCTGTACTACTGCGATGGCGACTATGCTGCGGCAATGATGGCACCCGCATCTGCGTTGCACGCCAACACGCTCGGCGTGCTCAACCTGGGTGACGGCTCGCTCACCACGCTTATCGAGGACCCCATCGAGGGGACCGGGTACGCGTTTTACGATGTCCGCGCCGGCGATGGCGTGTTTGCGTGGGTGGAGATGAACTTCGCGAATTCGTCGTGGAAGCTCTACGCTCAAAATCTGTCGGGCGCTTCGCTTGCCGGTGATGTGGTTGAGCTCGACCGGGGCGGCAAGGACTACGATCCGCCGCTGTTCACAGCGTTCGGGTCATCGGTCATCTGGTATAAGATGCCTTCGGCGGGTGGCAATAAAACGAGCAACGATTCGTTCTGCTATCGCCGCTCGCTCGATGAGTCCAAGGCGGAGACAATTTGGAAGTCGACGGGTCGCTTTGCATCCGCCCCGCGCGTGAGTGACGGCATCTTGACCATCTCTCCGCGCGTTCGCAGCGACGAGGGCGTCTACTACGGCATGACGGCAATCGACCTGACCGACGGCAACAACACCAAACGTGCCCAGCTGGTCCTCCCCTCGTCGGTCTCGCCTTTTGAGGCCGTATATATGGGCGACACCTTTGTGTTTTCCATCGAGGCGACCTATAGCGGCGTGGGCAGCCTGGGCAATATGGGCACCTATATCGGTAATGAAGGCGGGCCGTACCTCTTCCTTTCGCGCGAGCCGCTCGCGTGTGCCGCCGGCAAGAAGAATAAATACCTCGTTAAGGTCCAGGCATCGCATTTCCTAATCGATACCTCTGCCAAAACCTACGGCTCGCTGTTGTCGCCCGATCGTGCTTTGGAATATGGCGATTATCCTGCTACGGCGGGAAAATCGGACTCATTCCTTACCTATGCGACGGTGCGAAACAGCCAGGGTATACCCGAGACGGTTACCGCACGCCTATTCTCTCTTTGACCTTAGAGGGGTTAAAAAGGCGTCAACAGGGGAATAAGCGCGTTGTAATTGTGAGTACCGCCCGCCGAGCTGCCGTGCCATAGCGGCGCTCGGTGGGCTCAG
>CALFDL010000350.1 GCA_937950415.1 uncultured Collinsella sp. | reverse complement strand
GCGCTGACCTTCTGGTCGCGCCTTTGAAATTGAACGGCAGATTGGCCAAATGCCGGGCTTGCAGCGTCGAGCTGTTACGCGGTTTGGTAAAACCGCGTAACTATAAAAGCTCGATTTTGCCGTCCTTCACCGTCAACCCCATATTGCCCGAAAGCAAATCGTCCAGGCGCGAGCCCACGAGCTCAAAGCGCCAGCCTTCGCGCAAGGGGCTCTGCTCGGGATGCTCAATGTAGTCAGCCAGATCATCGCGCGAGGCAATGACCGAGGTCGCCACTCCCGAGCGTTCGGCAACCAGGCGGATGAGCGCGTACATGAGATCCGTCACGCTCTCCAACTCCGGAGAGATCTGGCGATGCCCGCGCACCATGAGCGGCAGGCGATCGTGAGGGCAGCTCGCGCCGCGTTTGATGGCCATGAGTGCGCCGTCCACGTCGCGCTCCCCCAACTGATCGGTACCGCGAATGCTGCGGAACTCCTCAACGCGCACGGGATTGCGTTTAACGAGCGCAAGCAGCGTGTCGTCGGACATGACCCATTTGCGCGGGATGTTGCGGCGCTCGGCGCGGTCCTCGCGCCAGGCGGCGAGTTCGCGCGCGATGCCCAGCTGATGGCGGCTGCACGAGTTGATGCGCTTGACCTTACGGAATGCCTCGTGACGGTCGGCGCGATAGTGCGACTCGTCGGCCAGCGGGCGCAGCTCGTCGAGCACCCAGTCCACACGGCCCAGTTCACGCAGGCGGCTCATCATCTCGGTATAGGCGACGATCAGGTACTTGACGTCATCGATCGCGTACTCGATCTGCTTGTCGGTCAGCGGGCGGCGCGACCAGTCGGTCAGCGACTCGGTCTTGGGCAGCGATACGCCGCAAAACGTCTGCACGAGCGCGCCGTAGGAAATCTGCTGACGCTCGCCCAAAAAGGCGGCGGCTACCTGCGTGTCAAAAATAGGACGCGGCAGCACGCCCACGGTATGGAGCATGACCTCCATATCCTGCGAGCAGGCGTGGAACACCTTGGTCACGCTCTCGTCGGCCATAAGCTCGGCGAGCGGCGACAGGTTGTCGATCACCAGCGGATCGACCGCGACGCTCTCGGCAGGGGTGGCAATCTGGACCAGGCACAGACGCGGATGGAACGTGCGCTCGCGCAAAAACTCGGTATCGACGGCAATCGCGTCGAACTCGCGGGCGCGCTGGCAAAAGTCGAGTAGAGCCTGATGTGTGGAAATGTACATATCAACCCATCGAATAAGGTTAGGCCCGAAAAACACGGGTAGGATATCGGCATTGCCCTACAACTATACTCGGTTAGTCACAGAACGGGAACGTAAGTATGCGCTGCCTTATCATCCACAACCCGGCATCGGGCCCCAGCTCAGATGAAATCTTCGCATTCACGCACGCCCTCGCGCAGGGCGGCGACGAGGTCGTGATGCGCTTTATCGGCGATGGCATGGAGCCCGAGGACGCCGTGGCGGACGTGCGCGAGTTCGACCGCGTGGTGGTCTCGGGCGGCGACGGCACCGTCTCCAACGTGCTCGACCAGATGCGCGGCTGCGGCGTCCCCACGCTCGTTTTCCCCTCCGGCACGGCCTGCCTGTTCTTTAACAACATCGGCAATGCCCCCGAGGCGGCGGCACTCGCCAAGGCCTGCCGCGCCGGCCGCACGGTCAAGGTCGACATGGGTGAGCTCTTTTGGCTCGACGAGGACGGCAACGAAAAGCGCCATGGTTTTATCATCATCGCCGGCTCGGGCTTCGACGCCGAGATCATGATGAAGGCCGCCCCCACCAAAAACGACATCGGCGAGATCGCCTACTTCCTCTCCGCTCTCGCCACGCCCAACCCCACGGTGGCGCACTTTACCATTGAGCATGATGGCATTGTTGAGGAGCTCGACGGCATCTGCTGCATGGCGGGCAACACGTCTGTCATCCAAAACGACATCAACCTGTTCCCCAACTGCCGTATGAACGACGGCATGGTCGACATCGTCGTTATTGAGCCCGTGCGCACGGTGCAGTTGCTCCCCACGGTAATCACCGCCGCGCTCGACCCCGCCGGCAAGGTACTCGGCCGCCCGCAGTTTAAGATCATCCAGACCAAAGAAGCCAAGATTACCTGCACGCCATCGCTCGGCATGCAGTTTGATGGCGAGATCATCTCCAGCAACTCCGGCGTCTTTGGCGCCCGCGCGCTACCGCAATGCCTTGATATCATCGTCGACGAATTCTCGCCGCTCGGAAAATAGGAGGACCCCCGTGAACGACAACCCCATCCTTGGCTTTATCGTCATCGTTTTGGCCATGCTCGTCGGCTATGCCATTAACGTGATTCACCGTCGAAAGAAGTAGCCATTACTCTTAGACGGCCCGTGCAGCCCGGACCCCTCGCCGGCATGAAACCACATGCCGGCGAGGGGTCCGCTTTTTTCTTGACGCTTTATTTAGCTACATTTTTCGCTGGCGTTATACAAATTGATTTCCCACTAAATGAGTTCAATTTACCGTTAATCGCATATTTCGCTACGCTTATCGAGTAAATAACTTTCATGAATGTATATTGTTTCGAATTCGTTACGCTAAGGGGGTGTAATTATTGGGTGAAGCCCTCTGGAGACAGAGGGCTTTCGCACGCTGGGAGGGAATATGAGTAAAACTCATCCCGTCAACGCGCTCAAGAAGCTTGGCATAGGCCTTGCATTTGGAGCTGCAACCATCATGTCCATGCCGACATCTGCGCTCGCCTGCACGCAGATGTACATGGGCAACAAGCTGACGGCCGACGGTGACACGTACTATGGCCGCGCCGAGGACTTCGATAAGCGCTACCTCAAGCACTTTGGCATTGAGCCTTCTCACGGCCCGGGGCATACGTACGGCTCGGACGAGTCCGCATTCATGTATACCTCGACCAAGACCACGTATCGCTACACCTATGTACGCGACCATCCCTCCCAGTGGCACGGGCGCTATGATGCCTACTCTGAGGCAGGCATCAATGAGAAGGGCGTGTCCTGCTCCGCAACGCTGACCACCGGCATGAATGCTGATGCTGAGGCAGCAGACCCCCTGACCAAAACCGGTATTGGCGAGTACAGCTACGGCAGCGTTATCTTAGGTGAAAGCGCCAATGCACGTGAGGGCGTCGAGCTCCTCGGCAAGATCATCGACGAGCAGGGCGCCTGCGGCAACGATCAGATTATCATCGCCGACAGCAACGAGACTTGGCTGTTTGCCGCACTTTCCGGCCACCAGTGGATCGCCATGAGGCTCACTGACGATATCGCCTCGCTCAACCCCAACATCGGCAACCTCAACTACAAGGTTGACCTCACCGACACCGCGAACTGTCTCCACTCTGCGACCATCGAGTCCATGCCTAAGGAGAATGGCTTCGCCAAGTACTTCGATGACGGTCAATTTGACGTTGCCCAGACCTACGGCGAGGCAATTAGCGAAAAGGCCATGCATTCTTGGGCCCGTTATGTCCAGGGTCGCGCCTACTTCGGTGTGCCGCTCACCGAGGGCACCGACTACGAGATCGTCAAGGACGAGCGCGAAGATGCTCGTGCCACGACCGGCGCCCTGGTTAGCAAGGCGCAGCCGCTGTTCTTCCAGCCCGGCAAGTCCGACTGGAACACCTTTGAGATGATCCGCGCGTTTGGCAACCGCGGCGAGAAGGTCCCGGGCCTCAACGCCAACACCGACGGCGCCTACGCCATTGGTACCGAGACCAACACCGAGGTCAATCTCTTCCAGATCCGTCAGGGCATGGACCCCGAGATCGCGACCATCCAGTGGGAGATGCTCTCCCGCGCCGCCTACTCCGTCGCCATCCCCTACTACTCCGCACTGCTCACCGAGGTTAGCCCGTACTACAGCGACCAGACCGTCTCCTTCGATCACTGCGAAGAGGAGGACATCGTGAACAACGAGGAGCCCGAGAACTCCATCAACTATGTCCTCATGGACATCAGCTCCCTGTGCTTCGAGCACCGTGAGCAGCTCGGCACCGGCGTTCGCACCTACCTCGACGCCCTCCAGAACGAGCTCGTCGAGCAGAACTTGGAAGTCGACGAGGTCATGCAGGCCACCGAGGGCACCGAGGCCCGTACCGCCCTGGCAAACAAGGCCGGCAATGCTGCCACCGAGAACACCTACGTCAAGTGCAAGGCCTTGCTCCAGGAGATGCGCGCCTATCTGAAGGCTGAGAACTTCGACCAGCCCTTCACCCCGAGCGACCTGAATACCGAGACCAACGGCCTCAAGGAGT
>CALFDL010000349.1 GCA_937950415.1 uncultured Collinsella sp. | reverse complement strand
TTCCGACGGCGATCACGCCGCGGGCCGTGGCGCTGAGGGCCCGCTGCGCATCGCCGTGCCCAAGGGCTCGCTTAAGGCTGACACGCTCGACGTGCTCGAGGCCGCGGGCCTGGACGTCTCTGAGTTGCGTGACCCCGGCCGTCACCTGATCGTGCGCGGCCGCGACACGCGTGCCGGCAAGGGCGCGGTCGGCGATATCGAGTTTGTCATCGTGCGTCCCAGCGATGCGCCTGCCTTTGTGGGCTGCGGCGGTGCCGATTGCGGCATCTGCGGTTGGGACTCGCTCATTGAGGCAGACCTCAACCTGCTGCAGCTGGTCGACCTGGGCTATGGTCTGTGCACCTTTATCGAGGCGGAGCCCGCGTGGCGCGCCGGCCAGGCCGAGCGCAACTATGCCCGCCGCGGTTCGCTTCGCGTGGCCACCAAGTACCCGCGCATCGCGAGTGCCTGGTATGCCGAGCGCGGCGTGAACGCCGATATCGTTTCACTGCACGGTAACATCGAGCTGGGCCCCATTGTCGGCATGACCGATCGCATCGTGGACATCACCGCCACGGGCGCCACGCTGCGCGACAACGACCTGGTCATCACCGGCCGCATCATGGACTGCACGGCCCGCTTCTTTGTCAATCCGGGTGCTGCGCGCCTGGATCCGCGCGTACGCAATCTGGCAGATCGCTTAGCCGCGGCCGTTAAGGACAAGCATTTTGAGCCCGTCGCGGGCTCGGCACAATAGCGCGAGCGCGCACGGGCGCCCCCATATCCGGGCTGCGGACCGAGTGGTGCCGCTGCCCGGTACCTCGTTTTTCGAACGCAACCTCAACCGATAGGGGATACCGATATGAAGACCATCAAACTTGCTCCCGGTGAGCGCCTCGTCACCAATCAGCTCAACCGCAAGGGCGTGCTGCCGCAAAATATCGTCGACGCTGCCCGCGATATCGTAGCCAACGTGCGCGCCAACGGCGATGCCGCGGTGCGCGATTACTGCCAGCGTTTTGACGGTGTTGAGCTGCAGAGCTTCCGCCTGCCGCAGGAGCAGATCGATGCCGCGCTCGAAGGCCTCGACCCGGCCTTTGTCGCCGCGCTCGAGAAGGCCGCGCGCCAGATTCGCGAGTTCCACCAGCGCGAGGTCGAGCAGAGTTGGTTTACCACGCGCCCTGACGGCACGATGCTCGGCGTCAAAGTGACCCCGCTCGCCGCAGCCGGCATCTATGTGCCGGGCGGCCGCGCGCAGTATCCCTCAACCGTGCTCATGAACGCGATTCCGGCCAAGGTGGCCGGCGTTAAGCGCGTGGTCATGGTGACCCCGCCGCAAAAGGACGGCCTGATCAGCCCCTACACGCTCGCCGCGGCAAAGCTCGGCGGCGTGGACGAAATCTATATGGTGGGCGGCGCCCAGGCCGTGGCCGCGCTGGCGTACGGCACCGAGACCATTCCGCGCGTCGACAAGATCACCGGCCCGGGCAACGCCTTTGTCGCCGCGGCCAAGCAGATCGTGTCGGGAGACGTGGGCATCGACATGGTCGCTGGCCCGTCCGAGGTCTGCGTACTGGCCGACGCCACCGCCAAGCCCATGGTGGTCGCTGCCGACCTGATGGCCCAGGCCGAGCACGATCCGCTGGCCGCCTGCTATCTCGTGACCTGCGATGAGCAGTTTGCGCGCGAGGTCGAGGCCGGCATCGACATCCTGGTCGCGCAGTCGCCGCGCGCCGAGATCACGCGTGCCTCGCTCGATAACGAGGGCACGATCGTGGTGGCCGCCGACATGGCCGCCGCCGTCGAGGCCGTGAACACCGTGGCGCCCGAGCACTTGGAGCTGCACTGCAAGGATGCGATGGGCCTACTCGGCGGCATTCGCAACGCCGGCGCCATCTTTGTGGGCGCCTGGAGCTCCGAGCCACTTGGCGATTACGTTGCCGGCCCCAACCACACGCTGCCGACCGGCGGCACGGCCATGTTCTCCAACCCGCTTTCGGTGGAGGAGTTCGTCAAGCGCTCGAGCGTTATCTGCTATACGCCCGAGGGCCTGCTTTCCGACGCTCCCGCCACGCAGCGCCTGGCGGAGGCGGAAGGGCTGTGGGCGCACGCGCTTTCCGCCGCTCTGCGTCGCCGCGTGCTGGAACAGGGCGAGGATGCCGTGAGTGCCGAGTCGCTCGCCGCGGCCGACCTGACCAAGGTTGCCTGGCCGGGAGATACGACCGCGACGGTCGCCGAGGGTGTGGACCTGGCGGCTGCGGGCGCGGATGG
>CALFDL010000348.1 GCA_937950415.1 uncultured Collinsella sp. | reverse complement strand
CAATATTAGTGCATTTAAAGTGAGAAAAGCCGTCAGAACACTTGCGCGGATTTGCGATGTCCCGTATCATAGACAGCCGTTGACGCCTCAGTTGCGTCATCACATGGCCGCCAGCGTAGCTCAGTTGGTAGAGCACCGCTCTCGTAAAGCGGGGGTCACCGGTTCGAGCCCGGTCGCTGGCTCCATTGCACAAGATAGCCGCCTTCGGGCGGCTTTTTTGTTGCCGATTTCGAGCGCGCATCCGCCAATCCAAGCACAACGCCGTCGGCAACTCCCCTACTCAACAACAAGCCCCGCCAACCGCAATCCCCAAGGGGACCGCGATCAGCGGGGCTCAAACGCGTTCCCCAAGGGAAATCACGCTAGCTCACGAGCAGTTCGTTACTCTTCCCAGTAAGCATCTGCAAGCAGCTTAAAGCAGATCTTCTTGACCGGCTGCGCGCCATCGTCCGGGAACTCGAGCGTGGGCATATGAGGCTCGCCGGCAACGAACAGTGCAAACTTATCGTCAGCAAGATCGCCGGCGATCGAGGCGTCGGAATCGACCAGATCGTAGTCGTCCTTCTCGTCAAACTCCTGGACCAGCGTCAAGCTGCCCGTAGCGACCTTAAAGGCCTCGCGACCCTCGACATCGATCTGCAGGTCGTGATAGCGCTGATGCGTCTCATAGTGAGCCTCGGCCTCGGGACGCGTCGTGGGAGCCATGACGTTCGCATAGACCTTGTCGCCCAGAATCGGATGGCTGCCGACCTCGAGCTGCGCCGGATCGTTCTCCTCGAGCCAGTCAATCAGCACATCGAGGCCCTTGAGCATTCCGCGGTATTCCTCGATATCGCCCAATGCACCGTAAATCATCTAAATCCCCTCTCGGATCGTTTCTTTGGCGGCTACTCGATAAACGCGTTACCGACGCTGTTGCCGCCCACATACGTCTCGACCAGGGTAAGGTCGGGATTGAACACGACAACGTCGGCGTCGCGCCCCGACATAATGCTATCGCACTTGTCGTCGACATGAGCTAGCAAGCGATGCCGGGGCCGTCGCCCAAGCCCTTACAGCTCGGTCACGACAACGCCGTTGTAGACCTCGTCCCAACGGTCCATGACCAGATGGCCGGTCATGGGATCCATGGCATTGAGCTTGCCGCAAGTGTTGGCGGTACGCAGCACCGTCTCGTCGTCCGCGCCAGCAGCAATGGCATGCGCGAAGCCAGCGATAGTGGAGTCACCAGAGCCCGTGGCGTTAACGGCAGGGATATCGGGCGTCTTTGCGCGGAACGCACGGCCATTGTGGAAGCCAACGGAGCCGGCAGCGCCCATGGACACGACGACCCAGGGGATATCGGAGAAGCGGGCATCAGAGGCGAGCGCGGCGCGGAGCTCGTCCACATCGTCGGTGGTAAAGCTCGTACCCAAAAGGCCGTTGATCTCGGTCAGGTTAGGCTTGACCAGCTCGGGCTTAATTTCGGACTTAAGGGCGGCCTC
>CALFDL010000347.1 GCA_937950415.1 uncultured Collinsella sp. | reverse complement strand
GCGACCGACGATGGTTTCGCCGTCGACCACGACGCAGCCGACCGGCACCTCGCCCTCGGCAGCCGCCTCGCGCGCCTTCTCGGCAACAAACGCCGCTGCCGAGGTATCGAGCTGCACCGTTGCGTGCGTGCGGGTGGGCGCGGCGACCTCGCCGGCATGCATCACAATGACGCCGCAGGTGCTCGTCTTAACAAACTCGACCATCTTGGGATCGGTGAAGCCGGTCACGTCATTGACGATCGAGGCGCCGCAGCGCACGGCCGCCTTGGCAACCGCCACATGACGCGTGTCGATCGAGACGATGGCGCCCTCCTTGGCCAGCGCGCGCACCACGGGCAGCACGCGGCGCGCTTCCTCGTCGGGATTGACCGGGGTAAAGCCGGGGCGCGTGGACTCGCCGCCCACGTCGATGATGTCGGCGCCGGCGTCGAGCATCGCCAGGCCATACTCGATGGCGGCGTCCGGGTCGAAGTGCTCCCCGCCGTCGCTAAACGAATCGGGCGTCACGTTGAGGACGCCCATGATGCGCGGGCGGTCAAAACTGAGCTCATACTTTCCGCACCGCCATGTCTTGCTGTCGTTCGCCATGAACATCCTCCTAAAATGCCCACGCCGCCGAGCTTGGGGAGCTGGCGGCGGGGTCGCTTTGCACTCAGTCTTTCTATTGTATCCGCGCGCGCGGGCTAGAACGCAAACGCGGCCGCGATGTCGCAAGAAATCAGCAGGTCGGCATTTGCATCCTGATCGGTGGGAGCAAGATTGCAAATGGCCAGCGTATCGCCGGTAAAGTAACGCGTAAGGCCCGCCGCCGGATACACCACGAGCGAGGTCCCGCCCACAATGAGGGCATCGGCCGCGGCGATGGCGGCAACGGCACCGGTCAACACATGCTCGTCGAGCGGCTCTTCGTAGAGCACTACATCGGGCTTGATGCGGCCGCCGCACGCGGGGCACGCGGGCACGCCCGCGGCATCCTCGTGCTCGCGCGAGCAAATCCACTCGGCGCTATAGACCGCTCCGCACGACTGGCAAATGTTGCGATGGACCGATCCGTGCAACTCAAACACGCGCTGCGAGCCCGCCATCTGATGCAAGCCGTCGATGTTTTGCGTCACCACGGCATCAAGCTTGCCAGCTCGCTCCAGCTCGGCCAGCTTGGTGTGGCAGCGGTTGGGCTTAGCGTTAAGCGCGATCATCTTGGTTCGGTAAAAGTCGAAGAACTCCGCCGGATGTGTCTCGTAAAAGCTATGCGAGAGCATAGTCTCGGGCGGATAGGCAAACTGCTGATGATACAGGCCGTCCACGCTGCGGAAATCGGGAATGCCGCTTGCCGTGGAAACACCAGCGCCGCCAAAGAACACCACACGCCCGTGGGTATTGAACAGCTCCGCCAGCGCGGTGGAGGCCTGCTTGGGATCTGTTATCGCTTGCGTCATGTTTGTCCTCCGTCCATGTTGGTCGGGGCGGCTGCGATTGCGCCGTCGCCCACGGAGCCCACCCCGCCCCTGTTGCGCTAATCTTAAGCCTGCCAACCCCGTCGAAAGGACACCATGCCTCAGACTTACACTTTCGCCTCGTGGAACGTCAACGGCCTGCGCGCCGTGCTCAAAAAGGACCCGAGCTTTATCCAGATCGCGCAAGAACTCGACGTCGATATCCTGGCGTTGCAAGAGACCAAGTTGCAAGAAGGCCAGGTTGATATTGACCTGCCCGGCTATCGCCAAACCTGGAGCTACGCCGAGCGTAAAGGCTATTCGGGCACTGCGGTCTTTAGCCGCCAGGAACCGCTGCGCGTGCTGCACGCCGACGCGCTGCTACCCTACGCCGGCGAGGGTGAGGCGGCCGAGCTCGTCGCCCAAGCCGTAACCGAGGGCCGCGTCTGCGCGCTCGAGTTCGACAAGTTTTGGTTTGTCGACGTCTATACGCCCAACGCCCAAAATGAACTCGCCCGCATCGACGTGCGCATGGCGTGGGACGACGCCTACCGCGGCTTTTTGAACGCGCTTGAGCACGAGTGCGGCAAGCCCGTCGTGACCTGCGGCGACTTTAACGTGGCGCACGAGGAGATCGACCTTAAGAACCCCAAGTCCAACCGCGGCAACGCCGGCTTTTCGGACGAAGAACGCGGCAAGTTTACCGAGCTGCTCAACGCCGGCTTTACCGATACCTGGCGCACGGCAAACCCCGACGTCGAGGGCGTCTACAGCTGGTGGAGCTATCGCTTTAATGCCCGCAAGAACAACGCAGGCTGGCGCATCGACTACTTCCTGGTAAGCGACGCAATCGCCGACAACGTACGCGACACCGGCATCCGCGGCGACATCTTTGGCAGCGACCACTGCCCCGTCACCCTCACGCTGGAGCTCTAGCCCCAGCTGATCCCCTGGGGACGGAGGAAAACGAATCATTTTGGGCCTCGTGGGGGTATCCACGTGACCCATCCGCCACGAAACACGCCCATCTACTACGTTTAAGCCACCACCCTCAACCACAGCGAACAACGCAAAAAGAAAACCGCAGGTAGAAAGCCTGCGGTTTTTCATAAAACGCGGTCATGGTCGGGGGTATCAAGCTAAACGTAGTAGATGGGCCAGTTTCGTGGTAAGCGCCGTCAACTGATTCCCTGGAGACATCTGGGGACGGAAGAAAATGGATCAATTTGGCTCTCTGAGGGCCACGATGCCCGTCATATCAGCCGGCCATTCCAAAACTATGCCGGTTTACGGGGCCGAATCGCGAACCCCCAACCATACGCAATTCCGAGATAATAAAACCGCAGGTGAACGGCTTGCTCTATTTCGAAAAAAGCCGGCATGGTCTGCCTGCGCCAATCTAGCCCCGTAAACCGGCATAGTTTTGGAATGGCACCGAAGCAGCATTGATTCCCGCCCCGGCGCAACCAGCCCTACAGCCCGTATTTCACGACAACGCGGTTGATGCGGCGACACCAGGGTTTATACAAGGCAGCCAAAAACACGCAGGTTGCCAGGCCGTGTGTGATGTCGAACGGCACTGCCGTGGCAAGACGCGCCACGGCGCCCGCCCAGGTGAGCGGCTGCACAAAACCGATGATGTCATACGCGTTGATCACAACGCCATAGAGCAAACCCGAGGCAAAGCCATACGCCAACAGCGCCGGCATGCGCACGATGCCGTCGGCGCGGTCGAACGCGCCCACATGCGCCAGCGCGCCGCCAACATAGCCAACCAGCCCCCAGGCATACATCTGCCACGGCGTCCACATGCCCTGTCCAAAAAAGAAATTGCTGGTCAGCGCCGCCAGCGCGCCAACCATAAAACCATTGCGGCGACCAAGCGTCGCCCCCGCGATAATGGCGATGGCACTCACCGGTTTAAAGTCGGGAATGGGCCCGAACAGGATGCGCCCCGCCGCCGCCAACGCCGCCAAAACCAGCGTGGGCATAATCTGGCGCAAGCCCGGACGCGACGCCTCGTAACCCGCAAAGAACAGCGCGAGCACGAGCGCCACCATAGCGAACATCAACAAAGCAGCCTGGGCAATGCCCAGATACAGCATGATGCCCATGCATGGCGGCACGAACAAAAGCACTGGCCCCTCTATGTAGCGCCATATACGAGCAAGCACGCGAGCTCCTCTTGCGATCTTTCTCTATCGTTCGCGCCCCATTGTGGCACACGCGCAGTACAGGTTCATCGACGATACATTCCACTCGTTAAACAAAACAACGCGCATGCGACTGAAGCCAATCGCATGCGCGCAAAAGGAGAGGCAAACTATCGCGAATGATTCGTTAGACGAGTCTGTCCTTCAGGCTATTCCACCTCGAGCATTTCCTCGGTCTGCGGGGCCTTTTCGCCCACGAGAACATGGGCGACCTTTGCTGCAACCGGATCGAACAGCAAGCCGCCAACCACGACAAAGGCCCAACCGCCGGTTGCAAGCTTTACCCAACGAGAGAAATAGGTCGTTTCGCCCACGAGGCCAAAGCCGGTCTGGAACGCTATCTCAGCCAAACCGATAATCAAAAAGAGCAGCGTGGCGGCGAACACCGTGCCCGCGATCTTTGACGCAGGGCCACCCGGTTTGAATCCGAAGAAATCAACCCAGTCCCCAACGACCCTTCCAAACTGCGGTAGTGAGCTCACCGCCTCTGCGATGACGACAGCGAGCGCAAGCTGCCCCCAAAAACCGGTAGGACTCGACATATCGAGTGCCGCTTTGCCTTCGATAATAGGCAAAAAGGAGCACATCAGGAGCGGGTTCACCAGGGCATTGATTATGCCAGCGACCCTCGTTTCTCGAGTATTCATATTCATATATTCCTTTAGTTTTCGTAGTGATACGGTACGTGGAGAAACCGCGCCTCTACTGGAAAGCCAGTTTTAATTACTTTTCCGCAGGAGCGGCAGCACCACGCGAACGCTCGTAAAACATGCCCATGAGTTCGCTACGACGCGAGACAGACAGTTTTCGATAGATGCTATGGACGTGAGCCTTGACCGTTCCCAACGAGATAACTAAATCGTTTGCTATCTGCTGGTTCCCCTGTCCCGTCAGAACTCGAGACAATACTTCTTGCTCGCGCGGCGTGAGCTCATACAGCGCGCAAAAATCGGCGATGTCATCGGCGCCCTGCTTTGCCGCACGCTGCTCCGTCTCCAAGCGATACAAGTCCAGACGATCGCGAACAAGCTGTTCGGTTCGGCGCACATGGAATTCATCTTGATAATGGCGCGCGTAGATGATGCAGGAGATGGCAAGACCGGCCCACAGAGCGTCTTCCATAATAACAATCTTGCCGACGTAAAACGGAACGGAACCAGAACGCATATACATGGCTGCGTAGATAAGGTCCTCGCCAATCGAGGCGGCGTAGGCGCAAAGGCACAAAAGAAGCAGCAAACGCAAAAGATGCAGCGCGCGAGAATCAGCATCCTCCACGGGGGCGGAATGCGCCAAGCCCATCAGGCTCCAGGCACAAAGAGAAATCATGACCAAGGGATCGATAAAGAGAAATACCATGTCGGATACGATGCCCAGATAAACTGTCCCCGCCAAGCAACGAACCAGAGCGAGCACCGGGAAGAGAAGGAACAAAGCCGATCGTGCGGTACGCTTGGTCACATCACATGCCAGCAAATAGAAGAGGATCTCCTCGCCCATCTGAGAGAGCGTCTTCGCTATTCCAAAAAGGGTCAAAGCACCATGGGGGCCAAAGCTGCCTCCCGAAGAGAACGTCCCCGACACAAGGGGCGATCCCATATCGGCCACTCCTTCGAGGGCCAGCAGGGCCATGAGCATAGAGAGGTACGCAAAGCGCTTGCTCTCCGTCACGCCCCTGGTCACACCACAGAAAAAGGCGGCGCAGACAAAGAGGCAAAGGAAAAACACGTTGTAAAGATAGATATAAAACCCCACGAGCTTGTCCTCCCCTTTTGCCGCAATGGGACTCATGACTCATGATAGCGCAACGGTACCCCGCGGATATTCGAACCGGCCGCAACCCGCAAGAGACGGGCGGCAAGGCTCGAGTAACCCTACCGCCCGCAATTTATTGCAGAATCCGATTGTTTGATTTACATCTCTTCGGCAGCCGCAGCGCGAGCAGCCTCGAGAACCTCTTCGGGAAGCTCGACGCCCTCATCGGTGTTGTAGCCGTACTTCTGGGCACCCTTTTTGAGGAAGAAGAGCGAAACCACAGCGGTAAAGGCCTCGGCAACGGTCAGAGCCAGCCACACGCCGTCGCCGCCCATGACCATGGGAAGCACCAGCAGCAAAGCGATGGGAAGAACGAGCGAACGCAGGGTAGAGATGATGAGAGGCATCATCGTGTCGTTGAAGGCCGTGAGCATGTTCTGAATGCAGATATTGATGCCGACGAGGCCAGCGCAAGAGGCGAAGAGAATCCACTTCTGGGAGGCGAGGGTATATACGGGGTCGCCGGGGACCTGACCATAGACCAACAGGATCGGCTTCATCATAACGATACCCAGGACAGCAATAACGACGATGAGGATAGCGCTCAGACGACGGTACTTCTGGTACGTGCCGTGAATCTTCTTGGGATTGTTTTCGCCGATCTGATAGCTAATGATCGGCGTAGCGCCCTTACCAAAGCCAATGAACGGGCCAACAAAGAGGAACTGCACGTACAGGAAGATTGCGGCAACGGCGACGCCGTCGGCCCCAAAGTACTTCATGGCCTGGATGTTGTAGATAGCGGTCATGAAGCCGGTGGCGGCACTGTAGATAAAGTCGGCAAGGCCGATCTTGCAGCTCTCGGCGACATTCTTCGCGGGACAGGCCGGCGAGTCATAATGCAGGGCACTGCTCTTGGAGAAGATGACGACTGCAGAAGCGATGGCGGCAAAGGCAGAGCCGGTACCAAAGCCAAGAGCTGCACCCGTGGTGCCCAGACCAAGCGTACCCTGGTAGACAACGTCCATGCCCAGCGTGACCAGACCACCAAGGATGGTGATCACCATGCAATGCGTGGGCTTACCAGCAGTGAGCAGCCACATCTGGAAACCGAGCTGGATGGTGTAGAGCGGCATGAAGAAGCGGTGCACGTTCCAATAGGTGGTGCAGACGGGAGCGAGGCCTGCGTCAGCGCCCATGAAGTACCACACCTGGTCGCCAGCAAAGCTGATGGCAAAGCCCCAAACGGTAGCGATGATGGTCGAGATGAGAAGCACGCAAGTGAAGGTCTTGTTTGCCTCGGTCGTCTTCTTCTCGCCCAGAAGCTTGCCCAGAAGGGCGGCGGAACCGCCGGAGAACAGGAAGGCGATGGCCTCTACCACTGCCTGAGCAGGATAGACGATGTTAATGGCCGAAAGCGTCGCCGTGCTGTTGAAGTTGGTGGCGATAGCGGTGTCGAAAATCTGATAGATACCGGTCCAGAGCTGCAGCAGGATCGAGGGAGCTGCAAAGAGGAACAGACCGATAAGCGTGTAGTTACGCGCGAGCTTGTTAGGGCTGGTTTCTGCCATATTACTCGCCTTCCTTCTCGTACATGGTCTTGCCGTCGATGACGGTCATGAGGCACTTGGCCTCGTGGATGGTGTGGGGATCGATGGACGTGATGTCGCGGTCCATGAGCACGAAGTCGGCTTCCTTGCCCACTTCGATGGAACCGATGCGCTTCTCGAGGAAGTTCTGATACGCACCATTGATGGTGCCGGCGCAGATCATGTCCTCGACGGATACACGCTGGTTCGGGTCGAGCACGGTCTCTTCCGAAGCGTCGCCGGGCGCGCAGCGAGTCACGCCGACCTCCAAGCCCTCCATGGGATCGGGGTTTGACACGGGGAAGTCGGTCGCCGAAGTGACGACCATGCCGCGGTCCCAGAACTTCTTGAGCGGATACTCGGACTCAGCACGCTCACCAAGCTGAGCGTGCTCCAGGGACTCATAGCACACGGGGTCCTTGAAGTGCCATGTGGGATTGGCGCAAGCGATACCCTTGAGCGCGGCAAAACGATCGATGTCCTCGTCGCGCATGACCTGCAGGTGCGTAATGGTCGGGCGCCAGTCATCTTTCGGATCGGTTGCCTGGGCATACTCAAAACCGTCGAGCGCCATGGAGATGGCCGCGTCGCCGATAGCGTGCACATGCACCTGGAAGCCCTTTTCCTTGGCATAGCGAACCATGGCGTTGTAATCGTCGGGCTCGCAGTTGGGAACGCCGCGGAAACCAGGCTTGTCGGTGTAGTCATCCAGCAGGTAAGCCGTACCAGATTCGATGACACCATCGAGCACGAACTTGATGTTGTTGCACTGATAGTGCTCGCCGCGATAGGAATCGCGAACCTTGGCGCAGCGATCGATCTTGTCGAGGCCCTCGTGCTCGGGCTTGCAATAGAAGCCGGAGGTTACCTTGAGCTTGAGCTTACCCTCGATGTCGAGCTCCTCGAGAGCAATTTGAGCATTGACCTCATCGCGAAGAATCGGCTCGTAAATATTGGTAATACCGACCGCAAGCAAGTCCTCCTGCAACGTAAGAATGGCGCTCTTGAACTCTTCGACCGTATAGGAACGAATCGCCTTGAAGACATCGTTCATGGCCCAATCGCGCACAAGACCCGTAGGCTCCTGCGTCTCGGGATCCAAAACGATGGTTCCAGCCTCCTGGCTCACAAAGCCGCGACCGATGCCGGCCTTCTCGAGGCACTTGCTGTTGACCCAATAGGAGTGGCCGTCGTAGGAACCGATAAGCATCGGCACGTCCGGGCACACTGCGTCCAGCAGCTCCTTGGCCTGGATCTTGCCCTCGTTCTCGAACACGGCGTTGTCCCAACCCATGCCCTTATAGAACTCGCGTCCGGGATGCTCTTCCACATATTTGCGGATGGTATCCACGTACTCGTCCACGGTCTCGAGACCCAAAATGTCGATCTCGTAGGCAAACTGGCCAGCACCAGACGAGAAGTGCATATGAGCATCGCAGAAGCCCGGCATGAACATGCCGTCGCCCGCCTCGATCACCTTGGTGTCGGGACCGACGTACTCGCTCACCCCCGCCTCGTCACCCACATAGACGAAGACGCCATCCTTAATCGCTACTGCCTGAGCCGTAAACTCTGCGCGATTGGACGTGAACACCTTCCCCTTAAGTACGGTATCCGCTTGCATCGCAAACTCCTTTCCTGCGATCCGCTTCTCAGTCCAAAACGGATTTCGCTGGAAAGACTACGGTCGGAAAGGAGGTTTATTCTATGAGCCAAACGGTCAATTTCACTCAACCTTAGTTGTACAAACAGATTATTTTGGCAGGTAAAACGGTCTATTTCATTCTTCGGCGCCATAACACCACGTCCCGTTCGCGCGAGGAGAACGACCACTCATGGCTCGCATAGGACGCGTTTTGACGCGCTTATACCCCTAGGGTTTACCTCCGTCTATCCGTTGTCGATAGCCGTATTGGGCCCATGGCGCCCCTCGGCGGCGCCCAGTGCCCAAACGGCAAGCCCGTGCCTGCCGTCACGAGGCCGTCTACGCCCTATAGAACACGTTGTCGGCAAAGAAATCTGCCGGCGGCTCCATGCAGGCAATTTCGCCGTCGAACATCATGGCAATGTCGTCGGCAACCTGCTCGGCGAAGTCCAAGTCGTGCGTGGCCATGATGACGGTGCCGCCAGCCTTCGCATGGTCACGCAGGGCGCGAGCGATGATGCGGCGGCTGGCCAGGTCCAAACCCTTGGTGGGCTCATCGAGCAATAGCAGCTCGGGGCCAATCAGCAGCAGCTTTGCCAACGCGAGCAGCTGACGCTGGCCGCCCGAAAGATCGTACGGATGGCGTGCCTCCAAGCCCGCCAGGCCCAGGCGCGCCGTCCGCTCCTGGGCCGCGTCCTCGTCATATCCGCAGGTCGAAGCCCATTCCATCAGCTCGTCGCGCACCGTCTCGGCGACCAGCAACGCCTTGGGGTTCTGCGGCAGCAGCGCAGCCGAGGCCGCCCCGCGCACCATACGACCACGCTGCAGCTTGGCGGTCTTGGCCAGCACCGAAAGCATCGTCGACTTGCCGCAGC
>CALFDL010000346.1 GCA_937950415.1 uncultured Collinsella sp. | reverse complement strand
CTCGCTTCTAGGAGTGGCGCTTACACGCAACAAAGTTTCCTTCCCGGTTGGGAAAGTAAACCGACTACGGCTTTACCCGATGAATTTCAGAGAGTTCGCCATCGCCTGCGGGCAGGGGAGTCTTGCAGAAATGCTCTCCAGGTGGCCGTCTAACAGACCAATACCAGACTTGTACGCACGCCCCATGGAAAGGCTGCTAAAAGAATTCTATGCAATCGGTGGCATGCCCGATGCAGTGGCAACCTGGCTCGACACAAAAGACTTTGCTGCCGTTGAGCAAGTGCAGCGCGAAATTTTAGCAGACTACGCCGATGATTTCTCGAAGCATGCACCAATTGCTGAGGTGCCCAAAATCCGCTGGATCTGGGACTCGGTTCCAGTGCAGCTTGCAAAAGAAAACAATAAGTTTGTCTTCTCCCACGTGAAGGCGGGAAAACGTTCTGCCGATCTCGAAGATGCACTGCAATGGCTCTCGGATGCAGGACTGATTACACGGGTATGCCTGGTGGAAAAGCCCGAAATTCCGCTTTCCGGATTTGCCGACAAAACGTATTTCAAGGTCTATATGTCCGACATAGGACTGCTGCGCGTACGATCTGGCGTAGCAGCGGAAACCATTATGGGCAGCCCAGAAAACTACAGGAGATTCAAGGGAGCCTTTGCCGAAAACTACGTGCTTAATGAGCTTATCTCGCAGGGGAAAGAGCCTTACTTCTGGCGCTCGGGAAATACCGCTGAGGTCGATTTTGTCTACCAATCGGGTGGCAATATCGTCCCCGTGGAAGTAAAAGCAGCCGACAACAAGCGAAAAGTTATCGGCAGTTCTGCAAGACCTACCAGCCAGCATATGGGTTCAAGCTATCCGAGAAAAACATCGGAGTCAACGCATGCGAGCAGACACAGACTATGAGCCTACCGCTCTATCTATGCTGGGACATCAACGGCCACGCACAAGGCGCAACAGACTAATCCCTCTTAAACAAATCGCGAGTGTAGACCTTGTCCGCCACGTCCGCGAGCTCGTCGCTCCAGCGGTTGGCGACGATCACGTCGCACTTGGCCTTGAAGGCCGCCAGGTCGTGCGTCGCCTCGGAGCCGAAGAACTCGGGCGCGTCCAGCGTGGGCTCGTTCACCACCACGGGCACGCCCTTGGCCTTGATGCGCTTCATGATGCCCTGCGCGCTCGACGCGCGGAAGCTGTCGGACCCCGTCTTCGTCGTGAGGCGGTACACGCCCACGACCGGCGCCGCCGTGCCGGAG
>CALFDL010000345.1 GCA_937950415.1 uncultured Collinsella sp. | reverse complement strand
ATCGAGGCCAGCTTCGTCCAACAAGGAAACGATGCGCTCGCAGGCCTCGTGCACCACACGCGCCGCGGCGGCAGCGGAGTGCGGGTCGAACACCTCGGCCCCCTCGGCGGCGCACACGCCGCGCGAGCAGCCCTCGGAAATCAGGGCTGCGGCAACTGCATCGTCAGCGGCAGGCCACGCAGCATGGGCAACGGCGCCGGGCGTAAAGCCCGTCTCCTTGGGGGCAGCCGCGTGCATAGCGGTCAGAGTCGCCGCCAGCACGTCCATGGCGGCATCGAGCCGGCAAGCTCGCAAACAGCACCTCGCGCCACCAACTCTTTCAGCGCGGCATCGGCCTCACCGGAAAGCAGATCTAGCGCCGCGGCAACGTCGGCTACCACGACTGGCAACATCTGCAGCGCCAGCCACGCGTCCACACCAGCGACGGCATCGCCGGCCTCAAGCGCTGCAAGCAGCGCGCGCTCCCCCTCAGTAAGTTCGCGCGAACGACGGCAGCGCGAAAGCAGCACGCGCCCGCCGCCGATGAGCATAACGGGCGAATACGACAGCACCACAGCATGGTCGCCGGCGCGCAGCGGCAACGGTTCCTCCAAGCGTACCTGCACCACTCGCGTCTCGCCCACCGCCATGGGGGCCTCGCCCTCCATGAGCATGATGCGGCCGACGACCTCGGCCGTACCGGCCATCACGTGCACGCGCGCACCCGACTCGAGCACACGCGGCTTGGCGCCCTCGCGGCCCAAATACGTAAACGTCATCATAAAACGCAGCGTCTGGCCAAAACGGCCCTCCACGCCGAGCATCTCGCCGCGATCGAGCGCTGCGACGCCATCGCCCACCAGGTTGAGTGCCACACGCTGACCGGGCAACGCCCGCTGCGTATCGCCATGCACTTGGATCCCGCGCACGCGGCAGGCCGTACGCGACGGCAGCGCGACGAGCTCATCGCCCACCGTAATCGGCGCATCGTGCAGCGTTCCCGTCACCACGGTGCCGGCACCCTTGATCGTAAAGCAGCGGTCGATGGGCAGGCGCGGCGCGGCGTCGGTTCGCTCGGCGCGATCGCGGCAAGCATCCCAGCAGACATCTACGCACTCGTCGAGCGCAGCCAGCAGTGCGTCAATCCCCTCGCCCGTCTTGGACGACACGGGGACGATCGGGGCGCCCGCAAACACGGTGCCCGACAAAAAGTCATCAACATCGAGCTCGGCGAGCTCGGTCATCTCGGTATCGGCTAGGTCGCACATCGTCAGCGCGACCACCATGTGCGTGACGCCCAGCAGCTCCAGCACATGCACGTGCTCGCGCGTCTGCGGCATCACGCCCTCGACGGCCGACACCACCAGCACGGCCACATCGATGCCCGTGGCGCCCTGCACCATGGCGCGTAGGTAGTGCGCATGCCCCGGCACGTCGACCAGGCCCACGATCTTGCCGCTCGGCAATGCCAGCTCGCCAAAGCCGAGCTCCACGGTCATGCCGCGGCGACGCTCGACCTCCAAGCGGTCGGGATTTTTGCCCGTCAGCGCCTCGATGAGCGCCGACTTGCCGTGGTCAACGTGGCCCGCCGTGCCCACGATAACGGGGCATTCCACCAACGCTTCAGCCTCACTCATCGGCACGCCGCCTTGGCAACGCACGCGGCAAGCGTCGACGCCGCCGTCTCGATATCGCGGTCGCCCACGAGCGTGCGGACGTCAAACAAAATGCGATCGTGCGAGGTGCGCGTGACGACCGGCGTGTCGAAGTCCTGGACGAGCGAGCGCTTGAGCGCGTCGACCGTCAGGCGCTCGTCAACAAGGCGCACGGCAACGCACATCGTCGGCAGCTCGACGGTAGGCAGCGAACCGCCGCCGGGGGTCGACGACTCCTCGACGATCTCCACCTGCACGGCACACGGGCAGCCGGCCTTGTCGAGCCCCGCCGCCATAAGGTCGCGCAGCTTGCGCGCACGACGCTCCAAATGAGCCTGCGGAAGCGTGAGCATGCTGAGCACCGGAATGTCGCGATGGGCAACATCGGCGCCGTCCATGTAGATGCGCAGCGTTGCCTCGAGCGCCGTCAACGCGAGCTTGCCCGGACGCAGGGCGCGCATGAGCGGATGTGCGCCGCAGGCCTGGATCAGGTCGCGACGGCCCATGATGATGCCCGCCTGCGCGGCACCGAGCAGCTTGTCGCCCGAGCACGACACGATATCGAGCCCGGCAGCAACCGAAGTCGGCGTGGTCTCTTCGCCGCCGCGGACCAGAATGTCGTCGGGCAGCAGCGCGCCCGAGCCCTGGTCCTCGTAGAACAGCAGGCCATGCTTGTGTGCCAGCGCGGCAAGCTCCTTGGAGCTCACTTCCTCGTGAAAGCCCTCTATGCGGTAGTTGGAAGGGTGGACCTTCAGAATCATGGCCGTGTCGGGAGTGATGGCGCGCTCGTAGTCGGCCAAGTGCGTGCGGTTGGTGGCACCGACCTCGACGAGCCGGGCGCCCGAGGCCGCCATGACATCGGGGATGCGGAAACTGCCGCCAATCTCGACGAGCTCGCCGCGGCTCACGATGACCTCTTTACCCGCGGCATGGGTGGCCAGCACCAGCAGTACCGCGGCGGCATTGTTATTGACGACGAGCGCGTCCTCGGCACCGGTGAGCGATCGGATCAGCTGCGCGGCGTGCTCCTTGCGCGACCCGCGCGAGCAGGTGTCGACGCTGTACTCGAGCGTGCTGTAGCCGCGCGCGACCTCGGCCACGGCCTTGGCGGCCGAGTCCGCGAGCGGGGCACGACCCAGGTTGGTATGGATAACCACGCCCGTAGCGTTAACGGCCGGACGAAGGCTCGGCAGCGCAGAGCGATGCGCGCGGAATTCGATGGCCGATG
>CALFDL010000344.1 GCA_937950415.1 uncultured Collinsella sp. | reverse complement strand
TCGATCCGGGTGCCTTTATCACGATCGTCGACAGCTCCGAGATCGTCGGCAAGGGCTTCCGCGGAACGAACTAGCACAGACATATTCAACGAACCGCCTGCTGGCGCCGCGTACCTTGCAAATCGGTCATCTTTGAGTATTTGACCCCACATTGGGCAATAATGATGCTAAAGACATCGTTTGCGATCCAAGTGATTTGTTCAAGATACGAAGGGATGATTCTATGTTCTGCTCGCAGTGTGGCGCCCCCATGGGCGATAACGACAAGTTCTGCGGCGTGTGTGGTGCTCCTAATGCCGGTGCCGCTGGCCCCGCTCCCTAGGGACAGCCTCAGCCCCAGCAGTTTGTTCCGCAGCCGCCCGTGGCGAATGCGCCAAAGGGCTGTGTGGCTCAGGCGTTCCAAGATATGACCAAGACTCCGGGCGTGCTTCAGCGTGTATGCCAAATCGCGTTTTTGCCGGCGCTGATTTGCGTTGTGTCGGTGCTCGTGTTGTTTATTCCCGTTATTGGCGGCATTGCGGCTGCCATTGGCTTTTTGGCAGCTTGCATTGCGAGCGTGTGCGGTTCCGGCTTTGGTATCGAGTGGGGTCGTGATCTTTCGCTCAAGGTCGATGACGGCATGGATCGTCCGTTGATGCGTTCCACATCGTTTGGCCTTGGAGTCTTTTCGAGCGTTATTTCGGTCGTGCTCGAGGTTATCGCTGCCATTCCCGTTATCGGTGTAGTGCTTTCGCTGGTGGAGGGCGTGGTAATTGGCGCCGCGGGCTCGTATTCTTATTACGGCTCTTATGCGCTCGAGGCTGCGCTGTTCGGTTCGCTCGGCCTGCTTGTCCTGGCGCTAATTGCCTCGGCGATTCTGGGTGTCTTCTTTAAGATGTTTGCCGACATTGCCGTGATGCACTTTGCGGTGACCGGGCGCGTCGAGAGCGCGTTTTCGCTCGATAAGGTCTGGGCGGCCTTTAAGCACAACAAGACCAAGCTGTTCTGTGCTTCGTTCCTTCCCGAGTTTTTGACGGGCCTGGTTGCCAACGTTGTCACATGGATCTTGACGGTCGTCTTTGGCGCCATTGCCTCTGTCGGTATGTATAGCTACTACTATCGTCCTACGGGTATTGAGGCAATCGTTACCGGCGGTGGCGTCACGCTCGCGCTGTTCTTGGTGCTGGTCGCTTTCTTCACCGTATTTCTTACGGTCTTTGGCAAGATGCTCAAGCACCGTGCCGTTGGCTATTGGGCCGCACGCTATGCAAGCGAGTGGGCCGATGAGGATAAGGACGACGTCCTGACTTTTGTGTTGCCCTTCGAGAAGAAGTCCGCTCCTTCGGGTTACGGTGCTCCGGATGCTTCGCCGGCACCTGCCCCCGCTCCCGCGACCGAGCCTGAGCCGGCGCCCGAGTCTGAACCGGCGCCCGAGCCTGAGACGGCATCTGAGCCCGAGCCTGCGCCTGAGCCTGAGCCGGCACCTGCACCTGAGCCGGCGTCCGAGCCAAGCTCCGACGAGGACCCTCAGGACGAGTAGCCATGCCGTCTGCCATTTGGGGACGGGGTAGAAATAGTAGAAATAGCGCTTGAAGAATGAGCGGGGGCGGACGTGTCGAAACGTCCGCCCCCGCTTTGATATCGCGATGTGGCTATGACTGCGAGATGGCCGCGAATCGACTACTCGCCGCGCTTCTCCTCGCGGCGAGCGGCGGCACGCGCATCGTGGATGCCCTTGATCGCGGCATGGCGTGCCGTGCGGGCGTCATGGATGGCGTCGCGAGCCTCGGCGGTCGTTGCCTTGGCAGAGCGCAACTTGGCGGCCAGGTCGGGGTTGGTTTCGGCGACCGCAGTAATCGCGGGGCCGTCGAGCTCCTCTTGCGTGGGCTCGGCCAAAAAGTCGATAGCATACTGGGCGGCCACCATGGAGCCCTTTGCCAGCACGGTCTCGTCAATCTTGTAAAAGCAGGAATGCTGGGCGTACGTGGCGCCAATCTTGGGGTTGCGCGTACCTACAAAGGCGAGCACGCCCGGTACGCGGCGCAGGTACTCCGAAAAATCCTCGCCCGAAAGCGTGCCGCGGTAATGACCTTGACCGGTGGGGCCCAGGCATTTGATTACTGCCTGGCGGCAGCGCTCGCTCGAGGCGGCATCGTTTTCGACCTTATAATTGGCGATGGTGTAGTCGGTGAGCTCTGCCTCGGCGCCCAAGGCGGCCGCGGTATGCTCCACGATGCGACGCATAAGCTCCGGCATTTCCTCGTGGGTCGAATCGCCGTAGGTGCGCACCGTGCCGGCGAGGTAGGCCGTGCCGGCGATAACGTTGCGCGCGGTGCCGCCGTGCAGCTCGCCGACGGTGATGACGGCCGGCTCGTAGGGGCTGATTTCGCGCGAGACGATGGTCTGCAGGGCGTTGACAATCTCGGCGGCAACCATGACGGCGTCGTGACCTCGCTGGGGCATGGCGCCATGGCACGAGGTGCCGCGGACATCGATGCGGAACCAGTCGGTATTGGCCATGCGCGGACCGGGCTCGCAGCTTACGGTGCCGGCGTCAACCTCGCTCCAGATGTGCGCGGCGTAGGCGCCGTCGACGCCGTCGAGCACGCCCGTGCCGATCATGAGCTTGGCGCCCTGGCCGTTTTCCTCGCTGGGCTGGAAGACGATGCGGACTTCGCCGTGGATGTCGTCGGTCATATGGCGCAGGATCTGCAGCGTTCCGAGCATCATGGCGATATGGCAGTCGTGGCCGCAGGCGTGCATGCAGCCCTCGTTGACGCTGGCGAAATCCTCGCCGGTCTGCTCGGTGACGGGCAGGGCGTCGATGTCGGCGCGCAGCAGGATGCGGCGGCGTGGCGTGCCGTCCTCGCGGTAGGCATCCGGCGCGGTGCCGCGAAGCGTTGCCACCAGGCCCGTCTTAAGGGGACGCTCGTAGGGGATATTCATGGCGTCGAGCTGGTTGGCGATGTCAGAAGTCGTGCGCTCCTCGGCAAGGCTCAGCTCCGGGTGCTTATGGAAGTGCCGGCGCTGCTTGATGATATAGGGTTCAAACTCGGTAGCGGTATCTTTGATGGCTGCGGTGACGTCGTCAGCCGCGCGAGCCTCGGTCGCCGCCATAATCTGCTGTGCCTTGGTCTTCGTCATGGTCGATTTGCTCCTTGCTGGGTTGATCGCAAAATCGTACAGGCTCTCTCCAGTATGCCACCTGCCGCTAGGGCTGGTAAAGTTGCCGTTTGCCGCTTGGGGTTTTGTTACAAGGGCGGGGGAGTACACTCGGGGGTGTTGAATTTCCTGCCAGAGATGGGGATGCCCATGCAACATATCGATCGGATTATCCGCTCCAAGAACGTCTTTACCGCGCAAGACGGCGTCGATATCGCCCGCGAGCTGGCGATTGCTATCGCAGGCGACCGTATCGTCGCAGTCGGCAAGCCCGATGACGTGATTGCCGCCGCTCCCGCCGCCACGCCGGTTATCGACTACGGTGAGCAGTTTGTCTGCCCCGGTTTCCATGACGCTCATCTGCACTTCTTCCATACCTCGGTCGGTTCCTCGCCGTACATGCTCATGGATATGGGCACGTCCGAGGCGGCGCTGGTGCAACACGCGCTCGAGTTTTCCCAGGACCTGCCCGACGACGCTTGGGTTGTGACTCAGGGCTGGCGCGACTACCGTTGGGGCCCGCCCGAGCATCCTACCAAGGCGTCGCTCGATGCGGCATTCCCCGATCGCCCCTGTGTTATGTATTCGGGCGACGGGCACACGCTGTGGCTCAACAGCCGCGCACTCGAGGCGCTCGGCGTCACGCGCGACAGCGAGCCTCCGGCGGGCGGTAGCTACGACAAGGATACAAACGGCGAGCTCACGGGTATCGCTCACGAGGCGGCCGCTATGCAGCTGCTTCCGCGCTGCCTTGAATGGCTGGGCGAGGACCGCATCGCGAGCGCTTACGCCGACCAGATGAAGCGCATGGCCGAGCAAGGCATCACCTCAATCTGCGATATGTCGCTCATGCCCATGCCGGGTTGCGACTTTATTCGCGACGACGTCTATGACAAGCTGCAAACAGCCGGCAAGCTGGGCATTCGTGCCCATCTGTTCCCCACACTGCTGGATGACCAGTCGCGCTTAGAAGAACTGCAGATCCGCTACGCGAACAACGCGCTGCTTTCGGCGCCTGGTTTTAAGCAGTTCTTCGACGGCGTCTC
>CALFDL010000343.1 GCA_937950415.1 uncultured Collinsella sp. | reverse complement strand
GCGGACGTTCCCGCGCGGACGACGGAGTGGTTGACGATGACGGGCGGGCTAGCCATCGGCGCGCTCGCGCGCGTGGAGCTTCACCTCGTCGATGCGACTGAGGCCGGCGCGGCTGAGCTCGCCGGCCTGCGCGAGGTAGTTCTTCCAGATGTCCGCGACGGGGACGTTGTCGAGCGAGGTGTAGGAGGCCTTGAGGACGTCGGCCGACATGAGGCCGGCCATGATGGCGGCGGTCATGGGGCGCGAGAGAACCGCGGCGATGCGGTCCTCGGTGGCGTCGAGCTTGCGCTCGATGTCGAGTGCGGCGACGTCCATCCGCGCGTCGACGACGCCGCGGATGAAATCCGCGACCTCGTTGCCGTAGAGGTCGAGCTCCTCCGCGGCGAGCGCCGAGCGCAGGAGCGAGCGGATCTCGTCGCTGACGTTGGAACCGTTGAGCTCTGCCCGCGTCTTGAGGGCGGTGTAGAGCCTTGAGTCGAGCTTCACGCTGACAGTTTTGGTTTTGATCATAGGTATCCTCATAAAACAGGGGGCCGTTTGGCCCCCTGCGGTGTCTACTCATCTACCGTGAACGTAATCGGATAGCCTTTTGGTGCCTCGGAAGCCGGCAAAGGCGTGTATGCGAAGAGCGAGTTTTTAATCTGGAGGGCGTCGAAGTCAACTAGCTCTGCGATCTCGTCAATCTCTCCGACGCTGTATTTGTTGCGGCTCATGTTTGCTCCGAGCACAATTCGTGCAAGTTCGCCCTTGGGAATATCGCCCCAGCGCCTGATGATTTCCGCGACGATTTTTGGACGATAATCGCTGATGTTGCTAACAGCATCCTTGGAAACGATGAAATTCCTCGGGATGCCCTTGACGGGGTACTTGAGTTGCACAATTGCGGGACGGGCAGCGACGAAATCGTCCTGGAGCAAGGGCTCGGAACCGCTTGGGACATAGTAGGTCACGTTGCCGTACCTGATGCTGCCGTCAGTTTGATTGAGTTCGACCATTGTTACTCCTTACATAGCTTGGTCTTACTTGACACCGATTACATGCAATTGACTCCGATGTAACTAAGAACGCTGTCGCGATTGATGCGCCACAGCTTTCCGCATTTCACGGCTTTGAATGTTCCGTTCTGGCAGAGCCTATAAACGGAGCGATCACTGATGCCGAGCAGGCGTGCGACCGGCATCGGGTCAACGATATCCGGCATCGTGCGAAAGGCATCAAGAGTGATGCGTTTGTTCTCAGCTTCCATTTCAACCTCCTTCTGTTTGCTGTCGTCTCTTTGAGTTCAAGTCTGAACTGTCTTGGAAGGCGGTCTCAAAACTACGGTCACGGCGGACGATATGGACCCGATAGACTGAAATGACTTACTCTGGAAAGGTATGGAAAAGGCCGCGATGCGGTATCGCGGCCTTCGGCTAGGTCCAATTCAGTTTTTGGAAGCTATGAGGCGCTCTTGTAAAGGCGTCCGAGAGCGTCCATCGCCGATGCGGTTGCTTTCGGGTCGGCGCTGGCGTATCTATCTAGGGTCATGGAGGCTTTGGAGTGGCCCATCAAGCTTGCGAGTGTTTTCGGGTCTACGCCGTTGGCGACAGCATATGTTGCGAAGCTGTGCCTTAGATCATGGAAGGTTACCGTGTTCCTGTTTAATACTCCATGAAGGTTCAGCGCCCTAGAGAGCGCGCGCCAGGCGCCGTTGATCCTGGGAGGCTTAAGGAACGAGCCGTCTGGAAAGCCCAGCACGAACATTTCCTCGCTGAACTCAATCCCGAGTCTGATGCATTCTTCTTCCATGTCTCGCTTGCGCGCGGCTAAGTCGTGCATGAGATCCTCCGGGCAATTCGGAATCGTTCGCCTGCTACTGGCACTTTTGGGGCCTTTAACGTAAAACTCAGTGTCGGTATGCCCGATTGCGGCTTCTACACGAATCGAGGAATGAGAAAAGTCGACGCTTTTCCACTTCAGGGCGCAAAGCTCACCTCGACGAAGCCCTGTATACAGGGAGATTTTCGCAGCCAGAATTGCCGGGACATCTATGGATGCGTTGAGGGTGTTCAGGACGCGGACCCTTTCCCTGCCGGTAAGTGAATTCGGTCGCCCGTAGTCGGCATCCTCGTTCTTGGGAACCTTTGCCCATGCGGCCACATTTTCCGAAACTAACTTTTTCCTCAGCCCGTACTTCAATGAGCCCCGCAGCAGCCTTAGGGAATTGCACGCAGTTGACCTTGCGTGCTTCTTCGCCATTGCGTTGACCCATTCCTGGACGTCTTCTTCAGTTAGGTCCTCTAGGGGGATGCTGCCAATATATGGTTCGATGTTTCGACGGAGCATGCCTGAATAGCCGGTCGCAGTGGAGCGCGCGATGTCGGCGCACTCCATTGTTATATAAGTAGACACTAGGTCGGCAACTGAAATCGATTCTGCCGGCCTACTCGCTTCGGCTTCCGCTTCTGCATTTAGGCGGGCGCGAACAACCTCAGCTTCCACCATGGCTGCGTCTCGATGCTTATGGCTACGCCCTTTATCGCGGCCTCGATGTTCAAGAAGCTGAGTTTTCTTATGCCAAACGCCGTCCTCGAAGTAGGGGAACTGCGCGCGCCAGCGATCGTCCATGTACTTATATATAGATGAAGTAGCGTATTTCTCTTCCATTGTTCCTCCGTGTGCAATCACGTGTGCAATGACTGTGCAATTTGACTGTTTCGGAGACGTCTCAAGTGAGACTATAGGCGGAAAATGAAAGAAAAACTCGAGGTCACGGTCGGCATAGTCGCAGATGAACGTTAATAAACGATAAGGATACCGATGTAATCAGTGGGTTGCAGGTTCGATTCCTGTCACTGGCTCCATGAGAGTTTCGGGCTCTGTTTCCTTGTGGGACAGGGCCCGTTTCTATTTATGTCGATAAGTCAGCGTGTTTGGCGCCAACCAAGCTTCAGGTTTGTCTCGATCCGTAACACGAGTGGGCTGAAGACCCTCCTTATAGTTACAGATCGAAACATTGCCAAGGGAAGGCCGATAACATCTCGATCCGTAACACGAAGAGGCTGAAAACCGTTCTAGCTGTTACAGAGTGAGACGTAAGCCGGGGTCGCCGCGTAGTATCTCGATCTGTAACAGATAGGAGAGGAATGACCCTCTTACTGTTACAGATTGAGATGAAAACGGTGAGGCCCCTGGTCTACTTGATTGCACCGGGGAAGCTCCGATCTCGACCTATATATAGGTGCAAATAGGCTGTAATCGAAGCTCGATCCTGAAGGTGTACTCTACTACACCAAAGTGTTACCTTGGGAAACGTCACCTCAGTATCCAAAACCACCGTCCCTCATATCCCAACTCAACAAAACAGCAGGTCAAAGGTATATAGATACGCCCGGGGCCGTGTATCTAGAGGTTTTCGTTGACAGCCCCCAAGGTTGCATCGTATTATCTTTTTCGTTCGCGGGGGCGGCGGTCCAAAAGACCAAAGAACCTGCGGATACTTGAACGATTGGGAGTTTGCCCGAGTGGTTAATGGGGACGGGCTGTAAACCCGTTGGCTCTGCCTACATAGGTTCGAATCCTATAGCTCCCACCCGTCAAGTGCCTGTATAGCTCAGTCGGTAGAGCACTTCGTTGGTAACGAAGAGGTCACCAGTTCAAGTCTGGTTGCAGGCTCCATCCGGCGGTGTAGCTCAGTTGGTTAGAGCACACGGTTCATACCCGTGGCGTCACTGGTTCGAATCCAGTCACCGCTACCATAGGTAACACGGTGGCTTCTCAATAGTATGTTGAGAGGCCACTATGGTATAAAGGCAAAGTCCCGTCCGGGGACGACCTGTTTAGAGGAGGGCTTTATGGCCAAAGAGAAGTTTGAGCGCACTAAGCCGCATGTTAACATCGGCACCATTGGTCACGTCGACCACGGCAAGACCACGCTGACCGCTGCCATCACCAAGGTTCTCTCCGAGACCGAGGGCTGCAAGGCTGACTTCACTGCGTTCGAGAACATCGACAAGGCTCCCGAGGAGCGCGAGCGCGGCATTACGATCTCCGTCTCCCACGTCGAGTACGAGACTGCTGCCCGTCACTACGCTCACGTTGACTGCCCGGGCCACGCTGACTACGTCAAGAACATGATCTCCGGTGCTGCTCAGATGGACGGCGCTATCCTGGTCATCGCCGCTACCGACGGCCCCATGGCTCAGACCCGTGAGCACATCCTGCTGGCCCGTCAGGTCGGCGTGCCCGCCATCGTTGTGTTCCTGAACAAGTGCGATCAGGTCGATGACGAGGAGCTGCTGGAGCTGGTGGAGATGGAAGTCCGCGAGCTGCTGACCACCTACAACTTCCCCGGCGACGATCTGCCTATCATCAAGGGTTCCGCTCTGAACGCCCTGATTTCCGAGTCCACCGATCCCAACGCTCCCGAGTATGCCTGCATCAAGGAGCTGAT
>CALFDL010000342.1 GCA_937950415.1 uncultured Collinsella sp. | reverse complement strand
TACTGCGGCCGACGGTACTGTTCGAGATGGGCTTTCAGCTTTCATGTGTCAGCGTCTTTGCCATCCTGTGCTTTTGCCCGTACGCCACCTACGCATTGGGAGAGCTGGGTGCGCCGACGGGCATTGCCGGCATGCTTTCCGTCACACTGTGCTCGCAGTTGGCGACGCTCCCCATCACCATTCCCGCCTTCGGTACGTTCTCGCTCATTGCTCCGCTGGCAAATGCGTTCATCGGTCCGGTGGTGAGTGTACTGCTCGCTGTGTCGATTGTGCTGGTTCCCTTTTCGCTCGTGGCGCCGTTGCAGGCTTGGGCGCTCGTCGTACCCATGATTTCCGCCCGGTGTGCACTGTTCTTTGAGCAGCTGTTTGCCGCCGTGCCGGGTGCATCCGTGAGTGTGCCGCCCGATACGTTCTGGATTTACGTGGTGCCATTGGCGCTGCTGGTTCTCTTGGTCTGGTGGCCGCGCCCGCAGGCACAGCCTATGGCTGCTGGGCTAGTCTGCCTGGCGCTTCTTGCGGGGATTCCGTACGTCTACTGGGATCGATTTGCTCCGCCTTCGGTGACGGTCCTCGATGTTGGCCAGGCCGATGCGATTTTGGTTCGTCAGGGCAGTACCGTGGCGCTTGTCGACTGCGGGCTCGACGAGCGCGTTGTGGCGGCGTTGGTTCGCAACAACGTCCACCATATCGATGCCGTCTTTGTAACGCATTGGGACGAGGACCATTGGGGCGGCCTGCCTGCAGTTCTGGAACAGTTTTCGGTTGGGACCATTGCCGTGGCAGCCGACGCGCTCGAGGATGCGCCCGCACAGGTTCTAAACCGCCCCGGCGTTTCGTATCGCCAGGTGAGGCGGGGAGATGCCGTCGACATCGGGGCGTTTCGCGCCCGCGTGATGTGGCCGTTCGATTCTGTGGATGGAGAGGGGAACGAGGACTCGCTTGTCTTGCTGCTCACCTTTGCGCAGGAAGGAAAGCGCTTGCGTATGCTGCTGACCGGCGATGCCGAGCTTGACCAGGAACGTGAGATTGTGCAGGAGGTGGGGGATATCGATGTGCTCAAGTTAGGGCATCACGGCTCGAAGGTTTCGGTCGACGGCGAGTTGCTGGGCGTCTTGAGACCCGAGCTTTCCGTTGCAAGCGCCGGCGAGGGGAATCGATACGGTCATCCCAGCGACGAGTGCGTGGATGCGGTTCGAGCGGCCGGTGGGACCTTTGCATGCACCATCGAACACGGTGATATCACCATCACGCCGACCGCGAAGGGCTTTACGATGCGATGCCAGCGGTCGTGATGACATCGTTGGCGCGCGGTGGGACCCTGGGCTAAAATGACACGGTACGAATTTAGGAGCTTGCGAGAGGGGAGCGCGATGTCCGAAACCGGGCTGTTGCCGGCATATCTGATCGTCGGTACCGATGGGGTCAAGCGCGACCATGCTGTCTCGCGCATGAAGGCGCGTCTGGAAAAGTCGGGCATGGTCGAGTTCAACCTCGACGAGCGCGACATGACCAAAGACCCCGATATCGAATCGATTATCGGCTCGCTCAACACCTTTCCCATGGGCAGCGAGTTTCGCCTGGTAATTCTCGACGGCTGCTCAAAGCTCGCCAAGGCGGTCTCTGAGCCGCTCGTCGAATATCTGGCGAGCCCCAGCCCCACGACTGTCTGCCTGATCATTGCCGACTCGCTTGCCAGGAACACGCGCCTGTATAAGGCGATCGCCAAGATCGACAAGAAGGCAGTGATCGACTGTTCGGGCACCAAACGCTGGGAGCTTCCGCGTCGTGTACAGCAGATGGCGACGCAACACGGTAAGTCCATCTCCACGGCTGCCGCTGAGGAGCTCGTCTCACGCTCGGGTGAAAATACCCGTATGCTCGACAACGACTTGGCAAAGCTCGCCCAGATGGTCGAGGCGCCTCAGATTGAGCTTGCCGATGTGGAGCGCTGGATCGTGCGCACGGCCGAGGTCCAACCTTGGGACTTTCTCAATGCGGTCTCGGCCCGCGATATGCGCCGATCGCTCGAGCTCTTTAATCTGCTGCCCGTCAAGAGCTATGTGTGGACCTACACCCTGCTGTGCGGACGCATCCGTGAGCTTATCGTTGCCAAGGCCCTCGATGCGCGCGGGCAAGGTCGCGAGCTCGCCGCCACACTTAAGCTCCAGTCCTGGCAGGTCAAGAATCACCTGACCTGGGCACGTCGCTTTTCGATGGCAGAGCTCGTCGCAGCGCTCGAGGGTGCGGTCGATGTGGAACTCGCACTCAAGGGTTCGGCCGATTCTCAGACTGCGCTTTTGCTCTGGATTACGAACATCTTGAGAAAATCGTGATGATACCTGCCTATTTGACAAATTCGTTCTATCCCTTTGAGGGGGAGCGTGCTATAGTAGGCGCTTGCATGACCTCACCGTGTCTCAGAGGTGTCATACATTTTTTGCAAGGAACTCGAAAGGAACTCCAGAAGTGGCAAACATCAAGTCTCAGAAGAAGCGTATCCGCACCAATGAGGCAGCTCGCATGCGTAACAAGGCTGTCAAGTCCGAGCTCAAGACGCTGACCAAGCACGTCCAGTCCGCCGTCGCCGAGGGCGACGCCGAGAAGGCCCAGGCTGCCTTCAAGACCGTCACCAAGCGTCTCGACATGGCTGCCGCTAAGCATGTCATCCACAAGAACCAGGCTTCCAACCGCAAGTCCGGTCTTGCCAAGCTCGTGAACAGCATCAACGCCTAAGTTGTAAATTTCACACCACACAGATTACGCGCATAAATGGAGCCTGTTTTATGGAACAGGCTCCATTTTTTGTACCGCTCGGGTAAGATAGTCCGCATGAATACTTCAATTGACATTTCCCACATCCGCAACTTCTCGATTGTTGCGCACATCGACCATGGCAAGTCCACGATCAGCGACCGCATCCTCGAGCTCACCCATACCGTCGACGAGCGCGACATGGAGTCGCAGCTGCTCGACACCATGGATATCGAGCGCGAGCGCGGCATTACGATCAAGTCCAATGCCGTCCGCGTTTCCTATGACGCCGACGATGGTGAGACGTATCAGTTCAATCTGATCGATACGCCGGGCCACGTTGACTTTACCTACGAGGTCTCGCGTTCTCTGGCCGCCTGCGAGGGCGCGGTGCTCGTCGTCGATGCCACCCAGGGTGTCGAGGCGCAGACCGTCTCCAACGCGACGCTCGCCATGAACGCCAATCTGGACATTGTGCCGGCCATCAACAAGATCGACCTGCCCTCGGCCCATCCCGATGAGGTTAAGACCGAGATCGAGGATGACCTGGCGATTCCCGCCGATGATGCCGTGTGCGTCTCGGGCAAGACCGGCGAGGGCATCCACGATCTACTGGAGTCCATTGTCTTTTTGATCTCTCCGCCTAAGGGCGATGCAAACGCTCCGCTCAAAGCGCTCATTTTGGATTCGTACTTTGACGAGTATCGCGGTGTGGTGGCTACGGTGCGCGTCTTCGATGGTTCCATCAAAAAGGGCGATACCCTGCTTATGATGCAGGCCAAGGGCGACTTTTTGGTCGATGGCGTGGGCGTCAAGCGTCCTGCCGAGACCCCGGTCGACGCGCTGACGGTCGGCGAGGTCGGATATGTGGTCACGGGCTTGAAGGACCCCGAGGCCGTTCGCGTGGGCGATACCCTTACGTGGGCGTCGAACCCCTGCCCCGAGCCGCTTCCCGGTTATCGCGAGGCCAAGCCCATGGTCTATACGGGCCTGTTCCCGATCGACAACAAGGACTACGAGAACCTGCGTGACGCGCTCGATAAACTGCACGTCAACGACCCGTCGTTGGTGTGGGAGCCCGAGACCTCGGTGGCGCTCGGCTTTGGTTTCCGCGTGGGCTTCCTGGGCCTGCTGCACATGGAAGTCGTCAAGGAACGCCTGGAGCGCGAGTTCAACCTGGACCTCATTGCCACGAGTCCCTCGGTTGACTATCACGTCTACAAGACCGACGGCGAAATGATCGATGTCCGCAGTCCGCAGGACCTTCCCGAGGCCACACGCATCGATCGTATCGAGGAACCCTACCTCAAGGCAAAGATCATCTGCCCGCCTGAGTACACGGGTGCCGTCATGCAGCTCGCCATCGAGCACCGCGGCGTCACAACCGACATGATCCACCTGACGAGCAAATCGGTCGAGATGCGCTTCGATATGCCGCTCGCCGAGCTCATCTTGGACTTCTTCGATCAGCTCAAGAGCCGCACCAAGGGCTATGCCTCGCTCGACTACGAGTTCAACGAATATCGCCCCTCCGAGCTCGTCAAGCTCGACATCCTGCTTTCGGGCGACGAGGTGGACGCGCTGTCGTTTATCGTCCATAAGGACAAGGCATATGGCCTAGCCCGTGGCCTGTGCGACAAGCTCAAGGAGATCATCCCGCGTCAGCTGTTCGAGGTGCCCA
>CALFDL010000341.1 GCA_937950415.1 uncultured Collinsella sp. | reverse complement strand
TGAAACAAGCGGGCGCTGGCCTTTTGGTCGCGCCCGTGAAGTTGAACGTCAGATTGCCGTGCCCGGAGCCCGCGCAGCGCCGAGCAGTTGCGCCGTTTGTAAAACGGCGCAACCTACAGGTTCATGTTGCCGTGGATGTAGGGGGTGACCTCGGGGGAGATATGGTCGCAGCCCAGCTCGCGCAGCGCGGACTCGACGGCGGCGGGCAGCGGGGTTTTGCCCTCGGCATCGATGGTGGTGCCGTCGAGGGCGGCAAGCTTGGCGACATCTGCGGGGGCGGCCTCGATATGCATACAGCCGCCGACCAAGCGCGCGCGAACCTGCGCCAGGTCAAGATCGTGCAGGTAGTCCTCGCAGGTGCGGATTAAATCGATCTTCTCGCGCGTAAGCTCCTCGCCCGTGGGGACGCGCGTGGCAAGACAGGCTCCCGCCGGCAGGTTCCAAACGGGATAGCCCCATGCGCGCAGTAGCTTGCGCTCTTCGTCCTTGGTAAAGCCGACCTCCATGAGAGGGGAGCGTACGCCGAGCTCTTCCGCCGCGCGCATGCCAGGGCGGTAGTCACCGCGATCGCTCGCATTGCTGCCATCGATGACGGTGGAAAAGCCGAGCGACTTGGCGTGGTTGACGATGGCGGTAAAGCCGGCGCGCTTGCAGTGGTAGCAGCGATTGGCATCGTTGCAGGCCACTTGGGGGAGCTGCAGCTGATCCACCGAAAGATTGAGCACGGGGAGCTTAAAATGTGGACCCTCGTCGGCCTGCCCGTCAACGGACCGCTCAAACGAGGTCTGTTCGGGCGTGCCGATGAGCGGCGTGGTGAGATGGACAAGGAGGGTATTGGTAGGCATGATGCGGGCGCATACGGCGGCCAAAAAGCTGCTGTCGACGCCACCGGAAAACCCGATAGCCACGCGCCCGTATGCCAAAAGCAGCTGTTCGAGCGCCGATAGCTTGTCTTGAAGCTCCTCTGCGGGTGCCGTGGTGTCTAAAATCATGAAACGTTCCTTACCATTGAGTACTCGGTCGAAAACTATAATCCTAATGCGTTACTTGCCATAAGTCTTCTATCTATGTAACGAAAGTGCAATATGCTATATACGTTATATACAAGTTTGTAAGTGCGGTAGAGTGGTAGTAACACAATCCGGTGAGGGGACCGATATGATCAAGGCTGTTATTTTTGACATGGACGGAACGCTGGTCGACACCGAACGACTGGGTATTAAGGCGTGGAAGGCGGGCGCTGCCGAGCTGGGGCTCGCGATTGATGAAGCGCTGATTCATCAGTTTATTGGTCGCACGCTGCCCGATGTCATGGGCATTCTCGAGGAGCATTACGGCAGCCACGAAACTGCCGACGCGCTCTATGTTCGCCACAAGGAGATTCGCGACGAGATGGTCAAGACCGAGTTGGAGCTTAAGGCCGGCGCTGCCGAGTGCCTAGACGAGCTGCTGGCGGCGGGTTATCACGTGGGCCTTGCAACCTCGTCGCGCCACGTTACCGCCGAGCGCAATCTTAAGATGGTCGGTCTTTTTGACAAGTTTGAGACCGTGACCTGTGGTGAGGATGTCGTGCACGGTAAGCCCGACCCCGAGATGTATCTGCTCGCCTGCGAGCGCGCGGGCTTTGCTCCCGAGGAGTGCGCTGTGGTCGAGGACTCGCGCAACGGCTGTGTTTCGGGCATTACTGCCGGCTGCCACGTCTTTGCCGTGCCCGATATCGTCCCGCTGCCGCAGGACGTGGTGGACGGCTGTGATGTCGTGCTCGACACGCTGTTCGATCTGGCGGCGGCGGTCAAGGCTGTGCGCTAGCGCTGGCACGCCAGCTACATCAATTACGTTTTAAAGAAGCGACCGTTCGCATTGTGCGGACGGCCGCCTCTTCGTTTCTACAGGGCTTTCTGGCCCGAAAACTACCGTTCACCGACTTGAAATAACCGCTCGCCGGACTAGCGTTGACTCATATTGAAATTGAAACGGTTCAAATAATAATGAAAACTGTAAATGAACCGCTTCAAAAAGGAGAGAGCACATGGAGAGTCGCATCGAGTCCAAGCATTACGCAGCGGTCGATATCGGCGCCTCGAGCGGGCGCGTGCTCGCTGGCTGGGTCGAGGACGGCGAGATGTCCTACCAGGAGGTCTACCGCTTCGATAATGAGCAAAAGCGCGTAAACGGACACGATTGCTGGGACGTTGAGACTCTGTTCGACCACGTCGTCGCAGGCCTGCGCGCCGTCAAGGACCAGACTGGACAGGCTCCTGCCACCATCGGCATCGATACCTGGGGCGTCGACTTTGTGCTGCTCGACGAGCATAACGAGATCGTCGGCGACACGGTTGCCTACCGCGATGCCCGCACCGACGGTATCTACGAGCTCGCTGACCAGATCATGGACCCGGCCGAGGTTTACGCCCGCACCGGCATTCAGCGCCAGCCCTTCAATACCCTCTATCAGCTGCTTGCCCTTAAGAACGAGCATCCCGAGCAGCTCGAGGCAGCTCGTACCTTCCTGATGATTCCTGATTACCTCAACTGGCGCCTGACCGGTATCAAGGCCAATGAGTACACCAACGCGAGCACCACCGGCATGCTCGATGCCGAGAAGTGCACGTGGGATACCGAGATCCTTGCGCGCTTTGGCATCCCCCAGGGCATCTTCCTGGAGCCGACCATGCCCGGTGCCGTACTCGGCGAGCTGACGGCCGACATCTCCGAGAAGATCGGCTACTCCGCGACTGTCGTGCTGCCTGCCACGCACGACACCGGTTCCGCCTTTTTGGCCGTGCCCGCCAAGGACGACAACGCCGTCTATATCTCGAGCGGCACGTGGAGCCTGCTGGGCGTTGAGAACCAGCACGCCATTACCAACGAGCTCGCCCGCAAGCAGAACTTCACCAACGAGGGTGGCTACCTTAAGCGTTACCGCTTCCTCAAGAACATCATGGGCCTGTGGATGAACCAGTCCGTCCGCCGCGAGATCAACGGCGTCGACTACGTCGAGGGCAAAACCTCGCACAAGGCACTTATGGATCACAAGGTCGGTTTTGACGAGCTCCGCACGCTCTGCCGCGAGGCCGAGCCCTTCGAAGCTTATGTCGACGTGGACGACGACCGCTTCCTGGCTCCCGATTCCATGATTCAGGAGATCAAGCAGGCTTGCGCTGAGGGCGGCGAGCCCATCCCGCACACCGTGGGCGAGATTATGCGCACCAACTACTGCAGCCTGTCCCGTTCGTATGCCAAGGCCATTGAGCGCCTGCGCGAGCTTTCGGGTCACGATTACACGAGCATCAACATCGTGGGCGGCGGCTGTCAGGATTACTACCTCAATCAGATGACGGCCGATACCTGCGGGCTTCCCGTGTTCGCCGGCCCCATTGAGGGCACCTGCATCGGCAATTTCATCGTGCAGATGATCGCCGGTGGCGACTTTGCCGACCTGGCCGATGCCCGCGCCTGCGTTGCCCGCTCCTTCGATGTTAAGCGCATCGACCCCAAGGGCGCCCAGGCCTAAACGAGGAAAGAGCTACGACTCGAACCTCGCCCTTCACCTACCCCCAGCCCCGCGAACGGCAAATGACTCCTGTCGGGCGCGAGTGGCTCTCTCCGATGACATACGGCGCGGAGGACCCTACACCACCATGCTCCGCGCCGCCGTCAATCGGCTTATCACGTTTTTCAATTGGGCCCGCGGGCTCCGGAGAGGAGACAAACAATGGCAATGGAAGATCTGGCGTTTATCAAGGGCTTTTGCCGCCTGTGCGACGATGGCTTTAAGCAGGGCTGGCACGAGCGCAACGGTGGAAACCTCACTTACCGTATGACCGACGAGGAGGTTGCCGAGGCCAAGCCGTTTTTTGAGGAGCCCCGCGAGTGGGTCAAGATGGGCGTGCGTGGCGAGAACCTCGCCGGTCAGTACTTCGTGAGCACCGGCTCGGGCAAGTACATGCGCAACGTCCTGGAGAATCCGCATGCCAACATCGGCATTGTCGAGATCAACGAGACCGGCGACGCCTTCCGCATTGTGTGGGGTCTTGCCAACGGCGCCCGCCCGACCAGCGAGTTCGAGAGCCACTACATGAACCACTGCGTCGCCGCCGCCCGCACGGATGGCGCCGACCGCGTGATCTATCACGCCCACACCCCGGGCATCATCGAGATGTCCTTCGTGGTGCCGCTGGAGGACCGCGCCTTCACGCGCATCCTGTGGCAGATGATGACCGAGTGCGTCGTCGTCTTCCCGACCGGCGTGGGCGTTGTGCCCTGGATGGTTCCGGGCGGTCCGGCCATCGCCGAGGCAAGCTCTGAGCTTATGAAGACCTACGACACCATCGTTTGGGCTCACCACGGCCTGTTCGCCGCCGGCCCCGACTTCGATACGACCTTTGGCCTGGCGCACACCGTCGAGAAGGCCGCCGAGATCTATCTGGCCGCACGTGCTGCCAACGGCGGATCGGACGACTTCCTCAACAAGATCAGCGACAAGGGCCTCAGGGACACCTGTCACGACTTCGGTATCAAGATCAACGACGCATTTGTCGACTAGTAGGTAAGAAAACGGCGGTTCCGGTTGCTGGGGAGCTCGTGGAAACCGCCGCACATCGCTGCTGTTTGGGCAGCTTGGAAACATTGTAAGGGGAAATAGAATGGGAAACACTCGCGAACGTCACGTGAACCCTTGGTGGGTTGCCGTTGTCTCGGGCATGGCGTCCTACATCGATTCGTGCGCGATTATTTCTTCCGGTACGGCGCTGGTCATCTACCAGCAGACCTTTGGCCTCGATAACGGCCAGTTCGGTCTGATTTCGGCGGCGCTCACCTTCTGCATCGCCATTGGTTCCATCCTGGGTGGCAGCCTGGGCGACCGCTTTGGCCGCAAGCCGGTCTTCTCGGTGACCATGGCCATGCTCATCATCGGTGCCATCACCATGATTTTTGCCCAGACCTTCCCGCTGCTGCTGTTGGGCGAGGTCCTGATGGGCCTGGGCGTCGGCGCCGACCTGCCGGTTTCGCTGGCGACCATCGCCGAGGAAGCGCCCGATGACAAGCGCGGCAAGATGCTGCTGTTCTCGGACATCCTGTGGGTTGTCGGCATCGTCGTTGCCCAGGGTATCGGCGCCGTCGTCGGCGACTGGGGTTACCTGGGCGGCCAGATCATGTTCACCCAGCTCGCCGTGGTCTCAATCTTGGTGCTTGTCGCCCGTCAGACCATTCCGGAGTCCCCGGTTTGGATTAAGGCTCACGAGGACCGTCTTGCCGGCAAAGTGAGCAACAAGGCCCAGGGCAAGATTTCCGATCTATTCAAGAGCCCGTACGCCAAGCCGTTCATCGCCCTTGCCATCTTCTACATCGGCACCAACATCCCGGCTAACTCCCTTGGCCAGTTCTCGACTTGGATCGGCGCCAACGTTGTTTCACTGCCCATTTCCGTCGTGTCCACCATCGGCCTGATCTGCTACCCGATCCGCGCCATCCTCGACTTCGTCTTTATGAAGTTCGTCGATACCGACAAGCGTATGCCGCTGTTCTACATGGGCGCTGCGCTCTACCTGCTCGGCTTCCTCATGTTCCCGATCTTTGGCGCCTCGACGATCACCTATGTCGCTACGCAGCTGCTCTACTGCATCGGTGCCGCTTTTGCCTTCGAGGGCATTCTGAAGGTCTGGATGCAGGAGTGCTTCCCGACGTTGCTACGCACCACTGCTAACGGCGCCATCGTGTTCTCCTCTCGTTTCCTGTGCGCCGTCGCCGGTTCCTTCACCGCCACGTTCATCGCCGTGGCCGGCTACAAGGCTGCCTTCCTGGTCCTTTCGCTGCTGTGCCTGATCGGCTTCGCGGCTGCTATCTGGGCCTTCCACGGCGAGCGCTACAACGCGTTCGACGACGCCGAGTAATCTTCTTCATCCGCGCCGCGGATACCGCGGCAACCTCTGGGGTGAAGGCTCTGTCCCATAGTCTTCGCCCCGCCCCCTGTGCAATCGCAGGCGGGCGCGATAGAAGCATGTCTGTTGCGCTGATCTGATAACCGTCGCGTCCGCCCGCTTGCAATCATCAACTTTTTCTCATTGGAGGAAATTATGCTCGTTAACACCAAGGCCAAGGTTGGCGTCTTCTCTATCGCCCTTGGGGCCTATCTTCCGCAGTTCCCTCAGCTCGTCCCTAATTTTGAGCAGCAGTACGAGGACTTTAAGGCCACGCTGCCCGCGACCGTCGAGCTTATCGACGGCGGTATGGTGACCACCAAGGAGCAGGCTCAGGTCGCGGGCGACAAGTTCCGTGCCGAGGATGTCGACCTGGTCATCCTGCAGATGCTCACCTATGCCACGAGCTACAACGTGCTGCCGGTCGTGCGCGACCTGGACGTTCCCGTCGTCGTGGTCAACGTGCAGAAGAAGGCTCAGCCCGATTACGCCAACACCGACATCCCCACGTGGCTGGGCGACCTGTACGCTTGCGGTGCCCCCGGCGAGGTCGTGGCCGACCTTAACCGCGCCGGCAAGCGTCATGCCGTGGTGACCGGTGTCGTCGAGGGTGGCGACCCTGCCGTGGCCGAGCAGCTCGAGCAGTGGTGCCGCGCCGCTCAGGTGCGTCGTCGCCTACGCCGCACCAACATCGCCCAGATCGGCCGTCCGTACCCGGGCATGATGGACCTCTACATCGACGAGACCAACCTCTACAATCGCCTGGGCCTCTACACCAAGCAGTTCGATTGGGAGAAGATGTGGGCCATCGCCGACAACATCGACGATCAGGCTGCAGTGGACGCCAAGGCCGCCGAGATTCTCGACACCTTTGACGTCGAGGGCGGTGCCAAGGTTTCCGACGAGCCCATCCAGGAGATGGCCAAGTACGTCGTCGCCTTTGAGCAGTGGGTCAAGGACGAGGAGATCGGTCTGGTCGCCAGCCACTACGACGGCTATGCCAAGGGTCAGGCCGGCGTGCTCGACTCCATGCTCATCCCGGCATTCTCCATGCTCATCAAGCAGGGCACGAGCTGCGCGGTCGAGGGCGACATGAAGGTCGCCATCGCCATGAGCATCCTCAAGACCATCTCTGGCACCGGTCAGCTTTCCGAGATGTACTCCATCGACTTTCCCGAGGACATCGTTATCATCGGTCACTCCGGCTCCGGCGACGCCGACATCTCGACTGCCAAGAAGCCGACGCTCAAGGTCGTGCCCGTGTTCCACGGCAAGACCGGTGGCGGCTACCTCACCCAGTTTTACCCCGGCCACGGCACCATCACCTTCTTGGGCATCACGCAGGACGGCGACGGCAACTTTAAGTTTGTGGTTGCCGAGGGCGAGAACGTCGACGGCCCGATCTTTACCTTCGGCGACACCAACATGCGTATGAAGTTCTCGATCGGCGCCCGCGAGTTCATGGACCGCTGGAATGAGACCGGCCCGACCCACCACATGGCCGCCTGCCTGGGAAGCCAGACCGACACGATCCTCAAGGTCGCCAAGATCCTGAACGTGCCTGTGGATGTCATCTGTAGGTAACCTTGTTCCGTCGTTCTAACGAACGTTGCGAACGCAAAAGAGTAAAGGGCCCGACAAGTACCTGCTTGTCGGGCCCTTTTTGTTTTGAGCGGTGGCTTGAGGCATCGGGGGTCTGTTGCTCGGTTCGGCTTTACAGACAGAAACACATGTAGAGCGGCAACCTGATAACGTCATCTTCCGCAACCAAAGGCTTGGGATGGAGGATATAGCTCGTCCCTACGCGCTTTCCGAATTTCGCCGAAAACTTATTGAGCGAGGATGTTCGGTACCGCTTTTTCGATTTGACTTCGATGGGGGACACTCTCATGCGGCCGGCCGCATCGTCGTATCCTTTGACAATTAGAAAATCAATCTCCATGGTGTTTTTAGGGTTTGAATCATCTCGAACGGAGTAGAAGTAAAGCCCATGTCCCGACGCGGCGAGTTGCTGGGCAATTACGTTTTCCGTAAACATGCCCTCATTGATTTCGAGCTTATCGAGCAGTATGTCCCTGTAAACCTCATGTGGGGTTACCTGATTGTCGCGGAACGTTTGCGAAACCAAGAGGCCCGTATCGGACATGTAGCATTTAAATGTTGAATCTTCCGCGCTAAGCGAGAGTCCGACCGAGGGGTCTGTAACGCTAAGGCAAGTTGCCCCTATGCAAGAGTCGGCAAGCCAAAAGAATGAGTCGGCATAGTCGCGACTTCGTGCATTTTTGTCTAATGCGGCGAGGCGATACTTTTTGTCATGTTTTGCAAGCTGCCCCGGCAGGGTTCTAAAAACACGGCGGATCCTCGTGGCGTCCGTGCCTCCAAAGCGCTCGATATCGAAATCATAGAGATTTAGAATGTCGCGTTTTACAACATCGACGGCACCAAAATCGTGCTTAGCAAGGTATTCGTCGACCGCTTGAGGCATACCTCCCACAAGCATGTATTCCCTAAAGAGCCGCTCGGCTTTTCTGTGGAGGGGAGGGGGTAGCGGTTGCAGGCTCTCGTATGAGGATCGAATTGCTTGGGCTAGAGGCCGTTCGTCGCATGCCCAGAGGAACTCTTCATAATCGAGAGGATGGAGTGTCATTGCACGCTCTTCCGAAGGGACGACAATCCCCTCGATGTTCTTTTTTATCGAGATGAGCGAGCCAGTTTCTATGTAGTCATAACGGCCGTCGGCGACGAGTTGCTTGATAAATTCTCGTGCGGCAGGAAAACGCTGAACCTCGTCAAGGACTATGACGGATTGTCGTTTGGGAAGCGCTTTGCCTGTATAAGCGGTCAGGTACATGAAGAAGGAGTCGATGTCAGATCGATATTGAAGGAAAAGCTCTTTAATGTCGTCAGAGACTTCTGAGAAGTCGAGCATAAGGCATGCTTCATATTCTCTGTGGGCGAATTCGCTCACGAGCGTGCTTTTGCCCACACGACGGGCGCCCTCGATAAGCAGCGCTCTTGATCCTTTGCATTCGTTCTTCCAGGCGAGAAGGCGCTGATACAGCTTTCGTTCGAACATGATGCTCCAAACAGCTTAAATTATCTGCGTAAACACGAAATGGAGAGTTAATTTAGCTGAATCATACACGAAATGGGAAGTTAAATACAGAGTAATTTACACGATATGGGGAGTTAAATACGCGCTAGTTTACACGAAATGGGAAGTTACGCTCGCGTGGGCATAGATAGATTACCCCGCTGCGCCTAAAGACTCAGCGGGGTAAGCGGTTACAGGTACGCGCCGAGGTTGATGGCGGTGGCGTCGGTTTGGGTGCTTGCCTGGGTGCTCGCGCGTTCCAGCAAAAATGGGCGCACGATTTCCTGACGGTTGATGTCTTCGGTGGCGGTGACCGTTGTGACGGGGCGGGCGGCCGAGCCGACGCGGATGTGTTTGGTTTTGGGCGGTGTCTTTTGCTCGATTTGCTCCATCAGCAACTGGACGCCCTTGCGGCCAATCTCGTAGCCCGGGGGAGCAACCGTGGTGAGCGAGACGGATCCGCTCCAGGCAAGCGGGTTACCGTCGCATCCGGCGACAAGAATCTGGCCGGGGACACAGATGCCTTTGTCGACCAGCGCCGAGATGACGCCCGAGGCCAATACATCGGTCAGGCCGACGACAAAATCGGGGCGCTCGTCGGCAGGGCGCTCGGCAATTTGGGCGCCGATGCCGTAGCCGTCGGCAGCGGTATTCCATTCGCCGGCGTCAATGACTTCAATCTTAATATCGGGATGCAGAGCAAGGGCCTTGTGAATGCCAAGCACGCGTAAGGTGAGCTGCATAAATGCCGCTCTGCCCACAACGACGATATGGTGAGCGCCACGGGCGATGGCGAGCTCGGCGATGATGCGGCCCTGGGCCTCGTTGTCGGCGGCGACATAGTAACCAGGCTCGGAGCAGTGGATGTCCAGATGGACGATGGGTACGGGCATCTTGGTCATGGCCGGGTGCCAGTCGGGGGATGCCATGGGCTGAACCATGACACCCGACATCTGCGTGCCCATAAAGTAGCGCAGGTAATGATCCTCGAGAATATCGTCGTTATCGGCGTTGGCGATAAGTAGATCGTAGCCGTGCTTGCGGGCCTCGTTGTGGGCGCCGCTGGCGATTTGGAGCGAAAAGCCGTGATCGAGACGGGGGAGCACCAGGCCAAAGGACTTGGTGGTGCCGCCGGCCAGCTGGCGAGCGCTTTGGTTGGGCAGGTAGCCCAGGCGATTGATGGTTTCGTTGATGAGTTTGAGGGTCTCGGGGCGCAGCTTTTCGGGATGGTTGAGCGCGTTGGAAACCGTGCCCAACGAAACCCCGGCCTCGCGCGCGACGTCGCTGATTTTTACCTTTGCCATAGCGGCCCCTTTGATGCGTTTCAAGTACAAGCCAGATTGTAGCATCGCCCGCCCCCGGGGTGTCAAAACCTGCCAATGAGGGACAGGTTTATTTTGGCAGGTTTTATCTGGGGAAACGCCGTTACCGACCAAAACCACCACAATGGGGACAGTGAACTGCACCCCGAAACTTGGACTGAATAAATAGCGACTACGCCGC
>CALFDL010000340.1 GCA_937950415.1 uncultured Collinsella sp. | reverse complement strand
AAAGAACGATATTCATGGTCCTCATAGAGCAACCCTCTCTTGTCAAAAACGCTTCACCTATTGTTTCGAGCACATAATTTACCAACTAGTTAGTATAACAGCGGTTTACCGATTACTCGGTTTTCACATGGTTAGCACGTAAAGAGTTAAGCTCGGTCTGAAGCATATAAATAGCTTGAAACACCATATCGCGCTCTTCATCGTTTTGTGTCTGGCTCATTTGATCTCGCATAGAAGAAATGGCAGATTCCATATCGCCAATAGCCAACTCGTCGGCAAGATAACGCAACATATCATGCGCGGGTACTTCACTCTGAATTGTTAATGCAGTTAAAATTCGAGCCGCATATTTACATTTCTCCTGAGCGCGCATTATCAAGTCGGCAGCAGTGAGGGCAGGATCCGCGGAAATTAATTCCATTATGATTCCACTTAGCTCCCTGTGGACATTCTCGTGCCATTCGGTCTGACCCAATTCGTTCATAAAATCAGAAATCATAGCGGGATTGTGGGCACAAAGACTCAGGAACTCGCGCTCAGTACGAAGTCGGTTCTTCTCGACAGGACTCAATGATCTCGCAGCAGACTTACGTGGCCGATTAGCAACAGAACGATCGGAGTAATCCACGGGCATCGAAGTTTTTAGATCTGAGAGACGCAAAAGAATATCTTGCTCACGAGCATGAACGCGACTCGATATGTAGACTGCATAATCTTTTGCCAGAAGGGAATCTTTGATTGGAGCCAAAACAGCCAACGACTCATTGGTGGCACGGGCACGACCCTCAGGGGTAGAAAGGTCATAGCGAGAAAGGCGGCGATCAATACCGAATTTGATAAGAGGAACAGCCCCGTCCAAACCCTCCTTGAAAGCATCTGCACCGTGCGCAGCTATGAACTCGGCAGGGTCAAGTCCATCCGGCAGGGTCACAGCACAGAGATCTACGCGAGAAAAACCCGCCTCGGGCGTAATGGACGAATCAATGAATTGAAGCGCCCTATCAGCAGCTCGTTGACCAGCCTCATCACCATCAAACAGATAGATGATACGAGATTTCGCATGATGGGAAAGAAGTCGAATGTGCTGACGAGTAAGAGAGGTGCCTAGTGTGGCAACAACATTGGTAAAGCCAGCTTCATGAAGAGCAATAACATCAGTGTAGCCCTCAACAACAATGGCATCACCCGTACTCGTCATACGGGCCTTAGCCTTATCAAGAGCGAATAGAACTTCAGACTTATGGAAAATGGGGGTATCGCCAGTATTGAGATATTTCGGCTCTCCCTGACCAATAACGCGTCCGCCAAAAGCAATGCAATCGCCACGGACATCGTTAATAGGGAACATCACGCGATTGAAAAAACGGTCGTTGATCCCCTGAGAACCCCTAACCGCAACATTCGCTTCGATCATTTCCTTTTCTGAATAACCCAATGAACGGAGATGGGTAACCAACTGCCTTCGACCAGGAGCATATCCGAGATTCCAAGATACCGGGATGGAGCCACCTAGTTCACGACCGGAAAGATACGTCCTCGCTGAAGCGGGTCCCTCATCGGACGAGCGCATAAGCAGCATATGGTAATAAGAAGCAGTTTCGGAGCAAACGGCTTTCAATCGAGCTTTGAGACTGTGAGCCTTCGTGGCTTGGGCCGACTCAGTAAGTTCGATATTTGCACGGCGAGCCAAAAAGCGGACTGCGTCAACAAAATCGACATCGTCAAGTTTACGAACATAAGAAATGATGTCGCCACCTTCGCCGCAACCAAAGCAATGCCAAGTCTGAGAAACAGAATCAACTTTACAAGAAGGCGTTTTCTCCTGATGGAAAGGACAACAACACCAAAAGTCCT
>CALFDL010000339.1 GCA_937950415.1 uncultured Collinsella sp. | reverse complement strand
GATCCGGTCCGACCGGGCCGCGCGGCAAGGAGATATATTGCCAGACCGGAGGGGCCCCGTGGGCGGGAATCTGGGCGTACACATTTCCTACACATCTTGTGATCCTCAGCTATATTTGCCAGTAATAAAGAGGGGACCTCGTTTCCGAGATCCCCTCCTCCGTCTAACTATAGAAATAGGCTTTCAAAGCCTTAGGCCAACAACTTGCGACCAGACTCCTCAATCGCGTCAAGTGCGGCATCAGCCTCGGCGGCATCCGCGCCCTTAGCGAAGATGTACAGCTTAATCTTGGGTTCAGTGCCGGAAGGACGAACAATACCCTTGTTGCCGCCCTCAAGATCGAACTCAATGACGTTAGCCTTCGGCAGGCCGTTCACGCAGGTGTTGTAATCCACGACAGCCTCAATCTTGGAACCGGCGAGCTCCGCGGGCGGGTTCTCGCGCAGACCGGCCATGATGCCGGCCATCTTTGCCGCACCCTCAGCGCCCGGATAGCTCAGCGAAATCGTCTTGTTGTGATAGTAGCCATACTTCTCGTACAGCTCGTGCATCGCATCGGCAAGGTTCTTGCCCTGGAGCTTGTAATACTGCGCCATCTGGCAAATCAGGAGAGAAGTGCTCACGGCGTCCTTGTCGCGCACGTGGTCACCGGCCAGATAGCCGTAGCTCTCCTCAAAACCGAAGATAAAGCGATCGACCTCGCCGGCATCGGAAAGAGAAGTAATGATGTCGCCGATGTACTTGAAGCCCGTCAGGCAGCGGCGGAGCTCAAAACCGTACTCGTCGGCCAGAGCGTCGACCATGGCGGAAGAAACGATAGTAGTAACGGCAACCTTCTTAGTGAGGTCCTCACCGCGGGCAGCACGGGTCTTGCAGATATAGTCGAGCAACAGAACGCCCATCTCATTGCCGGTCAGCAGCAGATAGTCATCGCCATTCTTAACGGCAACGCCAACACGGTCGGCGTCGGGATCGGTTGCAAGCAGCAAATCAGGGTGAACCTGCTCGCACAGGTCAATGCCCTTCTGCATGGCCTGACGAATCTCGGGGTTAGGATACGGGCAGGTCGGGAAATCGCCGTTAGGCTCCCTCTGCTCGGGAACAACCGTGACATCGGTGATGCCGGCACGCTCGAGCACCGTGGTAACGGGGATGAGGCCGGTACCGTTGAGCGGGGTGTAGACGAGCTTTAGCGGGGCGCCGGCAATCTCCTCGGCAGAAAGGTTGGTCACGCCGCGGGCAAGCACTGCATCGTAATAACGCTCGAGGCAGGAGTCATCGATCCACTTAACCAGACCCTGCTCAACAGCCTCGTCAAAGTCCATGGACTTTACGCCGGTGAACGTATCGGTCTCGGCGATAGCCTTGGAAATCGCGTCCGCAGCCTCGCTCGTGATCTGGCAACCGTCGGGACCGTAAGCCTTATAGCCGTTGTAGGGCGCCGGGTTATGGCTAGCGGTCATGCAGATGCCACCGGAGCACTCGAGGTCGCGAACAGCCCAGGAAAGCGTCGGCACCGGAGAAATCTTAGGATACACAAGGGCCGTAACACCATTGGCGGCCAGAATGGCAGCGGTGGTCTTAACGAACAGTTCACCCTTATTACGACTATCGCGAGCGATGGCGACCGTCGGATTCTCGAACGTAGCGTTAAGGTAATCGGCAAAACCCTGCGTCGCGCGACCGACCGTATAGATATTCATACGGTTGGTGCCGGCACCGATCGTGCCGCGGAGACCGGCGGTACCGAAGGCAAGATCCTGGAAGAAGGCATCGGTGATGGCGTCCTCGTCACCCTGCTCCTTCATCGTGTTGAGCTCGGCCAGGAGCTCCTCGTCCTTGACATTGGCAATCCAAGTATCAAGCAGCTCATGAACATCTGCCATGTGAGTCCTTCCGTCACAATCAATAAAACGACCCGTAAAACAGGACAAGCGCAGTAGCACGCTAAAGCAAATATTAGTCCATTGAGAACAAAGAACCGGCCACAGAACGGTGAACGTCTATATTCAGCGGTGGATGATTAAATTGATTTAATTGCATAAGGAATGTTGCCCGGTAAACGCAAAAAAGGGGGAGGCCGCGAGGCCTCCCCCTT
>CALFDL010000338.1 GCA_937950415.1 uncultured Collinsella sp. | reverse complement strand
CGCGGAACTCCTCAGGCAAAGCATCAAAAAGCTTGCCCGCGCTACGCTCGATAAGGTCAAATTCAACTGCCGGGCCAAAGCCGTGCTCGAGGATTCCCGTTGCAACCGCATGGTCGGGATGCGAACTCAGCCCGGGATAGCGCACGTTGCGCACCATCTCGTTGGCGGCCAGATACTCGGCCAGCGCACGGGCGCGGTCGAAGTGTGCCTGCATGCGGGTATCGAGCGAGTCCAGCCCGCGCTCCAGCACACCAGCCTCGTCAGTAGGCAAACCAAGCTTGCCCAAGCCACAGCCCTCAAACAGGACGTGCACGCACTCAGCCGCGGCATCCACACGATGGCGCTTGAACTGCGAGCGCGCGACCGATACGGCAACCAACTTGCGTGAAGCGTTACCGGCGCACACACGGTCGAGCGCTTCGAGCGACAGCACGGCACCCAAGCGCAACGAATCGCAGCCAAAAGCCGACGCCACGGTGTTGTCCACAACCAGCAGCGCATGGGCCTCGCGAGCCGCTCGACCCAGCGTACGCAGATCGGGCACTCGCAGTCCAAACCCGCCGATGGAGTTGACGAACCACCACAGGTGCGGCCCCTCGGCATCAAACGAAGCATCAAAGACCTCGGACGCGGCGGTAAACGCATCGGCGGACGGCGAGCCCGCCAGCGCAACATCGCGGCCATCAAAGCCGTGCGCAAATGCTTCGGTAAAGTCATCCGCAAAGGCCACCAGGCGGTCACCGGGACGCACAATCCCCAACAGAGACAGCGCCGCCGGAACATGCGAAGCCGCAAGCAACCGCGCCTCACGCGCGCCGGTCCTCAAAGCCCAGGCCTCTTCTAGCCGCTGTACGCCCATACGGCAACCTCCTTTCATTAACAAAAACCCACGATGCGGATGTTCCCGCATCGTGGGCAACGGCTGCAGTATAGCGCCGATATGCGACGAATCTCCTAGATATTGAGCGCGTGATAGGTCACGCTCGCACCCGGAGCGTCAACGGTCACGCCATAGGCCTCGGGATAGATGCGCGTCGAAAACACGAGCGCACCATCGTTCACAAACACCTCGACCGACGAGGCATCGCCAACAATGCGCACGTTACGAACCTCGTCGACGGACTCCCAGCGCACAGTACGACCGCAACCGGCAGAAGCGCGGCCCTCATCGGTAAATCGCATCTCAAAGCGCGCGGGCAGTTCGCCCTCGGCGGGCACAAACGCCAGCTTCAGCTCGCCATCAACGGTCGCGGTGAACGCACCGTCAACACCGTCGACAACAACGTCAAAGCAGGTATCGCCGGCAACCTCCAACGAGCCCTCCCCTACACGCACCGAGGCATAATGGTGCTCAATCTCGCGCGCCGGCTGCTGCAGTACCACGCCGCCGTCACCGGCCGTAAGCTCGCGCGGCACCGTCATGCAGTGCTGCCAGCCGCACACCACGGTCGGTGCGTTGCCATAGGTCGGCTCATCGGGAATGCCCATCCAGCCGATTAGAATATGGCGACCGTCCTCGGCCGTGAACTCCTGCGGCGCATAGAAGTCAAAACCGGCGTCCCACAGGCGGAACTCGCCCAGCTCATAGGCACCGTCACCACCGGCAATGTCGCCCGTTACAGGCATGTAGCCAGCAGCGTATACGTTGCCGCGGTCCCAACGGCCGCCCTCGAGCCCCTGGGGAGAGAAAGACAGAAACCTTGCCGGTACACCGCCATCCGCCTCAAGCTCAAGGTATCCCGGGCACTCCCACATAAAGCCAAAGCGCTCGGGCGTAGACACACGGCTCTCGAGCTCCCAACTCAGCATATCGGCCGAGCCATACACCAGGATCTCACCCACATCGCGCCCGGCACCCTCGCCGTGCATGGCGCAAAATCGACTATCGACATGCGGACCGTCCACGCGACGACGCGCGCCCAGCACCATGTGGTAACGCCCATCATCATCGCGCCACACCTTGGGGTCACGCACGTGGCAGGTCAAATCCTCGGGATAATCCTCGGACGCCAGCACCACGCGCTTTTGGCTGAACTCCCGACCGGCAAGGCCATCAACGCTCTCGACATAAACAGTATCGGCGCGGCGGCCGGTATTGACGTAGTCGTACGTCCCGTCCGAATCGGAAAGCTTAACGTTGCCCGTATAAAGTACGCGAATGCGACCGTCCTCGGCAAGCGCGGAGCCCGAATACACGCCATGGCAATCGAACGGCTCGTCGGGCAGCAATGGGGCGCCAACGTAGTCCCACGTCATAAGATCGCGGCTCGTCGCATGGCCCCAGGTCTTAACGCCGCCCTCGACATCAAACGGCGCATACTGAAAATAGGCATGGAACACGCCACCCGCCTGGCAGAGACCGTTGGGGTCGTTGAGCCAACCCGCCGGCGGCATAATATGGAAGTGCTGGCCATACACGCCATGACCGCACTCAGAGGCGGCAGCGTCAACAGCGGCAACCAACTTTGCAAGGTCGCGACCAAGTGCATTAGACATATCAAAGTCCTAACGGATCGAAAGTAACAAGGCACCAGAGATCGGCACCAGATACGGGAAACGCCCGCGAGCATACGACCCGCGGGCATCTCCTCAATCAAAAGCTCTTAGGCCTGCTCGGAAGCCTTGGGCTCGTCCTTGTACAGGACAAACGAGATAGCAAAGGAAACCAGCGCGGCGACCGCAAACATGATCGCGTACTGCACGGGCTGGGCCAGGCACAGCAGGATACCGAAGATACCGGTAACGCCCGTGCCGGAGGCAGCCAGCGAAGTGAGCGCGCAGACCAGGGCACCGCAACCGCCGCCGATGCAGCCGGCGATGAAGGGCTTAAAGAAGCGCAGGTTCACACCAAAGATGGCAGGCTCGGTAATGCCCATGAAGGCGGACAGGGCCGAAGGAAGCGCCAGGCCCTTGATCTTGGCATCGCGGGTCTTAAAGGCAACGGCGAGCGCGGCACCACCCTGAGCGATGTTGGCGGCACTGGCGATGGGCAGCCAGTAAGTCACACCGTACTGGGCGAGCTGGCCCAGATCGATGGCGGTGTACATCTGGTGGATACCGGTAACGACCGTGGGGGCATAGAACAGGCCGACGATAAAGGAACCGATGCCGAAGGGCAGGGTCAGCAGGGCCTGAATCAGACCGAGGACGGCGTTCTCGGCCCACACGAAGATGGGGCCGACGGCAACGAGCGTCACGAGCACGGTCACGAACACGGAGACGAGAGGAGTCACAAAGAGGTCGAACATCTCGGGGACAACCTTGTGGAGACGCTTCTCCAAAAAGGCGAGGATGGCGCAGGCGATAACGATGGGGATCACGTGGCCCTGATAACCGACCCACTCAAAGCTGTACACGCCGGGGATGACGGTGACCATGGTCTGCACGCCCTCGGAGGCAACCGTGTAGGCGCTCTGAAGCGAGGAATTGATGAACGCACCGCCGACGACGGCACCCAGGTACGGGTTAGCGCCAAAGGCCTTAGCCGCGGAGTAGCCGATCAGGATCTGCAGAATACCAAAGGACGTTCCCGAAACCAGGTCGGCGATCTTGTAGATAAAGTTATTGGTGTCGAGCGCGATAAAGCCGTTGGAGGCCATAAAGTTGAGGGCGCTCATAATGCCCAGCAGCAGACCCGAAGCCACGATGGCGGGGATGATGGGGACAAAGACGTCGCCGAGCACCTTAATGGCGCGCATAAAGATGTTCTGCTTCTGCGCCGCGGCCTCCTTGACCTCGGCCTTGGTGGCAGCCTCGACGCCGCTGAGCGCGATGAACTCTTCGTAGACCTTGTTGACGGTGCCGGTACCAAAAATAATCTGGAGCTGGCCCTGGGCCTCAAAGACGCCCTTGGCGCCGTCGATATTCTCAAGGGCCTCCTTGTCGACCTTGGCGTTATCGGCAATCACCAGACGCAGACGCGTGGCGCAGTGTGCAGCCGAAACAACGTTGCCGGCGCCACCGATGTTGTCGAGCACCTCTTGGGCTGATTTACGGTAGTCCATGACTTCCCTTTCCTCCAACGGACGCATGTGCACCCGGCCATGTTTGACACTTATACTGTAATCGTTTTCAGTTTCATATATCTGTAATCGTTTTCATATAGCGGTAAACGGTCGATAATTGACGGTGAAAGGTAGTTTTGAGACAAAAACAGAGAATCAGAAGCCGGCAGACATGCCCGAAGCCTAGACATTCATCAGCTGATGGCCGAGCTTGAGGGTCTTTAGACCGCTCTCCCCCTCCACGCCATCGAGCGTGTTGAGCAACATATTGGTCGCCTCGACGCCACTGGTCAGGTAGCCATAATGTACGGTGGGAATGCCGCCCGTCAGCGCGCGCAAAAACGCGTTGTCGCCAAAACCGCTCACGCGACGCATGCCCTCGCCCACGCCGCGAACCTCATCGATGGCACGAAGCGCGCCCGCCGCCATGGTATCGGTCGCGCACGCGATAAACGAAACATCGGGCACTTCGCCCAGCAGCTCGCGCGACGCACGATAGCCGGAATCGAGGGTAAAGGACCCGCGGCGAATCAGCTCGGGATCGAGCGCAACACCCGCGGCGCGTAAGCCCGCTTCAAAACCACGACGACGGTCGTAACCGGCGGCACGGTCTTCCTCGGTAACACCGATATAGGCAATCTTGCCCTCAACATGCTTCGCGAGCGCCTGGCCCAGCTCAAAGGCGGCCTCGTAATCGTCATGGTAGACGCAAGCCGCGCCCTCGACGTTTTGACCGATCAGCACAATGGGCACACGGCAAGACGCAATGGCCGCACGATGTTCGTCGGTGATCATGGTCGCCACGAGCACGATGCCATCGACCGGGTGGTTCTGGAACAGGTCGAGATACTCGAGCTCACGCTCGGCCACGTTATCAGTATTCGCGAGCAGCATCTGGTAGCCACGGCGACCGAGCACCTGGCCAATACCGGCGGTAATGCGGCTCACGGATTCCGAGTTAATCTTAGGCACGATGACGCCGATGAGCTTGGTGGAACCGGTGCGCAGCGCGCGAGCCTGACTAGATCGCACGTATCCGGTCAGCTCAATCGCCTGCTTAATGCGCTCGGCCTTGTCCGCCGAGATATATCCACCGTTGAGGTAGCGCGAGACCGCGGCG
>CALFDL010000337.1 GCA_937950415.1 uncultured Collinsella sp. | reverse complement strand
GTCGAGTACACCGACGAGGCCGGCAACGTTATCGAGCCCAAGGTCACCCACATCGACTGGGACCTGGACATGGCCGAAAAGGGTGGCTACCCCGACTTTATGCTCAAGGAGATCCATGAGCAGCCGCGCGTCGTGCGCGATACGCTGGTGGGCCGTATGACCCCCGCCGGCGAGCTCGATATCGACGAGCTGGGCCTGTCCCTCGAGGAACTCAACGACATCGACCGCGTCTACGTGATCGCTTGCGGCACTAGCTATCACGCTGGCCTCATCGCCAAGAACCTTATTGAGGGCTGGGCTCGCATCCCCACCGAGGTTGAGGCGGCCAGCGAGTTCCGCTATCGCAATCCCATCATCACGCCGACGACGCTTGTCGTGGCTGTGTCCCAGTCGGGCGAGACGGCCGACACCCTTGCCGCCATTCGCGACGCGCGCATCAAGGGTGCCAAGGTCTTCGGCATCACCAACGTGGTGGGCAGCCCCGTGGCGCGTGAGAGCGACGGCGTCATCTACACTAAGGCCAACAAGGAGATCGCGGTCGCCTCGACCAAGAGCTTCATCGGCCAGGTCGTGAGCCTTACACTTTTGGCCCTGCTGCTGGCGCAGGTCAAGTACCGCTTGACCACCAAGCAGGCGCGCATGCTGTTCCGCGAGCTTTCCGATACGGCCGAGCAGATCCAGTGGATTTTGGATACCCAGACCGAGGCCGTTCATGAGGCCGCCCTGCTGTGCAAGGACGCGCAGTCGGCGCTGTTCGTGGGCCGCGGCATGGGTGCCGCTATTTCCTACGAGGGCGCGCTCAAGCTCAAGGAGGTCAGCTACCTGCACGCCGAGGCATATGCCGCCGGTGAGATGAAGCATGGCCCCATTGCCCTGATCGACCCAGGCTTCCCTGTCATCGCCGTGGCCACCAAGAGTGCCACCTACGACAAGACCGTGTCGAACCTTATGGAGTGCAAGGCACGCGGTGCCAAGGTCATCGTCGTTGCCACCGAGGGCGACGAGGAGATCAACAAGATCGCCGACTGCATCATCCGCGTGCCGGCAGTCCGCGACGTGTTCAGCCCCATCACCGCGAGCGTCCCGCTGCAGCTGCTTGCCCGCGAGGTAGCCATTCTGCGCGGCTGCGACGTTGACCAACCTCGAAACCTGGCGAAAAGCGTCACGGTCGAATAATCGAGTTCCGTCGTTCTAACAACTAAGGCCCGGCTCCGCATCAAGACGGAGCCGGGCCTTGTTGCATTTGCCCAGATAAAACCTGCCAAAATAAACCTGTCCCTTTTTGGCAGGTTAGCGGAGCTTGCTGGTCTCGAAGTACTCGGGATATTGGTCCAGGACCTCGGTCTGGTTGCGGAACATCATATGCAGGTGCTTGCTGACCAAAAAGCTCGCCTCGATAGGATCGCGACCGGCGATGGCGCGGCGGATCTGTTTGTGCTCGTTAACAGTCTCCTGATTGTCGAGCGTCTGCGTGGCGGCACGCAGCCAGCGGAAGCGCTCCAGGTCGGCATTGGTCTCTTCGAGCCACGACCACACGGTGCTGCGACATGCGATGCTAAAAATCATGTGATGCATGAGGTTGTCGCTCAAAAAGAAGCCGATGCGATCCTCTTCGGCCATGGCCTTTTCCTGCAGCGCGATGGCACGGTCGAGCTGCTCGATGCCGGCCGACGTGGCGCGCGCACAGCATTCCACGATCACCTGCTTTTCCAGATGCTCGCGGATGTAACAGGCACTCTCGGCAAGGGTGAGGTTGATGGGTGAGACGTAGGTACCGCTCTGAGGCACGGTGCGCACCAGGCCTTCCTGCGCCAAGCGAACCAAAGCCTCGCGCACGGGCGTGCGACCCATATCCAGGTCGTCGCAAAGTTGCTTGACGCCCAGCTTTTCGCCCGGCTTGTAGTCCAGGTAGACGATTTTGCGTCGAATGGTGTGGTAGGACTGGTCTTGTAGGCTTGTTTCTTGCTCGCCGACGTGCATCGATTCTTCCATAGCGCCTCGCAACTGTTCTATCAAACTCATATGTCAGTTGTTAATTATGCCGCGAATCAGCTCTCCGCGGTGGGTAATTCGGCTGTTGCCTGAGAACTATTGCGGCATCTTAGTTTGTGTTTGCGCAAGGATGCGCTCAATGTTGCCGTATCATAAGCCGTCGCAAACGTGAAATAGAAAGAAGGAATCCCATATGCAACTGGCAAATATCGTACGCGAGCGCTGGAAAGGCGTCTTGTTCTGCCTGATCATCGCCATTCCCGCGACGTTGCTCGGCAAACAAATTGAGGTGGTCGGCGGTCCGGTATTTGCCATCCTCTTTGGCATGGTCCTGGCGCTCGTCTTTCCCAAGAATCGCCGCGAACAGCTCGCCGCCGGTGTCACCTATACGTCTAAAAAAGTCTTGCAGTACGCGGTTATCCTGCTTGGCTTTGGCATGAACCTCTCCCAGATTCTGTCCAAGGGCGCCCAGTCGCTGCCGATTATCGTGGCGACAATCTCGACCTCGCTTGTCATCGCCTTTGTGCTCTGCCGCGTTATGAACGTGCCGGGTAAGATCGCGACGCTTGTGGGTGTGGGTTCGTCGATTTGCGGCGGTTCTGCCATCGCCGCGACCGCACCCGTCATCGATGCCGACGATCGCGAGATTGCCCAGGCTATTTCGGTCATCTTCCTGTTTAACGTTATCGCGGCGCTCGTGTTTCCGACGCTCGGCGGCATGCTCGGGCTGACCAACGAGGGCTTTGGCCTGTTTGCCGGTACCGCCATTAACGACACCTCGTCCGTAACGGCTGCGGCGAGCGCTTGGGACAGCATGCATCCCGGCGCCAATGTGCTCGAGAGCGCCGCGGTGGTCAAGCTCACCAGGACGCTGGCCATTATTCCTATCACGCTGGTCCTCGCATGCTGGCAGATGCATCTGGCGCGCAAGGCCGGCGGCGACGCCAAGAGCACGTTCTCGTTTAAGCGCGCATTTCCCATGTTCGTGCTGTTCTTTGTGCTGGCGAGCGTGATCACCACGGTGTTTCAGCTTCCCATGTCCGTTACAGCACCTATCAAGGAGCTGTCGAAGTTCTTTATCGTGATGGCCATGGCGGCTATTGGCTTTAATACCGATATCGTCGAGCTGGTCAAAAAGGGCGGTAAGCCCATCGCGTTGGGCTTTTGCTGCTGGATTGGCATTGCGTGCATGAGTTTGGGAATGCAGCACGTGCTGGGAATCTGGTAGAGAAGTAGCTTATTTGCGTGCCGGTTGCTGGTGGGCGCATACCTGCGGTGGAGCGATAGGAGCTCTTGCGGGTATGGCTTGTCCGCAGGTTTATAAGTCCCGAAGAGCTCTTATCGCCCCGCCAGGATGGCGATGCGGGGCAACACCTATACTCGCAGGACGGCGCTTTCTGCCCTATAGTGTTTGGTGAGCAATATCGTTCAATTTTGAAACACTCGGTCGTGCGACCGTCGGCGGCTGCATGTCGCCGCGGACAGGGGCAAATCATGGATAGCGATGCCAAGCTGAACATCTTGACCGAGGCCCTGGCTGCTGCCGGGGCCTCGGCATTGGCAATCGATGCGCGTGGGGACGTCGCGATCTCGACCATGAATGACGCGGCGCTTGAGCGGGATGTGGCGACTTTTGTTGCCGAGCGCCTCGACCGTATAGGAGACGGCGCGCGTCTGGTTATGGGGCGTGCGGGTACGCGCCTGAGCCTGACCGTTCGCTCCGCCGACAAAGAGGGCGGGGGCCTTTGGGTCGTCGTGGTCCGCGAGGTGCGCGGTGCCGCGGCGCATGCGGGCATCGAGTGGCTCAACGCCGACGAAGTTGAGGCCCGCTACGAATCGAGCGCGTACGGCATCGTTGAGGGTGCCGCTGCGGTGGCTGCACCGGTTGCCGAGAGCTACGCGCGCGGCGTGCCCCTTATGCTCGAGGGCGAGCTGGGAGCGGGTCAGGTCGAGATCGCCAAGCGCCTCTATCTGGACGGTCCTTTTGCCGATCAGCCCTTTGTTTCCGTTGCGCTCGATGAACTCACCGATCGCGGTTGGCGCCATGTGCTCAAAAGCTCCGAATCGCCGCTGTTCCAAACGGGGCTGACACTTTGCATTGAGGGCTGGAATGCGGTTGGCCCCCAGCGCCTCCGCGAGCTCGTTTCCACGATGGCCGACACCGCGTTGGCGACGCGCTGTCATGTGGTGCTGACGGCGGATGACATGCCGGGCGGCAGCGAAAGTGATCAAGCCGCCTTTGTGACCGAGCGCTTCGCCTGTGCGGTGAGCGTGGCGCCGGCAATCGCCGAGCAGGGAGCCGCGTCGACGAAGGTTGCGCGCTATTTGGAATATCTCGCTGATGCATTTGAGACGGCAGCACCCACGCTGTCTGCCGCGGCGACGAAGACGCTCGATGCTTACCGCTGGCCGCGCAATTATCTGCAGCTCCGCGAGGTCTCGGAACGACTGTATATATTGGCGGGGACGGGCACGGTGGACCGAGCTGTGGCGGAGGAAGTGCTCGCCCAAGAGGACGTGATTAAGACCGCAACCTTTGGCGCCCCGACGCTCGAAAGTGACCTGTATATCCTGCGACCGCTGGCCGATACCGAGCGAGATATCGCGCATCTGGTTGTAGACCATCTCCACGGCAACCGAACCCGTGCGGCGGAGGTGCTGGGCATAAGCCGTACAACGCTGTGGCGCTTGCTGAAGGACGATGACCGTTGAGCGAGGCGCCCGTGACCGCGCGCGACGCGTGTGCTACAGTCCAAAGCGTTATTGTTTCGATTTGGTTACGGCGTGCGAGGGCATATGGCTGAGACTTCAAAACCGAGCCGCAGAAGGCGGAGCGCCGCGCCGGTTAACCGACGCACGACATCGGTGACGTGGGGCAAACACGCCTCGGGGTTTGATGGCTCGTTCAAGCGCACTAAATACGGCTATCCTTCGGCAAGCGCCCGCTTGGCAATGCAGGCAGAGTCCTCGCTGTGGGGCCGCAAACGCGTGGTGGGCTCAAAGCTCAAGCACGACGGAACGCTCGGCTACATCAGCCGCGGGGCGGCTCGCCGCAGCGGGCTCAATCCTGCTGGTTGGCATCGTTATGTGCCGATCGTGGCCGTCGTTGCGGTGATCGTCATCGCGCTCGCTGCGCTTGGCTACGCCGGCGGTGGCGCCAACTTGGACGCAATGTTTAAATCGCCCGAGCTCGCGCATGCAGGCACAGAAGTTGTCGAGGGCGCACAGACCCAGACGGGCGTTGCGCCCCAGCGCGGTATCGTCGCGGCGGCCTCCACCATCGCCGATGCGCAAAAGGACGAAGACAAGCAAGGCGACGACGTCGAAACGGCCCAGACGAACGAAACGACGACAACTCAAATATCAACATAGCTTGCCGGCAGAAGGGGACGTTCCTTTTCTGCCGGCAGTTTGGGACACTCCTGCGCTACTTGACGTATACCACGTTGTCGCGGCGGGGTTTGGGCTCGGGTAGCGTGTCCTCGGCGTAGCCAAGAATGCAGTTACCGACACCGCGCAGGCTGCCGTCGGCGGGCAGGCCCCAGCTGGCCAGCAGCTCCAGGCCCTCGGGCGAGTCAAAGACCTCATGCGCGCGGTGAATCCAGCACGAATCGACACCCAGTGCATAGGCGGCGTTGAGCAAGTTGCCCATGGCGAGCGAGCCGTCTTCCAGATGTGTGGGCACGCTGCGGTCAACCAGCACCACCACAACGGTCTTGGCGCCATAGAAGGGGTCGCTGTTGCTGTCCATGACCTGGGCGTTGAGCTGTGAGAGACGCTCGATGGTCGCGGGGTCGGTGACGGCGACAAACGTCACCGGCTGGCGGCCCATGCCGCTCGGTGCATATTGGCCGGCTTCGATAATACGTGCAAGCTTTTCGGCCTCGACGGGACGATCGCTGTAGTTGCGGCAGCTGCGGCGGTGAATGAGTGCTTCGATAGTCTCCATGGTGTCTCCTTGCGGTGGCGTTGCAGATGCCCCGTTCATACCCGTCGGGCTCAAACGATAGACGGTCAATTGCCCGGCCAAAAGGATAGATTCCAATTGGGAAAGTAGGTTTGCATAAAAGCACCTTCAGAATGTGACAAACAAATGGGATGGTTAAACGTTTTATCCCGTCTACCCTGCGGTTTTTTACCACTTGCCTAAATGACGAACGCATAACCTCTGATAAAGGTTTTACTAAAGGAGTACCAACGTTTATTAATGCGCCGTGGTGGCGCCGGGCCAGGAGGTAACATCATGTTCCAGGCTGGAGATGTCGTCGAGACCGACTTCGAAGGATTTCTGAAGCTGCTGCGTTCCAAGACGCGCGCTTTCGTGTCGATCAACGATCACGAGTACTACATCACGCACACCGATGGCTATTGGCGTGTTCAGGATTGCGAGGCCCTCAACGATAAGGGCCACTTTACTGACTGCTCCGAGCTGGTCAACACGGTCTGCGAGGTCGTCGAGCTGCCGTGGATTGCCGGCAAGAGCCTGCATGATAGCTTCTCGGGCGCTACGGTCTATGAGGCCGTCGCCGCTTAACAGGCAATAAAACCCGATTTTCACGTGACCGCTGGCACTGCCCCCGCGCCGGCGGTCTTTTTCTGCCGATAGGCCATAAAAGTGCGCGCATTTGCGGAGAGCCTGTTGACGATAGTCAAAACTCGGACTAATCTAGAGACATATAATTGGTCAAAAATCGGACAATCGAATGGTGGGATAGATGAATAGTGCGGTTACGCTGGTCGACTTCGATCGGTTGCTCAATGGACTCGACCATATCTATTCGGAGTTCTCGCGCGCCTGCGGCCTTTCGGACTGCGCCTATTGGATGCTCGTCGACATCAGCACGGCGGGCGGCAGTATTGCCGTAAGCCGTCTGACAAGCGAATGGTTCTACAGCAAGCAGACCATCAACTCGGCAATTAAAACCTTGACGGCGCGGGGCTTCGCAACGTTGGAGTTTGCCGAAGGCAGTCGTAAGAACAAGGTTGTGAGCCTGACCGAAGAGGGCAGGCGATTTGCCGAGCGTTATGCGCTGCCGGCACTCAAGGCCGAGCAGCGAGCCTTTGGCGCGCTTGAGCCATGTGAGCAGCGCGAGATTATGCGCTTGATCGGCAAATTCTCTCAGGTGCTCGGCGATGAGTGCGATGCCTTTAAGCAGCATATCGCTGCCGAGAGCCAAGCCGAGAATCAAGGTGAGGGGGAGTCGTGCGACTGTTAATGAGGTTTCTAAAGCCATATCGAGGGCTTGTCGCAGTGACGCTGCTGGTGCTGCTGGTGGATAACGTCGGTACGCTGTTGGTTCCCACGATGCTGGCGAACATGGTCAACACCGGTATTACCACGGGCGATGTCGACTACATTTTACGCAACGGCCTATACATGTTTATCGCGACCAGCATGGCTAGCGGCGGCACGGTGCTGGGCTGCTATCTTTCGGCGCGCCTGGCCGCCAACGTGGCTTGCGATATCCGCAATGCCGTGTACGACAAATCGCTCGAGCTCGCGGCCAGCGATTTTGAGCGCTTTGGCACCGGATCGATGATCACGCGCTCGCTCAACGACATCAACGTGATTCAGCAGGCGATTCTGCAGACGATTCAGCTGGTGCTGCCCGTGCCGTTTTTGGCTGTGGCGGGCATCATATTCGCCTGGTTTATCGATCCCGCCATGGGCGCGCTTCTGGGCGTAGTCGTTGCGATTGTGCTGGTGGCGGCGGTCTTTACGGTCGCCAACGCGGCGCCGATTTTTATGCGCCTACAGGGCTTTATCGACCGCATGAACGTGGTGCTGCGCGAGAATATTGTGGGCGTGCGCGTCATCCGTGCGTTTAACAAGGAGCGCCACGAGGAACGGCGTCTGGACGAGGTGTTTAGCGAATACGCCGCCAACGCCATCAAAGTCAACCACCTGTTTGTGGGCCTCGACAGCTCCACCTTCTTTCTGATGAATATCGCCGAGGTGGCGGTACTGTGGGTGGGCGGCAACCGCGTGGGCGCCCACGCCATGCAGATCGCGAGCATCTCGGCGGTGCTGGAGTACGCGCTTCTGATCCTGTTCTTTGTGATGATGGCCCAGATGGTGGTGCTGACGCTTCCGCGTGCTGCCGCGTGCCTGAACCGTGCGCAGCAGGTGTTGGAGATCGAGCCGAGCATCGTCGATGGCGAGCACACGCTGGATGCGGCCGCGTCCGACTCAAAGGACGGGGCCGATGCGGTCGCCGTGTTCGATCATATGTCGTTTCGCTTTGACGACGCCGACGAGGACACCCTGTGCGACCTGAGCTTTGCCTGCCGTCGCGGTCAGACGACTGCGATCGTTGGCTCGACAGGCTCGGGCAAATCGACGGTGGCAAAGCTTCTGCTGCGCTTCCACGATGCCACCAAGGGCTCCATTCGCCTGAATGGTGTGGACCTGCGCGAGCTTACGCAAGACGAAATCCGCGGGCGCATTGCCTATGTGCCGCAGAAGGCGTGGCTGTTCTCGGGCACGGTGGCGAGCAACCTTCGCTTTGGTAACGAAGGCGCGACCGAGGGCGACATGCTTCACGCGCTGCAGGTTGCCCAGAGCACCTTTGTACTCGACCAACCGCAGGGGCTCGATACCCCGGTTGCCCAGGGCGGTACGAACTTTTCGGGCGGCCAGCGCCAGCGTTTGGCAATCGCCCGTGCGCTCATGAAGCGCGCCGACCTGTATATCTTCGACGACAGTTTTTCGGCCCTGGACTTTAAGACCGATGCCGCCCTGCGCCATGCGTTGCGGGACGAGACGTGCGATGCCGCGGTGCTCATCATCGCCCAGCGCATCTCGACTATTTTGCATGCCGATCAGATCGTGGTGCTCAAAGACGGCAAGATCGTGGGCCTAGGCACGCACGACGAGCTTATGGAAACCTGCGAGGTGTACCGCGCTATCGCGGAATCGCAGATGAAGGGAGGTGAGTAGCATGACCGAGGAGCTCAAGAAGCAGGGCGGCGTTGATGACGCCGCTGCCGCGGGACTGGTCGAGGAAACGGCTGCCGCGTCGACCGAGCTGGATGACGCCGCTAGGGCCGCGGCCGAGCGCGAGGCTCGTCGCCTGGCGCTGTACGAGGAAAACGAGCGCGCCGAGGACGAGCGCGCCCGTGCCGAGGCAGAGCGTATGCGCGACGTGGACGACGAAGACGAGGACGAGACGCCCCGCGACACCTGGGCGACGGTGCGCCGCCTGTGGAGTGAGGCTGCCGGCGACCATTGGCGCTTCTACATCGTGTTTGCGAGCATCGTGTTCTACGTCATCTTTAACACCGCCGCGCCGGCATATAGCGCCC
>CALFDL010000336.1 GCA_937950415.1 uncultured Collinsella sp. | reverse complement strand
CAGGCGCCCCGCCTCGGCACGACTGATGCCCGGACGCGCCAACATGGGGTTTGCCGCAACGCCGGCGACGGCATCGTCATTGAGCGCACGGAAAAGCTCCGACATAAACCATGCCTGATACCCTTGCGGATAGTCACTCCAGGTGCCACCGAGCACGATAAGCTCTATCTTGTCGGTCGCATGACCCATCTGCGAAAGCGCCGTCAAACGGGCACTCACCTGCAGATACGGATCAAAGCAATTTTGCTCCGCACGGGCACACGCCGGCTCAGCGTGCAGATAGCTCTTGGGCATGCGCAGGTCGTTGGGGCAAAACAGGCAATCGCCCGAGCACGGCCACGGCTTGGTGATGACGGTGATGGTCGCCACGCCCGAAGCCGTACGGCGTGGCTTCATGCGCAACACCTGCAGCAGTTGACCCTCCAACTCGGCATCGACATTCCACGCAGCCCACCGAGCCGGCTCCTCACGTTTAACCCGCTGGCAGAACGGCAGCAGACGGCGCTTGGCCAAATCGCGTTTGTCGGCACCCTCACGGCGCGCCTCGGCATGTATCAGTTTGACGAGCGCTTTGTCGTCCACGGTCTCGCCGCGACGCAGAGCCTCGAGTATGTTCAAGATAATCTGTTCCATGTCCCCATTGTAAAGGCAAAGGCGCCGAAGCCCGTCACGGCTCCGGCGCCTCCATCAAAGAGCATGCCTATATGTACCGATCTCCGAAAACCGCATGTCACTCCGGATCAAACGACATGTCGCCCGAACCGACCTTAAAACGATACGTGGCTGACTTATCACCGTTGTCGAATTCAAGATTCAATATGGTCTCGCCATCGTAGCCAAGCGGAAGGAAATCGCTCTCAAAGTCGCCGCTGCCCAAGGTGAGGCTCGCCTTAAAGCCCGTCGAGTTCGGAACCGTCATCTCCACATCGCCCGAGCCCACACTCACGTCCATCGACTTCGCGGGGGCCTGGTAGAGCTCGAACGTCACATCGCCCGAACCGACCTCGGCATTCAGGGTATCGGTCACGGTGCCCGTAAACTCAACGTCTCCAGAGTCCAAAGTCAGGTTGAGGTCATGACACGCAATGCCCGCGACCGTCAGGTCACCCGATCCTACATTCACTGTAATGCCCACCATGTTATCGGCAACTTCGCGCGGCAGTTCGACGGTAACCGTGCGGTCAATGGCGCGCTCGTCATCGCAATCGAACTGGCGAATCTTGAGCGTAGAGCCCTTGATTTCGGCCAGGTTCTGGGTTGCCGCATCGAAGGCAACGGTCCCCGTTGCCACGCGGCCGCTTTCAATTACGCGCACCGGCCCGCCGGAGACGTGTTTGACCTCAACCGTACCCGACGTCACATCCAAGTCAAGGGATGTGAACGCGTCGGCATCAAACGTTTCGCTCGAAAGCTGTTGAGGCCGAGCGGAATAGTTACCGCTATTCAAGGAATCGTCCTCGTCGAACGCATCGCCCATACCAGACAAGCCGGATACAACATCGTCGAGATCCCACGGGCCATCAAAATGAATCAAAGTCCGCGAAATGCCAAAAACAAGCCCGATAATGAGCACAAACGCTCCGATGCCAATGCCCAAGCGCCTCTTAGACTCATGCGAGAGCTTCATCATTCATCACCTTCTTTGGCACTCGACTCAGCGGTGGTCGCGGCAGCCATGTCAGCGTCAACCGCTGTGGAAACGTCCTCCCCCTTAGTCCTAGCGACCGCCGGCGCCGGACCAACCCGGATATCCCCACGCGCCCAATCGCCATCGAGCGCACGTGCCACCCAGTGATAGATGGGAATCGTAAAGAAGATCAGTGCGGCAAAGGGGGCGCCACCAAACAGGAACATCAGCAAAAAGAACAACAGCCAGCACACGGCCCAATACGGGAACGACTGGAACGGGCCCTTCACCGGAGTCGAGCCAACTGCGCCGTCACTCGTCACCTGCGCCGTAGCGGCATTGGCGGCCTGCGCACTCCAGCTTGCCGCTTGCGCCGCCTTGGCCGCAGCATCACTCGCCTGCGCAGCTGCCTCCGTGGCGCGCGCCGCCGCCTCATGGGTGCGGGCACGTTCCGCCGCCTCGGCCTCGCGCTGACGGGCGCGGTCCTCGTTCTCAAACTCGATATCGTCCTCAATTTCATCGCTCGGATTGAGCAGCTCGTCCAGGCTCACGCCATAGAGCCTGGCGAGCGAGATCAGGTTCTCGGTATCGGGCGAGCTCTCCGCACGCTCCCATTTACTGACCGCCTGGCGCGACAGCCCCAACTTTCGTGCCAGCCCTTCTTGGCTAAAGCCCTTGCTACGACGAAGGTCGGCGAGCCGCTGCGCAGTTTCTACATTCATGGTTCCTCCTATGTGATGCCAGCCGTGCCGCCGGACCGTTTTTGTTCTTAAGGCGCCTTGCACAGTTAAAAATCTATCCGCCACCGCCAAAAGCATGCCACCTATTCTAGTGAGATTTTTGACAACCGGCGGTTGCGGGCATACATGAGCTGCGGAAATGTGTCCAAACAAAGCAATGACCCACGGCTCGGTTGTCCCCGTTGCGGCGTTAACGGTAGTATGGTCGTACTGTTTATTCCGCACCGCCAACGGAGGGAGTTCCGCGCCGTGAACCGCGATTTCGCCTCATCGCTCATTCAGCTCAACAATACGTTCTATCGCGAGCACTCCGCCTCCTTCTCCGATACGCGCCAGGCGCCGTGGCCCGGCTGGGTGCGCACCATGGACATAGCGCTCGACCAGCTCGATGTGGCCACCATCGAGCATCCCGTCCGCGTCTTCGATCTTGCCTGCGGCAATATGCGGTTCGAGAACTTTGCCGCCGGCGGCACGCTGGCTGCCAAGGGCGTCGACGGCGCGAGCCCCTCGGCAGATGCCAACTGCCCCTTCGAGTTCTATGGTGTCGACTCGTGCCAAGACCTGGCGATCGATGCCCGTGGCCACGCCCTGCGAATTCCCAACCTGCACTTCCAGGAACTCGACGTGCTCGACGCCTTGATGAAGCTCAACCCCGCCGAGACACCCGACGTGCTTTTCGACGCCCCGCTCGCCGACATCTCGGTCTGCTTTGGCTTTATGCACCACGTGCCGTCGTGCGAGTACCGCGTACGCGTACTCGACGCCTTGGTGCGGCAGACGCGCCCGGGCGGCATCATCGCCATCAGCTTTTGGGAGTTTATGAATGACGAGCGCATGGCGCGCAAGGCCGTTCGTGCCGAAGCCCGCGCTGAGCTCACCCCGCCGTTTGAGGGTTACAATTCCGCGCAGTTTGAAGCCGGCGACCACCTCATTGGCTGGCAAAACGACCGCCACGCCTACCGCTATTGCCATCACTTTGACGATCAGCAGATCACCGACCTGGTGCGCGGCGTCCGTACGTTCTACAAGAGCGGCGAGGTCCCCGTGCGCGAGCTTGAGCGCTTCCATGCCGACGGTCGCAGCGGCGAGCTCAACCGCTATGTGATCCTCAAGCGCCTGTAGGCATCGACGACTCGCCGCCGAGCCGCGCCGCATCTTTTGGGCAAGCTATGCCCATCCGTTTTCCAACCCACCGACGGAACGCGCAGCCACGCGTTCCATACGTATGACCAAGGAGCCTCATGGGAGCCGTCCACGTTCGCACGCCTAAGAACTTTGTGCTCGAGGAGCGTCTGGAACGCTACGCCGATGCGATTGAGACGAGCCCCGAGGCCTATGCCGGAGATTGGCGCGAGGCTTGCGCGCCAGTTGGCAGCAAGCCCTTCGAACACCTTCACCTGGATCTTGGCTGTGGCAAGGGAACGTACCTCGTAGAGCGCGCGGCCCACGAGCCAAACACGCTCTTTATCGGCATGGACCAGGAACCCATCTGCATCGCTTACGCCGCACAGAAAATCTGCGAACAGGAGCTATCCAACGCACTCGTCCTGCCCCGAGGCGCCGCATCGCTGCCGCAGTTGTTTGCCGCAGGCGAGCTCGATGCCATCACCATTAACTTTCCCACGCCGCAGCCCAAGGCCAAGTACGCTAAAAAACGACTCGTCCATGTCGACCATCTGATGCTCTACCGCCCGCTCCTTTCAGCCGGCGCCACCGTCACACTGCGCACCGACAGCAAGCCACTGCGCGACTACGCCCTAGGACAGTTTGCCGCAGCCGGCTACGACACGCTTTGGGTAAGTGACGACGTCCGCCGCGACCATCCCGAGCATCCCGAGACCGAGTACGAGCGCCGTACGCGCGAGATGGGTGCCGCCGTCTATGGCATTTGCGCCACACCCGGCGCGCAGCCCAGCGATGAACAGCTCGCGGCGGGCCGCGCGCAGGAGCAAAGCCTTGCCTGCTACCTGCCCGAAAACCTCGATGCGCTCACCTATGTACCTCTGGGCATGGAAGAGGCCGTCGAGAACTTTAGAAACCGCGCCCGCAAAGGCAAGAAGCGCCTGCCGCAGGAGTCCTAGGGGCTTCTGATGGTCGCGGCGTCGGCAAACAAGTGAAAATAGGCGTCAGCGAACGACCCTCAAACCTAAGTGAGTAGACTTTTTTGCAATAGCCAAGCACAACCCGCATAACGAAAACTAAAACCGCAGGTAGAGCTCTTGCGCAAAAGCCATGTGCTCGCGATATTGCAAAAAGTCTACTCACTTAGCTGGCAACTGCACCAAACGGCTGGGCAGAACGCCCATTTCCTGCATTTTCTCGCGCGCTGGCACCCCGCGCCGCCGCTACGCCATAATAGTTGGCGGACAAACGGCGAGAGAAAGCAACCACATGGCACAGACCACGACAGACACCGCCGCCAGCACCGTCTCCGGCGCCGGCGCTGCCAGCTCATTCTCGGGCGGCACGGGAACCGAAGCCGAGTTCGGCTCGCTCGGCGCGCTCTCCCCCACCTGGTGGGAGCCCGAGGACGGCAGCGAGCCCGAACCATGGCTCACGCCCGATCAGGCCTTTGAGCGCTTCTTTGAATGGACGAGCGATCGCGGCATTGAGCTGTGGGATCACCAAGAAGAGGCTCTCATGGACCTGGCCGCCGGAGATCACGTCATTTTGGGCACGCCGACCGGATCGGGTAAATCGCTCGTCGCGCTGGGCATGCTCTTTATGGGCATGGCACAGGGCAAGCGCTGTTATTACACGGCCCCTATCAAGGCCCTGGTCAGCGAAAAGTTCTTCGATCTGGTACAGGTGCTCGGCCGCGATAACGTCGGTATGATCACCGGCGACACGCATATCAACACCAAGGCGCCCGTCATCTGCTGCACGGCCGAGATCCTTGCCAACGACGCACTGCGCGAGGGCGAAGATGCCGATGTTGGCTGCGTCGCCATGGACGAATTCCACTACTTTGCCGACCCCGATCGCGGTTGGGCCTGGCAGGTGCCGCTGCTCACCCTGCCCCACACACAATTCATGCTCATGAGCGCCACGCTCGGCGATGTCACTGCCATCGCCGCCTCGCTCGAGGAGCACACCGGCGCTGCTTGCGACTTGGTTGTCGACGCCCCGCGTCCCGTTCCGCTGAGCTACGACTATGTGACGACCTCCCTCGAGGGCACGGTCGAGCTCGCCATGCGCCGCGGCGAGGCCCCGCTCTATATCGTGCACTTTAGCCAGGATGCCGCCCTTGCGACGGCGCAATCCCTCGCCAATTTTGGCATCGCCAGCAAGGAGCAGCGCGAGGCCATTAAGGAAGCCGCCAAGGGCACGAGCTTCTCCACGGCCTTCGGCAAGATTCTCAAGCGCTTGCTCGGATGCGGCGTCGGCGTGCACCATGCTGGCATGTTGCCGCGCTATCGCCTGCTGGTCGAGCGTTTGGCGCAGCAGGGTCTGCTGCCCGTCATCTGCGGTACCGATACGCTCGGCGTCGGCATCAACGTACCCATCCACACCGTGGTGCTCACCGCGCTCACCAAGTTTGACGGCTACAAGATGCGTCGTCTGCGCGCCCGCGAGTTCCATCAGATTGCCGGTCGCGCCGGCCGCTCGGGCTTCGATACCGAGGGCATGGTGATTGCCGAGGCGCCCGAGCACGAGATCGAGAATGCCAAGCTTATGGCCAAGGCGGGCGACGACCCCAAAAAGCTCCGCAAGATTAAAAAGAAAAAGGCCCCCGAGGGCTTTGTCTCCTGGAACAAGCAGACCTTTGAGCGCCTGATCGAGACGCAGCCCGAAACGCTCAAGCCGCGCCTGCGCATCACACACTCCATGGTGATTAGCGTGGTCGAGCAGGGCGGCGATGCCCGTGCCCGCGTGCACGACCTCATCGAGACAAGCCTGCAAACGCCCGAGGAAAAGGCAAAGCTCGAGGTTCGTGCCGACGAGATCTTCGCCACGCTCATCGACTCCGGCGTCGTCGTGCGCACCGAGGTGCCGCCCGCACCCGATGCTCCGGCTGACACCGTGCCGGGCATCGACTACGCGCTGACGGTCGACCTGCCCGAGGACTTTGCGCTCGACCAGCCGCTCTCGCCGTTTTTGCTTGCCGCGCTGGAGTTGCTCGATCCCGAGAGCGAGACCTATACCATGGACCTCATCTCGATGGTCGAGGCTACGCTCGAGGACCCCAAGCAGGTATTGCGCGCACAGGAGCGCGCCGCACGCGATCGCGCTATGGCCGAGATGAAGGCCGACGGCATCGAATATGAGGAGCGCTTGGAGCGCATTCAAGACGTCACGTACGAAAAGCCGCTCGAGGATTTGCTCGACGCCGCCTTTGACAAGTACTGCCAGGAAGTACCCTGGGCAAACGACTACCAGCTCTCTCCCAAGAGCGTCCTGCGCGATATGCTGGAAAGCGCGAGCGATTTTAAGGGCTACATTCAAAAGCTCGGCATCGCCCGCTCCGAGGGCATTTTGCTGCGCTACCTGGCAGAAGCCTATCGTTCACTCGACCGCACCGTGCCCATCGAGAAGCGCGACGAGCGCCTGCGCGACATTATCTCGTGGCTGGGCTTTGTGGTGCGCTCGGTCGACTCGAGTCTGGCGGACGAGTGGGAGAACGCCGGCAACCCGGCAGCCCTCGACGCCGCGCCGCCGCAGGGCATCGACGAGGTCGTGGCGGACCGCCGCGGCTGCACGCTGTTGGTGCGCAACGCGCTCTTCCGCCGCGTGACCCTTGCCGCCCGCGAGCACGTGCGCGACCTGGGCGAGCTCGACGACGACTGGGGCATGAGCGAGATCCGCTGGCAAAAGGCACTCGATGCCTACCATGAGCAACACGAGGAAATCCTCACCGACGGAGACGCCCGCAGCGCCGCGATGTTTTCCATCGATGAGTCCGACGAGAAGACCGCGCACGTATGGCACGTGCACCAGATCTTTGCCGACGAGGATGGCGACCACGACTTTGGCATCATGGGCGATGTCGATCTGGACGCCACGCAAGACGGCGGCGAGGTCATCTTCAAAAACTACCGCGTCGGATTTATCGAGGACCTGCTCGAGGACTAGCCGAACATACTGGAACGAAACGAAGCGGGGCCGTTGGCAATATCGCCAGCAGCCCCGCTTTTGCACTATACGCTATGCCTTACTCGGCATCCTCGACCTCATACGAATCCGCCTCGGCTGGCTCATCGTTTGTCTCTGTCGCAGCCCCGCGTGCCTCGTCAAACGCGGCCTTCATGGTCTTGTTGCCCCACGTGAGCTTGCGAATGGTAAGATCGTCGGCCTTCTTGTTGGCTAGGCGCAGATTGTTCTCGGAGGACAGCAACGCCTCCTTGGTTTTCTGCAGATGGCTAATCGTCTTGTCGATCTCATCGATCGCCGTTTGGAACTTGCGGCTCGCGATCTCGTAGTTGCGACCGAAATCATTCTTGAACTTTTCCATCTTGGCTTCGAAGTTCGTGACGTCGATATTCTGCTGCTTGTACTCCGCTAGCTCCTGCTTATAGCGCAGCGAACCCATGGCGGCGTTGCGCAGCAGCGTAATCATGGGAATGAAAAACTGCGGACGGATCACGTACATCTTCTCGTAGCGATAGCTCACGTCGACTATCCCTGCGTTATAGAGCTCGCTCTCGGGCTCCAGCAGGGTGCAGAGCACCGCGTACTCACAGCCTTTCTGGCGACGATCGTGATCGAGTTTCTTAAAGAAGTCCTCGTTTTTGTGCTTGGTCGCAGTCTCGTCGTTCTCGTTTTTCATCTCGAACATAATCGAAATGACCTCGTTGCCGCTCGCGTCGCACTCGCGGAAGATAAAGTCGCCCTTGGTACCCTCGGACGCATCGTTATCTTTCTCGAAGTACGCGTTAGGAAACGCCGTCATACGCAGACGGTTAAACTCGGTCTCGCAGTGCTGTTCGAGCGACTCGCCCACCATCTTGGTGGACAGGCGGACCTTCATGTCCTTAAGGCGCTCAATCTCTTCATCCTTGTAGCGAATCAGGTCATCGCTCGCGCGCTTGGCCTGCGCAAGCGCAAGCTCGTGTGCCGCCTTAGCCTGCTCCTCGCGCGAATCGCGCACTGCCAACTCGCTCGTCAGTTTGGCACGCGCTTCATCGCGCTCTCGCTCCGCCGCGGCAACCGCCTCAGACAGGTTCATTTTTGCCATCAGCTCCTGCTCGCGCAGCTGCGCACGCAGACCCTCGGCCTCCTGCTCAGACTGAGCCTTTGCGGCAGAAAACTTCTCCTGCACCTTCGCTTGATAGTCAGCAAGCGTGCGCTCGGCCTCGTTGCGAGCGGCATCGAGCTCACGCTGCGACTCGGCCGCGGCAGCGGCAAGCGCCATCTCCCGTGCCTTGTCCGCCGCGGCAAGCCTGGCCTGCAGCTCGGCAATCTGAGCATCACGCGCGGCTAAATCGTTTTGAGCAGCATTGCGCGCCGAAGCCTCGGCAAGCTTGGCTTCATCATCTTTGCGCCCCAGCTGCGCACGCAAGTTGTCGATTTCGCGCTGGAGCTCGGCGTTCTCCTTCTGAGCGTCGGCACGGGCCTCAACCGCCGCGCGCTGGCTTGCACTCTCGCGCTCTGCGGCAGCGCCCTCGAGCTTGGCACGCAATTCGGCAAGCTCGGCATCACGCTTGGCAACCTCTTGTGCCAGCTCCTGAGCCGCGGCGTTTTTCTGCTCGGCAAGTTGAGCGCTACGCTGAGACTCCACCTCCTGCAGGGCGGCCGTCGAACGAGAGCGCTCAAGCTCCAACGCCTGCTCCCCCTCACGCTGGACGGCCTTTACACGCTCATCAAGATCGCGCGAGAACTCGGCATCGCGCACCTGCTTGACGATATCCGCATAACCGGACGCATCGACCTTAAAAACTTCGCCGCAATGCGGGCACTTGATCTCGTTCATAGCAGCTCCTCGATGGACGCAAATTTCAA
>CALFDL010000335.1 GCA_937950415.1 uncultured Collinsella sp. | reverse complement strand
GTATCGCCAAGGATGCCGGTGTCGATTTAAAGGACAAGGCAACCCAGACTCAGGACTCGCTGACAAGTTCGGTGTCCGAGGCATCCGACACCTTGGGTGAGGTGCGCGATTCGATTGGCGATATGAATGCCGCCATCGATAAGACGAGTGGCGCTATCGCCTCGGCTGATGCGGCACTTGCCGGCTTGCAAGGCCAGGCACCGTCGCTGACGCAGGCGATCTCCCAGGGCAACGACCTGCTGAGCGAAGCTCGCACCACGGCGGGCAACTCCATCACCTCGCTCTCCAAGGCGCTCTCGGAAGGCAGCCTTGCGCTCACCAAGACGTCGGCCTCTGCGAACGCTGCCATCGGCAAGCTGACGGGCGCGGTTACATCTACGACCACCCGTATCGACAACTCGCTCGAGTCTCTTCAAGCGACGATCGACCACAATAAGGCCGTTATCGGGCACTTGGAGATTCTCGCCAATGACACGTCGACAGGTTCCGAGGAAATTGACGCGCGCATTGTATCGACCATCGATTTGCTTCGAGAGCAGAATGAAAAGCTTCAGAGCATCAAGGACGGTCTGTCTGCGCAGTCGAGCGCCATGGCGAATGACGCCGCGGCTGTCTCGGGTGCCAGCGACGCTATCAATAACGCAATTCAGACCGGTGCGACCAACCTTGGCCAGGCCCAGACGGACCTGGGTCAAAACGCGCTGCCGAAGGCCTCGAGCGCGCTTGATTCCTTTGCCGCCGTCTCGGGTGATTTGACGGGTATCGTATCTGGCCTCACGCCCACGATTGCAAGCGCGCGCGGTACGCTTTCGCGGCTTAACGCCACGCTCGGTCAGGCCAAGACCACGCTGTCCCAGACCGATTCCTCGCTTGCCAAGGTCCAGGACAAGCTTGCAACCGCCGCCAATGACATCGCGGCGCTGCAGACCTCCGAGTCCATGGGCGAGCTGGCCGATCTGATGGGCGTCGATGTCAATGACGTGGCAGATTTCATGGCGTCTCCGGTTGAGTTGACGTCCAAGTCAATCTATCCGGTCAAGAGCTTTGGCTCGGGCATCGCTCCCTTCTACACCAATCTGGCGCTTTGGGTGGGCGGCTATGTGCTCATCGCCATTTACAAGCTCGAGGTCGACCGTGAAGGTGTTGGCAGCTTTACGGCGCGCCAAGGCTACTTTGGCCGCTGGTTGCTCATGGTGATCCTGGGCGCGTTGCAGGCCATCATCGTTACGGTAGGCGATCTGGTGATTGGCGTGCAGTGCGTCAGCCCGCTGCTGTTCGTGCTGGGCGGCATCGCCATTTCGTTCACCTACGTCAATATCATCTATGCGCTGTCCACCACGTTTAAGCATATCGGCAAGGCTATCGGCGTCATTCTCGTCATCGTGCAGATCCCGGGTTCGTCGGGCATGTACCCCATCGAGATGATGCCCGGCTTCTTCCAGTGGCTGCACCCGCTGCTGCCCTTTACCTACGGCATCAATCTGCTGCGCGAGACGGTCGGCGGCATGTATTCGTTCAACTACCTGTTTAACCTGTGCATTCTGGGCGTGTTCTTGATCGTGGCGCTCTTTATCGGCCTGCAGCTGCGTCCGCTGCTGCTCAACCTTAACCTGCTCTTTGATAAACAGCTCTCCACGACCGGTATGATGATTTGCGAGTCCAACGACCTGCCGCGCCAGCGCTACTCGCTGCGCACGGCCATGCGCGTCATGCTCGATTCCGATTCGTACCGTCGCGAACTGCTCGATCATGCGGTCGCCTTTGAACATCGCTACCCGTACTACATCAAGGGCGGTTTTGCCGCCGTGGTGGGCGTTCAGGTCCTGCTCTTTGTCCTGTCGACGGTTCTCGATATCGACAATAACGGCAAGATCATCCTGCTTGTCATTTGGATCATCTCGGTTATTGCCATCTGCGGCTGGCTTATCAATATCGAATATATCCGAGCGAGCCTCAATACCCAGATGCGCATCTCGGCGCTTTCGGATGAGGACCTGCGTCGCGAGATGCGCGAACACACGGCCGCCATTCCTGCCGCCCGCCACATGTTTGGCCTCAACGCCAGCGAGCGTGGTGCCAAGGGCGGCGATCAGTCCACGGGCCGCTTGCCGCATATCGGCTCGCACCATAAATCTCAGGGCAGCGACAGCACAGCCACAAATGATGGAGATACCACCGCGCTTGGCAAGCACTCCAAAGGAGGTGAGGCATAAATGAAGAACATCCTGCATCTGTTTAAGCGCGATGTCCAAAACGTGTCTCGCTCCGTGATCGGCTTGGTTGTCGTGATGGGCCTCATTATCGTACCGTGTCTGTACGCGTGGTTTAACATCGCCGGCAGCTGGGATCCGTACGGCAACACCGGCAATCTTAAGATCGCCGTGGTCAACACCGATGAGGGTTACGAGAGCGATCTGATTCCCGTCGAGGTCAACGTGGGCGAAAACGTAACCGCCACCCTGCGCGGCAACGAGAACTTCGACTGGGTCGTCCTCAACGACCGCGATAAGGCGATTGAGGGCGTTAAGTCGGGCGCGTACTACGCTGCCGTCGTTATCCCTAAAACGTTTAGCGCTGACATGATGACGCTTTTCTCGACCGAGGTGAAGCACGCCGATATCGAGTTCTATGAGAACCAGAAGGCCAACGCCATCGCACAGATCGTGACTGAAAAGGGTTCGAGCGCCGTCCAGAGTCAGGTCAACGAGACCTTTACCAAGACCATCACGACCATCGGCCTTAAGACCGTGTCCAGCCTGCTCGACTATATGAGTACCGACCAGGTGAGCAACTTTATCGCCAATCTGTCCTCGACGCTGGGCGATTCGGTCGAGGACCTGCAGGACGTTCAGGCGAGTGCGACGTCGCTCGCGGGCATTTTGAGCTCCACGTCCGATTCACTGACATCGGCGGGCGGCATGCTCAAGCAGACGGGCACCGTTGATGAGTCGACGAAGCAGCTGATGGAGCACGCCAAGAGTGGCATCAATGATTCCAAGGAAGCGCTCAAGGCCGCCAACGATGCCGTTGACGCGGCGATTGACGGAAGCGCGGGCTCGTTCGACAACGTGTCCGCCGAGCTTGCGAAGGCATTCGATGCCGCGAATCA
>CALFDL010000334.1 GCA_937950415.1 uncultured Collinsella sp. | reverse complement strand
AGAACATTGATATCATCGGTCAGTTCGGCGTGGGCTTCTACTCTGCCTTTATGGTTGCCAGCCACGTAAAGGTTGTCAGCCGCGCCTATGGCGAGGACACCGCTCACGTGTGGGAGTCTGATGGTCTTGAGGGTTACACCATCGAAGACGGCGAGCGCGCCGAGCACGGCACCGATGTCATCCTGACGCTGCGCGAGAACGAGAAGCTCGATGCCGACGGCGAGGCCGAGACCTACGATCGCTTCCTGACCGAGTGGGGCCTCAAGAGCCTGATTCAGCAGTACAGCAACTATGTGCGTTACCCGATCCAGATGATGGTGTCCAAGAGCCGCCAGAAGCCCAAGCCCGAGGATGCTGGCGATGACTACACGCCCGAGTACGAGGACTACCAGGAGCTCGAGACCGTCAACTCAATGACACCGATCTGGAAAAAGCGCAGCTCCGATGTCGAGCAGAAGGACTACGACGAGTTCTACAAGTCCACGTTCCACGACTTTGACGATCCGGCGCGCACCATCAGCTTCCATGCCGAGGGTACGCTCGAGTACGACGCCCTGCTGTTTGTGCCGGGCCGTGCCCCGTTCGATCTGTACAGCAAGGACTACGAGAAGGGCCTGGCGCTCTACAGCTCCAACGTGCTGATTATGGAGAAGTGCGACGACCTGCTGCCCGACTACTACAACTTTGTTCGCGGCGTCGTGGATTCTGCTGACGTGTCGCTCAACATCTCGCGCGAGACGCTGCAGCAGAACCGTCAGCTCAAGGCTATCGCCAAGCGTGTGGAAAAGAAGATTACCGCCGACCTTGAGGATATGCGTGACAACGACCGCGAGGCCTACGAGAAGTTCTTTGAGAACTTTGGCCGCGGCCTTAAGTATGGCATCTACTCGAGCTATGGCATGAAGGCCGATGAGCTCGCCGACCTGCTACTGTTCTGGTCTGCCAAGGAGCAGAAGATGATTACCTTGGCCGAGTATGCCAAGGGCATGCCCGAGGATCAGAAGGCCATCTACTACGCCGCCGGCGACTCGCGTGAGCGCTTGGCCAAGATGCCCGTGGTAAAGGGCGTGCTCGACCGCGGTTACGACGTGCTGCTGCTGACGCAGGATGTGGATGAGTTCACGTTCCAGGCTATGCGTGAGTACGTTGCCGCCGATATGCCTAAGATCTACGAGGACGACGCCGCCCGCGAGGCTGCCGAGAAGGCCGTTGCCGACGGTGCCGAGCCCGAGGTCGAGGATCGTCACCTGGAGCTCAAGAACGTCGCGACTGGCGATCTTGATCTGGCGACCGAGGACGAGAAGAAGGAGGCCGAGGACGCCACCAAGGAAAACGAGGACCTCTTTAGCGCTATGAAGGAGGCGCTCGGCGATAAGGTCGAGAAGGTCGCCGTCTCTGCGCGCCTGACCGATGCTCCCGCGTGCATCACCACCGAGGGTCCGCTTTCGCTCGAGATGGAGAAGGTGCTCCAGAAGGGTCCCGAGGGCGCGCCCGACGGTATGCCCAAGAGCCAGCGCGTGCTCGAGCTCAACGCCAAGCACCCGGTCTTTGACAAGCTTGTCGCTGCCCAGAAGGCAGGCGACGCCGACAAGATCAAGCAGTACTCCGGTCTGCTCTATGACCAGGCCCTGCTGGTCGAGGGCATCCTCCCCGAGGACCCCGTAGCCTTCGCCGCAGCTGTCTGCGAGCTTATGTAATTGGGTAGTTACGCGGTTTTACCAAACCGCGTAACGGCTCGACGCTGCAAACGCCCCTAAGCGGCAATCTGACGTTCAATCGTCGGTCGCGTACCCAAAGTACGCTTCCCTCCTCTTTCACGTCACCTTGCTCGCTTAGGGGCGTTTTCGCTGACTTATGCTCAACCTGCGGCGCTTTCGTGGTCCAAAGTAGTCATTGGGTGTTCCTATAGTTTTGTCAACCGTCGGGGCTACTCCCGGTAGGGCACCCGGTCGCGCATCACGGCGTATATCGCCCTGAGCCGCTTCCTCGCGACGGCCTTGAGCGCCCGCCCGTGCCCCATGCCCCGCGCCCTGCAGGCCCGGTAGTACTCGCCGTAGCGCCCCGAGGACCTCACCAGGCTGTTGCACGAGAAGATCAGCAGGGACTTGAGCCTCGCGTCGCCGCGCCTGGACGCCCTGACCGACCTCACCGACGTGCCGGAGCTCCTCACCCTCGGGGCTATGCCGCAGTACGAGGCCAGGTGGTCGTGGTCCGGGAACCTCCCGATGTCGACCGACACCGCGAGCTGCGCCGCGGTCCTCGGGCCGATGCCGGGCACGGTGAGCAGGCACGCGTAGGTCTCGTCGCCCTCGAGCAGCGCCGCCGTCTCGGCCTCGAGGGCCCCGGCCTCGTCGAGGGCCT
>CALFDL010000333.1 GCA_937950415.1 uncultured Collinsella sp. | reverse complement strand
GCGCGTATGCCCGGACGCGATGCTCTCCATTGGTTCATATGTGAAAGGAACGCAATATGGCAACCAAAGAAGAAATCTCGATGGTTGGATTCGAGATCGTCGCATACGCGGGTGACGCCCAGACTGATCTGCTTGCAGCGCTCGATGCTGCTCGCGAGGGTGATTTTGAGAAGGCCGAACAGCTGCACAAGGATGCGAGCGATGCACTCATTGGCGCCCACGACACGCAGACCAAGCTGCTTTCGCAGGAGGCCGGCGGCGGCGAGATGGAGATGACCTTCATCATGGCCCACGCTCAGGACACCCTCATGACCACCATGATCTTGGAGAAGCAGACCCGCTTTACCATCGATGCCTACAAGCGCATCGCTGAGCTCGAGGCCAAGCTCGCCTAACGAGCTCGCACAACCTCGTCCCCTTCCAAAAGCCCTGCCGCACCCGCGACAGGGCTTTTTCCGTCCTCCTCCAGGTTGCGGTGAAATAAGGACTGAATAGGGGCCGGCGGGCGCAAAACAATCCCTATTCCACCACAACTCATCCGGAGATAGTCATTGGGGACGTTCTTAAACGACTGGGCATTGGGGACAGTCTTAGTGCGCTCCGTTCGTCTTGCCGTTCGGTTTTTCGATGGGTGGGTATACTTTCCACCGCAATACAGGCCGGAATGAGGAGGTATCCAAATGCCGGATAACGGGTCAATACAAAAAAGAGACGCGCACGAGATGGCTCATGGGCGTCCTGTCCAGATAACCGAGCATACGACGGTAACCGAGCTGCAGCCCAGCCTGTCCGATGTCGTGTGCGCAAACAAAAAGCTACAGATCGGCTTGATCATCGCGCTCGTGGTGCTGGCGCTGCTGTCGGGCTTTGTCGCGCGCCCGCATTTTGCCGATACCAAGACTTGGGACTCCACCATCGAGGTTATCGATCAAAAGAAGGGCAACGTTTTGGCGCTCACGACCTCGTGCGTGGCGCTGTCTGCGGGTATTACGGCGTTGCCGGGTGATACGGGAACGCCGGTCGCCGAGCAGCTCGCGCAGCTTTCGGGCAACTTGGGTATCGTGCTTGCCGTGCTCTACCTCGAGAAATATCTGCTGACCATTTTGTGGTCGGTTGGCCTGGGCATCCTGATCCCGTTTGCGCTGGTGCTCTTTGCGGTGTCGCTCGGCATTCACGGGCGCTGGAGCACGAGCGCCGTCCTGCGCCGTGTGGCGACGCGCGTGCTGGTGGTTGCCGTGATCGGCATGGCGCTTGTACCCGCGAGTGTGTGGGTATCGCAAAAGGTCGATGAGACGTATCAGGTGAGTATCGAGCAGACAGAGCAAAAGGCGACTGAAGCGAGCAAGACGAGCTCCACAAAGAGCGAGAAGAAGTCCGAGACCACGGAAAACAAGAATGTGCTTGAGCAGCTGACCGATGGGGCATCGAGTCTACTCACATCGGTGACCGACAGTGCCAAGTCGATGACCGATGAGGTGGTGCAACAGGTGACCGATCTGATTGAAGGCGTCATCGTGATGATCGTGACCTCGTGCGTTATCCCGTTGCTGGTGCTCGCGGCGTTTCTGTGGTTGGGGCACACGCTGCTGGGGATCGATATTTCCGGTCCGGCGAACTACTTAACGGGCCGCTTTCTGAGCGCTCCGTCCAAACATGCCAAGAAGAGTGGGCAGTCTGAGTAGGCGGCAAAGCGATCTTTGGAAGATCAACCGTAAGAAGGGCGGCCGAGACACGTTCTCGGCCGCCCTTTTGTTTGTTGAATACGCGGTCGCTACGTCCGCGCCGGGTCCAGACGGTCGGCAATCATTCGTGAACGGTATTTGTTCAAAAAAGAACAAAGATAAACAAATAATTCTTGCAGTCGGTGTTCGAATGTGTTCAAATAAACATGAACAGTGAAGAACCGCACATTCAGATGCCCGGACCTGAACGCGATTCAACACTTCCAAACAGAAACTACGCGCCTGCGTATCTCTCAAGGAGGATGTCATGAGGGTTGTTATCGCTTCCGATGCCGACGGCATGTCGATGAAGGAGTCCATCAAGGAGATGCTCATCGCCGACGGTCACGAGGTCGTCGACTATTCCGAGACCCCTGCCGCGGACTTTGTCGATTCCGCGACCGCCGTTGCCAAGGACCTGCTGGAGCACAAGGATTCCCAGGGTTTTGCCTTCGATAAGTACGGCGTCGGCTCCTATATGGCCGCCGTCAAGATGAAGGGCATGGTTGTCGCCAACATTTCCGACGAGCGCTCCGCCTACATGACCCGCGAGCACAACGGTTCGCGCATGGTCACCATGGGCCCGGGCGTCGTGGGCACCGAGGTCGCCAAGAAGATCGCTCGCGAGTTCCTGCGCGCTCAGTACGCCGGCGGTCGTCATCAGATCCGTGTCGACATGCTCAACAAGATGGCCTAACGAGAGCCACCGAGAACTCGAACTTCTACCTCAACTTGTGAATTCAGACGAAAGGACGTTCTGATGAAGAAGACCATCGCAATCGGTTGCGACCATATCGTTACGGACGAGAAGATCTATCTCGCCGACCGTCTTGAGCAGGCCGGCTACAAGGTGCTCGACTGCGGCACCTACAGCCACAGCCGTACGCACTATCCCATCTACGGTAAGGCCGTGGGCGAGGCCGTTGCCAGCGGCAAGGCCGACTTTGGCGTGGCCCTGTGCGGCACCGGCATTGGCATCACCAACGCCGTCAACAAGGTTCCCGGCGCCCGCTGCGCTCTGGTCCGCGACATGACCTCTGCCCTGTATGCCCGTCGCGAGCTCAACGCCAACATCGTGGGCTTTGGTGGCAAGATCACCGGCGAGTTCCTGATGGCCGACATTATGCTGGCCTTCCTGGAGGAGCCCTACGAGAAGACCCCCGAGCACGATGCCCTGATCGCCAAGATCGATGCCTGCAATAAGGCCGATGCCGAGGCTCAGGCTGACCCGCACTTCTTTGACGAGTTCCTCGAGAAGTGGGACCGCGGCGAATACCACGATTAGCGGGTATCCGGCGTAATTAACTAGTCCGTTGACGGCTCGCGTTTCTGTGATGGGGCGCGGGCCGGTTTGCTATCAGCCCAATTGGCCCAGCGGGCTGGACGTGCATTGTTCTTTTGTTTGCGGCGCTGCCTCATTACCTTTCTGCTAAAGGCACGACGTTCACAATGGATCGTGCGAGATGATATGTGAAGGAGAAGATTCCCATGGAGTTTGTTCTTGATAACGGCTCTGTCCGCATTGCGTTGAGCACGGCGGGCGGCTCGTTCACCTCAATTGTGGCCGACGGTCGCGAGTATCTGTGGCAGGGCGATCCGGCGGTATGGTCGGGCCAGGCACCTATTTGCTTCCCGATCTGCGGCGGTCTTCGTGACGGTCGCGCAATGACCATGGGCGGCCGCGAGGTTAAGCTCGCCCGCCACGGCTTTGCGCGCAAACAGGAGTGGAAGCTCGAGGAGCAGAGCGACAACATGGTTGCGCTGAGCCTAAGCTCTGCCGACCATGCCGAGTTGCTCGAGCAGTACCCGTATCCGTTTAA
>CALFDL010000332.1 GCA_937950415.1 uncultured Collinsella sp. | reverse complement strand
TTCCAGTTGACGATCATAATGTTGAACAGCCACAGGCACAGCAGCCCCTGCAGCAGCGTAGCGCCCGAGAACAGCAAAAAGACGCCGTAGAGCACCGTGCCCGCAACGAGCATGATGGCGTTGGAGCCCCAAAACGAAGGCAGGATCTCATCCTCGCGCTCGGCAAACAACATATCAGCCAAAAAGCGCGTGACCGGCATGGAGAAAAAACTCGTGAGCAAAAGCGAGGCCAGCAGTGTGTAGGTCACCATGCACACCAGCAGATCCTGGTTGGCACGGCCCACACCCCACAGACCGCACAGCACCAAGATACCCACCTGGAGCAGCACGCCCAGCAGCATCGGGCCCGTGCACACAATGCCGGCGTAGCCGTAAGCGCGCATCGTGGCAAACAGGCCCTTGCGCCTAAACAGGCGCTTGAGCTCAAAACCAATTCCGGCCACCGGCTACTCCCCCTCTCTGGGCAGGTTAAACGCACACGCCGTCTCGTCGTACAGTGCGCGATAGTTGGTGAGCATCTGCTCGTGCAAAAAGTACGTGGCAACGCGGCGCTGGCCGCGCTCCCCCATCTCGATACGGCGGGCGCGGCTTGTGCACATGCGTTCCATGGCATCGGCCAAGCCCTTGCGATACATAGGCGGCGTCACAAAACCCGCCACGCCAAAGTCGTCGCCCGGGGCGCCTTCGAGTAGCTCGCGGCAGCAGCCCACCTCGGTCGTCACGCAGGGACGGCGCGCTGCAAGCGACTCCAGCACGCTGAGCGGCTGGCCCTCGGAGATGCTCGTCAAAATGGTAAAGTCGAGCTTTTCCATGTACTCGACCACGTTGACGCGACCGGTAAAGATCAGGTCGCGCACGCCCAGGGTATCGACCAGCGCGTGGCACTCGGCTCCGTACTCTTCGTCGTCCACGCCGCCCATGATGTGCAGGCGCACCTTAGGCAGGCGCTCGTGCAGCTCAAAGAAGGCATAGATCATGGTCTTGACTTCCTTGATGGGCGCCAAGCGCACCACTGCGCCA
>CALFDL010000331.1 GCA_937950415.1 uncultured Collinsella sp. | reverse complement strand
ACGCGACACATATATAAGTAAGGAGATCGCGTATGAACGGTTATTCGTTTTTCGCTCTGACCATGATTTAAAACCACCACAAAGGGGACAGGCACCTTCGTGGTGGTTTTGACCGATGCAACGGCATGCCTTGCTGTTTTGTCTCGATCTGTAACAGGTAGACGAGGAAATGGGTTCTTACTGTTACAGATTGAGATAATCGCGTCGCGAAAATAAAAACCTCCGCAGGGATGCTTCCCTTGCGGAGGTTTTCTTACTCGTTGAGTAGTCTCACGGCTTCGGCGGCCATGTTCTCGACCGTCATGCCGTTCTGCGCGAGCAGTTCGTTGGGGTCGTAGCGGTCGGGGAAACCCTTGGCGATGCCGAAGGTGCGCGTGCGCAACGGCGTGCATGCCAGATAACATGCCACGCGCTCGCCCCAGCCGCCGTCCAAGATGCCGTCTTCGAGGGTGACGACAACGCGATGCTCGGCGGCAAGGCTGTCGAGGAACTTGCGGTCGAGCTCGGTTGCAAAGCGCGGGTTGACGAGCGTGGCCTCGATGCCGTACTCGGCGGCCAAGCGGTTTGCCACGCGCTCGCCCAGCTCAAAGAAATCGCCGAGTGCGAGCACGGCAACGTCGCGGCCCTGACGCACCACGTTGTAGCGAACGGCACCGTAGTCGGCGTCCTCGGCGGGCGCCAAGTCGGGGCGGCTTACCAGGCCGATGCCCGGTACACGGATCGCCACGGGATGCTCGCGGTGGTCGAGCGACCAACTCAGCATGGATAGGTATTCCTCCATGCAGGCCGGCGCCAAGTAGTGCATGTTGGGAAGACCGCCCAGCATGGAAATATCGAAGAACGAGAGGTGCGTCTCGGACGTGGTGCCAAAGATTGACGCACCAAACACCAAAATGGTTGCCGGGGCGTCGTTGAGGCACAGGTCGTGCCACAGCTCGTCGTAGGCGCGCTGCAAAAACGTGCCGTACACACCAAAGACTGGCTTGGCGCCCGAGCGCGCAAGCGCGG
>CALFDL010000330.1 GCA_937950415.1 uncultured Collinsella sp. | reverse complement strand
CGATTTGGTGACGCGTAATTTGGATTATTTGGTGGCAAGCGTGCATAATCCGCAGATTGCTGAGGGCGCGACGCTGGCCCAGACGACCGAGATGTATATCAATGCCCTGGAGCACCCCAAGGTGTTCATGCTGGGCCACACGGGGCGTTCGGGCGTGCCGTTCGATATCGACGAGGTACTGTTGGCAGCTAAGGCCAAGCACAAGATTATCGAGATCAACAACCATAGTCTTGAACACGGCGTCGACACTGAGCATTGGGGCGCATGCCGCAAGATCGCCGAGCGCTGCGCCGAGCTGGGCGTGGGCATTGGCGTGTCGACTGATGCGCACATTGGCATGGCAATTGGCAAGCTTGACCATGCCCGCAAGTTGCTCGACGAGATTCACTTCCCGCTGGATTTGATTGTGACGCGTGACCGCGAGACGCTGCTGCGCGAGATGGCGGCAGCCGGCGTGTGCGACCTGCGCAAGGGGATGTAACGAGACTCGTATGCCCGACGAAAGGGGGCGGTCCAGACGGGCCGCCCCCTTTCCTGTGCCGGTGGATTAGCGGCGTTCGAGGACCGCTACGGTTTCGGTGTGGTCGGTATGGGGGAACATGTCGACGGGCGTAATGCTGAGCAGGCGATAGCCTCCGTCGAGGAGCTGGTGCAGGTCGCGCTCTTGGGTGGCGGGATTGCAGCTGATATAGGTGATGCGGCGCGGCTTAAGCGCGCAGGCAGCTTCGAGGAACTCGGGCGTGGAGCCGGCGCGCGGCGGATCGATGGAAAGGGCATCGACCCGCTCGTTGTTATCGGCGGCATCCAGGATGTAATCGGTGGCGTCGTCGGCCATAAACCAAGCGCTGCGGGTGAGGCCGTTGAGCTCGGCATTGCGGCGTGCGTCGGCAATGCCCGCCGGGTTGCGCTCCACGCCGAGCAGCATAATGCCGATACCCTTGTTCTGGGCATCTTTAGCTGCGCAAAGACCGATGGTACCGCTGCCACAGTAGGCATCCATGAGCACATCGCCCTGGTGCAAATCCATGCCGTCGATAGCGAGCTGATAGAGCAGCTCGGTCTGTTGCGGGTTGGTCTGATAAAACGCGGTGGGGGAGATGTCGAATTCGCAGCCGAGCAGCTGGTCGCGCATGCACTCGGCGCCATATACAATGCGGGTTTCCTCGCCGAGGATGGCGTTGCCGGGACGTCCGTTGATGTTTTGGGCGACGGTGACGATGCGCGGATCGAGTGCGGCGACAGCCTCAAAGAACTCCTGCGCATGCGGCAAGTCGCGCTGAGCGGTCACGAGCGTGACCATGACCTGGTCGGTACGCCAGCCGCAGCGGACGACGGCATAGCGAAGCAAACCAAGATGCTTGTCCTCATTAAAGGCGGGAATATGCAGCCGCTCAGCTTCGCGTGCGATGCCGTTGAGAATCTGACGGGCACCCGGTGCCTCGACAGGACACTCGGGTACGGCAACGATCTTGTGCGTGCCGCGCTCAAAGAAACCGCAACGGACGGCGCCCTCCTTACCGGGAGCAAAGGGAGTGGCAGCCTTATGACGAAAGCCACGCGGCGCAGGATATTTACCCGGGTCGCCCAGGGTGACGCCCATACCGCGAATGGGGTCGACGCTAATGCCCTCGCGCTCGCAAAGGGTAGCAAAAAGCTCCTCCATGGCGGCCTGCTTGGCTGCCAACTGCTTCTTATAAGGACGATTGAGCGCCGTACACCCACCGCAAGCTTTCATAATCGAACAGGGAGACTTGGGGTCCACAGCCTTACGCGCAGACGAAACCTGATCTTTATGCGAGCGCTTGGAGCGAGTCTGAGATGCCTTATCCTCGTTCCGACGAGAGCCGGGACGCTTGCCCTTAGCCGACTTACCCTTCGCATTCAGAGACGACTTGGATTTCTTAGAAGATTTTCTCTCCCCCGACTCCTCAGCCGCCTCGATCAAAGCACGACGAGCCTTACGCTCCGCACGAGATTCTGCCATGAATTAACCCCACTAATGCATAAATTGAAATCTGAAAGCATTGTACCGTGCCAAGCTAGCGGACGATATGCAGGCGTCCATTTCCTGTCAGTGATAAGCCCAACGACGTTTGCCCGGCGT
>CALFDL010000329.1 GCA_937950415.1 uncultured Collinsella sp. | reverse complement strand
CAATGCGGGCACTTGATCTCGTTCATAGCAGCTCCTCGATGGACGCAAATTTCAACCTTCTACACTCTACCGCGCCACGCGGACAAAAAAGGCGCCGCAGCCATAATGGCAACGGCGCCAGATCCACCGCGAGGGTGCCTATCCCCTTTGTGGTGGCTTGGGTCCTTACAGGTCGCGGTAGTCGATCAGGCGAAGATCAGGTTGAGACTCAAGCCAAGCGCGAAGCTCGGGGTCGATCAGCGCGTCGACTTCCTTGGTGCGATCGGTCGTAAGCGAGCTGTTCTCCAAGATAAAACGATCGAGATAGCCCGGATGGCACACAAAGACGACCGTCTCGCCGTCCGCCATCTCGCGAACCGTCCGCATAATCGAGTCCTTGGGTTCGTAGCCCGGCTCCATCGAGTGCATCACCATGCGCAGGTCGGTGGCACCGCATCGCACAACCGCCATGGGGTCGAAGCTCGCCTTCTGTTCCTTAAGGCCCAGTTCCTGAGCAACCGCCGAGATCGCTCGGTTAAGGTTTTTGCTCATGACGGCATGGGCCTCAAAGTAATCGGGTTCGCGGCCCACAATCTCTACAAAGCGGTCATGCTGCGCGCGGATCTCGATGCAGGCCTCATCAAAGTCGATCAGTTCTTCGCCGCGCTTAAAATGCTCGCGGAAGGTACGGCTGCTATGGAACTCACCGCTCTCGTTGAGCATACTCGGAATGAGCTCCGGGTCTGCACACGGCTTGCCCAGGCACACGTTGGTATGCTGGCCCACCGCAATGCCGACATCCGCCACGAGCGACCAGCCACGCTCGGCCTCGGGCATATTGGGCATAAGTCCCGCCGAGCGCACCAGGCCCTCATTGATACTGCGGGCAATCCCCAGGTTAACGGCATACGAATAACCGATATCGTCGGCACGAATGAGCAATTGCTTCATATTGACCCCCATCTACGGAAAGGGGCACTTGAAGCGCAGCCAAGTGCCCCAGATAATTGTCCTACCGAACGGATGCTTTAGGCTTTGGCGGCAGCAGCGTCTTCGTCGAGCTGCTCCTTGGTAAAGCCAAAGAAGTAGGCGATGGCAGCGGCGGCAACAAATGCAGTGCCCGATGCAACGCAGCCCCATACGAGATTAGCAGTTCCGCCTGCAACATAACCTGTAATACCAAGGATATTAGTTGCGCCCAAAACATACGTGGTCACATTAGTGAGAGCCGCGATCAGGCCGCCGATAGCGCCGCCCGCGACCATGGCACCCAGGCAGCGAGTATACTTAAAGCCGCAGCCATACAGCGCGGGCTCCGTCACGCCACCGACAATGCCGGAGAGAGAGAAACCAAGCATAGCGCCCTTTTCGTCGACCTCCTTAAGGCGCAGGAAGGCACCGAAGGCCATGCCCCACGTGGCGAACTGAGCGATAGCACCCGCGACCATAACGCAGGAGTCAGACCCTGAGGTGAGCACCTGCACAATGCCGAGGGCAATCAGAACCTGGTGCATACCGGTCATAACCAGGAACTCCCAAAGCGCAGCAATGGCGACGAGGGAGAGGATCGTGACGATGCCGCCAGCGTTTCCGAGGCCGAACATAAAGTTGCCGACCAGGTCGCCCAGAATGGAACCAATCGGAGCTAGGGCGCACAGGGAAACGGGGGTCATCACAGCCATGGTGCACACGGGCACAAACACCGTGGAGAGCATGTCGGGGATGATCTTCTTCATGAACTTCTCGACGACCATCAGCACCGGCATAGACAGCAGCATGGGGAGCACGGTCGCAGAATAGTTGTTCAGCTGAGCCGGGAGCACGCCGTAAACCATCGTGGTCGTAGCACCCGAATCCGCCGCGGCGTTGACCAGCGTCATGAACTCGGGGGCAATGAGCACGCCGCCGAGCATCATGCCGAGCGGCTGGCTGCAGCCGAGCTGCTTTGCGGCAGCCCAACCCAGATAGACAGGAAGGAAATAATAGCCGGCGTTGTAAATCCAGTTGTAGAAGAAGTTGTAGATGTCAGAATCGGCAGACCAGATACCGAGCATGCCGTCGCCGCAAAGTACGGCAAGTGTGCGGAACATGGCGGCGCCCATGATAATGGGGATCGTCATGCACATTGTCTTGGACAGGTAGTTAAGGGCCTTCTTGCCCGCAGTCTTGACCGTCAGTGGCTCCTTGATGCCGTCATCGAGGTTCTCGTCAATGGAGCCTTCGCCCTTGACGCCCAGCGCAATGGCGGCGTCATAGACCTTCGGCACGTTCTGGCCAATGATGACCTGATACTGGCCGCCAGACCACTGTGCGCCCAGCACACCCTTGATCTTCTTAACTTCATTATCATTGGGAATGGACTGATCTTTGAGGTTCAGACGCAAGCGGGTCATGCAGTGCGCCGCGTTCGTCACATTGGAGGCGCCGCCGACGGCAGCGAGCACGTCCTCGGCAATCTTCTTGTTATCGACAGCCATGTCGAATCCCTTCTCTTCCAACTAAAGGCCGTGGGACTTCACGGCGCCAAGACGCACGATTCCGCTCGCGCCTGCGCAGCGCGCGATATCAGTTGGCAAGAGATTGATTTGCATGTAATTCCCGGGTGGATCGACATGAAAAAAGCCCCGCGCACAACCGACAGAGACCCAATTATGGTCTCGGCAGAATCGGTAGTGCCTCTCGGAGCTGCGCCGTGAGTAACACCCAACACACGGCGAGTATATGCGGCAGATGCGTTCGTTGCGGCTCAGATTACCGACGAACGGTAGCAAACGACCCGCGAACGGTCGCCATGACGGAAAGGAAATACCAGAGAGCCTATTTATCCGAGTGGACAGAAGCCACGCGATTCACATGCATGATCAGATAGACGAGCTCCTCTTGGGCCAATGGCTCGCCAAAGGTCTCTTGAATCAGATCGTCGACACGGTGAGCGCAACGCGATGCCGCCGGATACTGCTCCACGAGCACGTCGTAAAGACCGGAGTTCTCGGTATCGATCGGCTCTTTCTTTGCCACGCGGTCGAGCAGATAGCGCACATGAGTGGCAAAGCGGGCAAAGGCGAACGACGAGCGATCGACCGTCACACCCAACTCTTCTTGAATAATCGCGACCGTCATATCGAGCAGTCGCTCCTCGTGCTGCTCGGCAAGCACGCGCCGCTCGCTCGGCTTAACCGATGCGTTGACAATCGACATGGCAATGCCCGCGGCCTCGCTTCGGGGCATACGCACACGGAAGCTTTTCTGGATGCCGCGAACAGCCAGCTCGCCCAAGCGGTATTCGATGGGATGCAGCTGCTCCAGATCGCGCTCGAGCGGCAACGACACCACCATGTGTTCGCGGGCGCGCTTAATGGCAAACTGGATATGGTCCGCCAGTGTAATGGGGAGGTTAGGGCTCAATTCGTACGAAAGCTGTCCGGTTGCGATATCAGCCAGCTGAGCAGAAAACTCCAGCACCTCGGGGTCGACCTCATCAATAAACGCCAGGTACTTTGAATCAATGCCGTAAAAGGTACGCGTGATGACATCCAGGTCGACCTCATGCGGCATATCGCCAAAGCCGATACCACGACCCAGCGCGATAAGCTGACGCCCCGCGCCGTCTTCGCAGATGGCAGCGTTATGGTTAATGCGCTGGATAGCCCTCATGGAATCATCGCTCCTACTAAAACGCGCCGTGCAGACCATCCGCGCGGCGCGTTCATTCTACCTGCACTTACAGCTAGAGTCCAAAGAAGCCCAGGATCTGGTCGCGGCTAACGGGCTTGTACTCGTTGGCATCGAGGCCGACATCATAGCGAAAGATGGGGCGCTCGCGATCGCGGTTGCGCGCGTTGGTGCGGTCTCCCCTGCTGTGGATATGCCCGTGCAGCATGATGGCACCACGCGCCTTGCCATTCCAGCTGAGCATGGGGTAATGGCTCATCACCAGGCGATGACCCTTAGCGTAACCGGGAGCAACCTCCAGATAGTCGCGCACCTCATCCCAAATGCGCGGCGCGTCCGGATCTTCCCAGTCACCGTCATGATTACCGCGGATGAGCGTCACATTCTTGCATTCGATACGCTCGCGCAGGCGCACAGCATCCGCCAAGGGCAAACGATAGGTAAAGTCTCCCAAGATATAGAGGCGGTCGTCCACAGCCACGCACTCATTGATGGCATCGATGACACGGCGGTTCATCTCCTCGACCGAGTCAAACGGTCGATCCATGTCGTGCAAGATATTCGTATCGCCCAGGTGCAGGTCGGCGGTAAACCACATCATCGTCT
>CALFDL010000328.1 GCA_937950415.1 uncultured Collinsella sp. | reverse complement strand
AAGCTGCTCTTTTCCTCGAACCCCGAGGGCACCGAGCGCTACTACATCTACGCCAGGCCCGACCGCGACGATCTGGCCAAGGGCGACCCCCAAGCGCTCCAAGGCCTCACCATCGGCTGCAACTCTGGCGTTATGCAAACTATCGTCGGCCAGCAGTGGCTCGCCGACGAAGGCGTTACCTGCACCTATAAAGGAATCGACACCGGCAGCGCCCTCTTTGAGGCGCTTGCAGACGGCGAGGTCGACGCCGTCATCATGAACGACACCATTTCGTCGCCCGATGCCTCGCCCATGTTCTACGTAGGCTCGAGCGACTACTATTTTGCCATTCCCAAAAGCCGCCCCGATTTGATGAATGACATCAATGCCGCCATGACGGCAATCGCCCGCGTCAACCCGCGCTATAACGACGAAGTCAAATCGAGCTACTCGGCCCAAAACAGCGGCTCATCATCGCTCACCGGCACCGAGACCTCCTGGCTCAAAGCAAACGGCAACACCATCACGATTGGCTATCTTAAAAACCAACTTCCCTACTGCACGCAAAATGACGACGGCGAGATGGAAGGGTCGCTCGCCTCGCTTGCAACGACGTTGCGCGACAAGTTTGGCATTACGGTTAAAACAGTCGCGATCTCAAATAACAAGCAAATGGTCAAAGCCCTTTCCAACGGAACTATCGATGTCGCCCTACCTCTGTTTCGCGACTACTGGCTTGCCGAACAGAAAGGGGTCGTGCAGTCAAACCCGATGGGAACGGTTTCCCTGACCGCCATTCACAGCAGCAATAACCTGAACCGCGACCTTAAGAAAATCGCTTGCACGCAGAGCGCGATCGTCAACCGTCTTGAGCTCGAGAGCCTCTTCCCCGACGCAACGATAACCGAATATCCAAATGGCGGCGAGGCGCTCAAAGCCCTCAATAAGGGAGAGGCAAGTTGCATCATTGTCCCCAGCACGCGCTTGGAAACCATCCGCGACACCTATGACATCGAGGATTTCGAAACGCAGGAGCTCACCAACACGGCGCAACTATCGTGTTTGATTTCGCGCGGCAAGCCCGAGCTGTTGGGAATTATCAATAAGGCTATCGTCAATGCCGGCGAATCGCTCTCTGCAAGCAGTTATTCCCCCACATCGCACTCGGCGCAAGAATCGGATGCGTTCCGACTTCTCTACCGCAACCGCATCGTCATTGCGGCAGTCGTCATCTGCATTTTGCTCACCGGCATCATCATCCTTGTCTGGTCGCTTCACCGCGCGCAGAAAGAACAGCAGAAAGCCGATGCCGCCAACGCCGCTAAGACAGCATTCCTCACGCGCATGAGTCACGACATCCGCACGCCGCTCAACGGCATCCTGGGTCTTATCGAAATTGAGGAATTGAAAGACGGCGATATGCAAGTCGCCCGCGAAAGCCGCGCCAAGGCGCGTGTTGCCGCCAATCACCTGCTCTCGCTGATCAACGATATCCTCGAGATGGGCAAAATCGAAGACCGCAAGCTAACACTGGAACATGCTCCTTTTAACCTCAAAGAGCTCTGTGACGATGCGCTGGTGCTGTGCAAGCTCCGCGCGTCCGGTAACGGCATCACAATGCAGGACAATAGCCTGCCGTACGCCACAGGGCCATACGTGATCGGCAGTCCCACCCATATCCGACAGATCATGATCAACCTGTTAGACAACAGCATTAAGTACAACAAGCACGGCGGCTCCGTCACCTTTAGCTCAAAGACCAAGCCACTCGATAACGGGCGCGCTCTCTTTTGCTTTAGCGTTTCGGATACCGGCATTGGCATGGCTCCCGAGTTTTTAAAGCATATCTATGAGCCGTTTGCCCAGGAAGGTGACGATGCGCGTAGCAAGTTCCAGGGAACCGGCATGGGCATGCCAATCGTCAAGTCGCTTATTGAACTGATGGGCGGCACGATTGAGATTTCGAGTGAGGTTGGCGTGGGGAGTACGTTCAACGTCCAGATTCCGCTCGATATCGACAAAGACCCTCAGGCAAGAGAACGCGCGGACGAGCAAGCAGACAGCTGCTCGCTTGCCGGCATGAACGTTCTTTTGGCAGAAGATAACGAGCTCAATGCCGAGATTGCCCAGGCGCTGCTCGAAAGCGAAGGCATTGTCGTAACTCGCGCCGCCGATGGCAACGAAGCGGTCGACCTATACGTTGGCCGTCCCGCCGGCAGCTTCGATGCCATTCTGATGGACATTATGATGCCGGACATGGACGGCTATGAGGCAACCCGCGCGATTCGCCTGAACGAGAAGGTCGATGCAGCCGACATCCCCATCATCGCGCTCACCGCCAATGCCTTTGCCGAGGACGCCAAGGCGGCACACGACGCCGGCATGAACGCCCATCTGCCCAAACCGCTCGACTTTAACAAGCTCAAAAACATACTCGCCTGTATCAAGAAAAACGGGGCTGTTTCGCTATAGTTTGTGCTCAACCACCATGCGCAGTAGAAAGGAAGCCAACGATGTTTAGGCCCTTACGTCGAAAGAAACGCGCCATCACCGACGAGGAAGCGCGCAAACTGCTCGCCACCTGCAAGCGCGGCGTCTTTGCCGTCAACGGCGACGATGGCTACCCGTACGCCATTCCCGTCAACTACTTCTTTGACGCCGAGCACGACAAGATCTATTTCCATGGCGCCAAAGCCGGCCACAAGGTCGACGCACTCAAGCGCGATGACAAGGTCTGCTTTACCGTATACGGCAACGAGTGGTACCAGGACGGTGACTGGGCTCCCTACGTTATGAGCACCGTCGTCTTTGGCCGTTGTCGCCTGGCGAATGACACCCCCGCGTTTATCGAGGACAAAGTCCGCCAGCTCGCCCTTAAGTACTACCCTTCTGCCGAAGAAGTCGAAGAGGAAATCGCCAAGGATATTAAGGGCGTCCAGCTCTACGAGATTACGATTGAGCATCTTTGCGGTAAGCAAATTCAGGAAAAGTAAGCCCCTCAGCAGGTCTCGCAAATAGCAATATGGCCCAGTTCCAACCAACCTTGGAACCGGGCCATATGCTTATGAAGCGTCGGCGGCTATGTGCACAAGCGCCTCAACGAGCTCCTGCGAACTCACTGGTTTACTCAGGTGCGCGTTCATGCCCGCCTCACGCGAAAGCCTGCGGTCGTCGGCAAAGGCGTTGGCACTCACGGCGATAATCGGCGTGGTCGCGGCATCCTCGCGATCGAGCGCTCGAATCTGACGCGTGGCCTCAAGGCCATCGATGCCCGGCATCATGATGTCCATCAACACCACGTCGTACTCGTGCTGCGCGCTCGCGGCAAACATCTCGACGGCAGACTCACCATCCTTGGCATGCGTCACGACGGCACCGGCACGGGCGAGCGTAAACTGTGCAATCTCGGCATTCAGGTCGTTATCCTCTACGAGCAAAACGCGCAAGTCCTGGAGCGCATCGCCGTCGCCCGCGTTCACGCGCACGGCCTGAGGAATCTCGGAGCGCTTGCATTTCTCGAACGGCAAGCGGATGGTAAACGTCGTCCCCTGCCCCAAAATGCTCGAAAAGCTCATGGTTCCGCCCATAAGCTCGACCAACTGTTTGGCAATAGGCGCACCCAGGCCAGTTCCCGATGAAGCGCCTTCCACCTGCTGCTCCTCGCGACAAAACGGCTCGTAGAGGTGCTGTTGAAACTCCTCACTCATGCCAATACCGTTATCGGCAATCGTGTATTCATAGACAGGAACGCCATCCGCTGGCTCCACCTCGCGGCACGCCAGGCGAACATAGCCGCCCCGGCGATTGTACTTGACGGCATTGCCGGCAATATTGAGCAACAAGCGTTTGAGGTGCGTCACGCTCACCCGCGCATAGGGATGATTAAGCGTCTGCTGATCGCAGATAATTGTCACCAGGCGCTCCTCGGCCTGGCGCTCCAGAATATCGCGCACTTCACAGTTGAGGGCCACCAAATTTATGGGCACGAGGTTCAGGTCGACCTGTCCGCTCTCCAGGCGACTCATATCGAGTGCCTCGTTGGCAAGGTCGAGCAGCAGTCCCGATGCCGTCCAGATTTTTGAGCGGCACTCAGTCTGCTTTTGCAGATCGTCCGCATTGGCATCGCCAACCTCGACCATGCCGCGAATGCCGTTGATGGGCGTGCGCAGATCGTGGCTCATGCGACGCAGAAACTCTGTCTTTGCCGAGTTGGCAGACGAGGCCTCACGCGCCGCCTTTGCCAGCTTGTCGCCATAGTCGCGCTCCTGCTGCAGCAAGTCCGTCAAACGTCGACGATCAGCGCGGCGACGCACCATCACAACAGTGGCTACAACACCGCTGTAGAGCACCAGCACGCCGGCAGCGACAGCCGCGACGACCTCAAAGTAGCGCTGCGCCGAGGCATAGGTGTACACGTAGAATTTTTGCGCTTTGCCGTATGTGCCCAAATACCACTCGCCGTTGACGTTGACCAGTCGGACTTTGCCGGGCAGGCATCGATCCTTAATTTCGTCAACAATGATGGCGTCCGTCGCGGGCAGGTCGAACACGCCCAATACGGTAGGTTCGACGGCATTGGTCGCAACGACCTTGCCATCGTTTTCGATCACGATATTGCCGCTATCGATGGTTTCATAGCCATCAAGCAGGCTCTGCAGTTTGAGTGTATTGCTTGCAACTGCCTTCGCGCTCTGATGCCTTACAGAGATAACGATACCCTCGCCATCCTGCCGGGTTACGCAGCCAATGTCTGCGACCGAATCATCCGCAAGCGTGATGCGGGCGGTATAGGACTTAAGCGGATGGGTTGCCACCTCCAGTACGGGTGCCTCTTTGAGATACGTAGCAAGCGACTCGTAGTCCACGCCATCCGTCGAGGACTCGAACACCAAATTGCCAGATGCGTCCGTCACGATCAGCGCGCTCACGTTGAACTGGTCAGCATATTGCTCCAGTGCGGCATTATCCACCGAACCGTCGCGCTCCGTATCGCGCGCCACCTCTCCGGCGATCTCCATAACGCGAATCAGGTTTTTGGTCGCATAGGCGCTGTTGAACGCGTCGTAGGAAAGGCTCTGCGTCGCCACGTAATCGACAACGTCGGCAAAGCGCTGCTCGGCCTGGGCCGTGGTGTAGCCGTAGCTCATCATGCCGGCGACAACCGAGAGCGCTATACCCACCAGGGCGGCAAGGAGCCATACCCAGGTCGAATGATTGCCCTGCTCCTGAGCGGTGTAGTCGGGCGCATCGATCACGACAGGCCCTCCATATTCAAAAATGGTGAGGGGTCATCAAAGTACTTTGACACCAGGCGTTCCATGGTGCCATCGGCAAGCATTTCTTGGTAGGCATGAGTGAGCTTGACGTCGATGCCGCGCGTATCGTTGATATCGAAAGCGGTGCCCAAACCAACCTCCAGCAGCGGCTCGTTCAGAATGCGATACGTCACGCCATAGTCTTTTTCATAGGTGAGCAGCGAGGACTCATGTGCGGCGATAGCGTCGACCAGGCCCTCGACGAGCGCCGGGTTCAGGTATGAGCGGTCCGAGAAGCTGTAGAGCTCCTTGATTTGCGGAACCTTTTCATTGGTACGGTTGAGCAAAATGCCCTCGGGCTTGGTGGTGGACTGCACCCCCACGACCCTGCCCTCAAGATCGGCGAGCGTGTAGATGTCGCTTTCGGGATTGACCACGACCACCTGGCGGCTCGCAAGGTACGGGCCGGCCCAACGATATTCGCTTTCGCGACCCGTCATACTAAAGCTGCCCATGACACAATCGAGCTCGCCGCTCGCCAGCAGCTCTTTCTTCTTTTCCCAGTCAATCAGCTGGTATTTTGGCTTGTAACCAATGCGGGCCAACGCCTCGGTCAATATCTCAACATCCAGGCCAACGATATCGCCGTACTCGTCGGTATACACAAACGGTGGATAGAGGTCGCTTCCGACGTTGAGCGTCTTAAGGTCGTCGTCTTTGACCTGAGAGGCATCCAGGCCTTTTGATGCAGACGTCGAGGCTTCGTCATTCGACCCAGAACAGCCGGCTATCGCTACGACAAAGGCGCCCGCCACTGCAAGCGCAACAAACAACGAAATGGCAACCGAGCGACGGGGTCTTTTCATCGAGCTCCAGACGATCCTGTTTACAGACTGAAATGCTAGAAATAATAGCAAATGAAACCACTCGAGCGCCCAATGGTTACAGACGCTTTACCCTGCGGGGCCTTCTAGCCAACTTGGCAGAAGGCCCCGCATGCAGCGCACACTTACCGTGCATTAAAAACGTAGCGGTCCAGGCGGTCGCACGCTTCCCTCACGCGCGAAAGCGGCAGCGCCAGATTCACGCGAATGTGGCAGGGCCCGTGGAACGGACGGCCATCCTGATACCCCACGCCCACGCGCGCCCCCTCGTCAAGCAGCCACTGAATATCGCGGCCATGTTCGCGACACCACTCGGTGCAGTCCAGAAACACCATGTAGGTACCCTGCGGACGCGAATAGGACACGCCCGCAAAATGCTCGTCCACGTAATTGCAGAAGTACTCGATATTGCCGGCAAGCACTTGGTTGAGCTCGTCCACCCACTCGTAGCCTTGCGACTGGTAGGCACCGATAAGCGCATGCATGGAGAGGACGTTCATCTCGTTGTAGTGAGTCTTGTTGGACACGGTGCGCACGCGGTCGCGCAGCGTCTCGTTATAGATGATGTGGTAGCTGCCGACCAGGCCCGCCAGGTTGAACGTCTTGCTGGGCGCATAGAGGGCAACCGTGCGCATGCGGGCGTCCTCGCTTACCGACTGCGTCGGAATATGCTTGTGTCCCGGCAGGATGATATCGGACCAAATCTCGTCCGAGATCACCACGCAATCGTGCTGGCGATAGATATCCATGGCGCGCTCGATCTCGTCGCGCTCCCATACGCGGCCGCAGGGATTGTGCGGCGAGCAGAACACCGCGGCATGGATGTGGTTTTGGGCGAGCTTGCGCTCCATGTCCTCAAAGTCCATACGCCACACGCCTTGGTCGTCGAGCTTAAGCGGGCTGTGGACAATGCGATAGCCCGCGGCTTCGATGGACTTGGTAAATCCAATGTAGGTGGGGCTGTGGACCAGCACCGCATCGCCCGGCTGGACATACGCGCGCAGCGTGGACACGACGCCGCCCAGCACGCCGTTTTCGTAGCCGATATGCTCGGGGAGCAGGCCTTCGACGCCATTACGGCGGCTCTGCCATTCGATGATGCGGTCGAAGTACTCGGGACGCGGATTGAAATAGCCAAACATGGGGTGCTGGGCGCGCTGAATGATGTGTTCCTGAACCGTGGGCACCGTGGCAAAGTTCATGTCCGCCACCCACATGGGGATGCGGTCGAAGCCCTCGTCGGGTGCGTTCGGAGCCATGCCGGGGATCTCGCCCCAGGAGTCAACGGCGATGGCGTCCATGCCGTGGCGGTCGATAAGCGAGCTAAAGTCGTATTTCATGCTGAGCTCCCATGCAAAGTGATTGTTTTGGTAGGCGTTATTGTCCACCAGCGTGGGCGGTTTTGGCGCGGAGTTTGGTGCTTAATTTGACGGGTGCGGACGAATGGCTGGTTAGTCTCGCGCGTCGGTGATGGCGACCACCGTTAGCCTGGTTCCGTCAACGGTAAAAGACACGTCGAGTCCGGCGTATGCCAAGTGATAAACGCGGTTTGGCTCGTGCTTGCTGCCCGCGCGGCGCGGATCTTGGCGAAGAACCTCGACCAGACCGGGGAGCTTTGCGGGCGGGACCATGTCTTGAAGAGCCTGCGGGAACTCAACATCGAGCTCTTGCCACGGAGCATCCTCAATCCAGCCGCCCGTTGCATCCGGGTGACAGTCCGCAAACGGAATGTAGGGCTTAATGTCGTAGACGGGCGTGCCATCGCGCAGGTCGGCCCCCAGCACATGGATGATGGGGCCATCGTCGGTGAGCTCGACACGATCAAGCTTGACGCAGGTGAGCCCGATGGGATTAGGGCGAAACGGACTGCGCGTGGCAAAGACGCCCACACGCTCGGCTCCGCCCAGACGCGGCGGACGCACGGTTTTCGACCACTTGGCATTAGTTCCGGACCTGTCCTGCGACTTGGCATCGGCAGCTATGTCCTTAGCCGTGCCGCCGGGCGTGCCGTTTTCAAAACGCCACAGCAGCCATAGGTGAGAGAAGGAGTCCAGGCCCTCAACCGCTGCATTGGAGGCAAATTCCGGCTCAAATACGATACGTCCCTGCAGATGAGGCGCCAAAAAACTGTTGCGCGGAATGCCGAACTTCTGCGGCAGGTCGGTATGTATGTGTGCAATAGGTTCCATGCCGGTCATTGTACGGCATGGGGGCGTGGGGTGTTGCGCGCAATTCTTTATCGCGGTCCCTGTCGTGCAACCAACAGTTGCTTGGAAGGGCACCAGCCGCCGCGTATACTTAAGCCATCAACCAGCAGAAAGGAGCCGTTATGGCCTTCGCAGAAAAGCTCATTGCTGTCCGTCGCGCCCACCACCTCACCCAAGAGCAACTTGCCGCCAAGCTCTTCGTCACACGCCAAGCCGTCAGCCGTTGGGAACGCGGCGAAGTCACCCCTGGCATCGACATGATGAAGCTCATCGCCGCCGTGACCGGCGAGCCTCTGCCCCACCTGCTCGAAATGCCCGAGCACTATTGCCAGAGCTGCGGCATGATACTCACGCCCGACGACTGCGGCACCGACGCTGCGGGCACCGCGACCGATCATTACTGCAAGTGGTGCTACGACCACGGCAAGTACACCTATGACATCACCATGGAGGCAATGATCGAGGATTGTGCCCCGCGGCTGGCGCAAAACACCGGCATGTCGCTCGACGAAGCCGTCTCGCTCATGGGCGCCGTCCTGCCGCAACTGGAGCGCTGGCGCACCGTGCAGGAAAACGAGGAACGCTACGGTGCCGAAGCCCGGGTGCGCTATGGCAATGAGGCTATCGATGCGGCAAACGAAGCGCTGCTGGACATGGACCCCGAGACATGGAACGACATGAAGGAACTTGAACGCGCTGTTCTGGGCCAGCTATCGATCGCCATGGGCATTGACGACCCGGAGAGCAACGAGGCCCGCAAACTCGTCGCGATGCATCGCCGATGGATTGGCCTTAATTGGGGACACGAGCCCCAAGACGAAGCATACCTGGGCCTCACCCACGGCTATCTTGCCGATCAGCGCTTTATCGACTACTACGACAAGCCCTGCGGCACCGGAGCCACGGCGTTTCTGGTCCAAGCCATCGAGTCGTCACTGGTCCGCGCATAGACCGCGGCAGCTTTGGGTATTTCAATCGAAACCTCAACCGATTGGAGACCCATGGCCACTGATCACGAGCTCACACTCTACGTTATGACCGGCTGCCCGTATTGCATAAAAGTCAAGCGCTTTTTGGCCGATAACGGTGTGACCATTCCCGAGCGCAATATCACGACCGATACCGAAGCCGAGCAGACACTCATCGCCGTCGGCGGAAAACGCCAGGTTCCCTGCCTGTTCATCGACGGCAAACCACTCTACGAGTCGAGCGACATCATCGCGTGGGCACAGGAGAACCTACTCTAACACTCGCGTTGCGACCGTCTCGCCCCAACCTATACGACCCAAACATGTACGCCAGCATCCAAAGTCGACCATTTCCGACATCTTTGGATGCTGGCGTACAGCTTTTGGGTAGCCATGGACGCTCTTAGCCGGCTAATTGTTTGAGGCGACCTTTGGATTATGGCTGTTTGACGCCTCTGGAAAGGTTTCCGAGAGGGCTGTGGTCAAAAAAGGGCAAATATGAGTACTGCTACCTGTTTAGTAGCAGCGATTTTGATCACTTCAGGAGCTATTCAACGTTCCATACGTCCGTAGACGACGCTATTTCTCCTCATATGTTCAATAAAAGTAGCTCCTAATGGGAACAAATCTCATCAGGAGCTGCTATTTATAGCAAAATAAATGCAACCATAATGGCAACAGTACTCATATTTGCCCTTTTTTGACCACGACCCTCCAGAATAGTCGCTGAGAACGACACTAAATGACAAAATCCGACACTTGGACGTTCTTATATGAGTAGCCATTGAAGGACACCTAACGACTACTCCCATTCGCGACACACTGTGTCGCGAATTAAGCTGGTCCCATTACCGAAGACCAGTGAGAGTTCATGCCCAGAATCTCGATAGCTTAATAAAGCGCTCCCCTCCGGAAGTTCAATGAGCATCCAAATTCCAGGCTGAAAAGCAAAGGAGTATCGAAGCCGTCAATGCTCATTTTCTATCGAACACGCGGGTCAAAACAAGCTAATTAGCCTGATAAACTGTTTGTTTTTTCTACAAGACTGTATACAAAAAGATTATCCGTTGACCTGTGCTCGACATTATGCCGATCGATAGGAGGCGCTATGGACGCTAAGCAGCTCGAAAAGATGATGGGGTTTGCTCCCGGAGAGTTGGAGAAAGCCGCAGAGGCATACGAAAAAGATGGGTGGCCGAAGGGTCGCACCATCAAGCTGGGAAGGCCGTCGATCTCTGATGAGCCAAGCGTTGTTTTATCGGCACGTGTGGGTGAATCGGTCCTTGAAGCCTTTGACGCAAAAGCAAAGCGCCATGGGCAAACACGCACGGAGCGACTCAGAGAGCTCATCACGCTCGACGCAATGATTGCCTAGACTCCACTCCCCCGCCGACCCAAACATATACGCCGGCATCCAAAGTCGACATCTTTCGACATCTTTGGATGCTGACGTACAGCTTTTTGTGGCTAGTCATTGGAGACGTTCTTAAATGACTAGTCGTTAAAGAACGTCCCCAACGACCAACTAGCCGTGGAAGCGAGCTATGAGTGCAAGTGGCTGCTCGCGAAAGACGCGCTCGACGGCGGCGCGATATTCGTCGACCTTTTTAGTCTTGCGTACGAGCTTGTGAACAGTAGCGGGGTCGGCGAAAGCGCACTTGGCGTAGAACCACCACTCCTTCATACGAAAGACCGCGTTACCGCCAATCTCTTCTGCATAGGCCGCAAACAGCGTGTCGTGGAAGCGCTGCAGCTCAGCAGCCGTGGCAGCAGGGCCGCCCTTGACCATGCGAGCCAGCGCGGGGTTCGCGAGGAGGCCGCGCCCCAGCATTACATGGCGCGTGCCGGGATAGGCCTCCACCAGCGCATCCATATCCTCAAGATCAAAAATGTCGCCGTTATAGGCAACCGAGAACGGCGCACGCTCCAGAGTCTCGCCATAGAACTCCTTGCGCGGCGAGCCCGTATAGCGGTCCTTTTGCACACGCGGATGCACGATTAGCTCTGCCAGCGGCATGCGGCAATACAGATCGAGCACGCGCTCATACTCGTCGTCGTCCTCGAGCCCCAGCCTAGTTTTGACCGATACCGGCAACGGCGACCGCTCGCACACATCGCTCAAGAACACCTCGAGCTCGTCCAAGTTGCGCAAGAAACCCGATCCTTTGCCCTTGGCGACAACCGTTCCCGAGGGGCAGCCAAGGTTAAGATTGACCTCACGGTATCCCATGTCGGCGAGCACCTGTGCCGCCCACACAAACTCGTCCGCGTTCTTGGACATGAGCTGGGGCACTACGTTGAGCCCCTGGTTGTTGGCAGGATCGATCTCCTTAAACGCCTTGCCGCCAAAGCGGTTTCCCACCCGCGGCGGCGGCAAAAACGGCGTGTAATAACAATCGAGTGCACCGAAGCACTCCGCATGCACGCGACGGAACACATGCCCGGTAATCCCCTCCATAGGGGCCAGCGAAAGGATCATCTACTCTTCTCTCATATCAACGGACGTGACAAAGGGACTGTCCCTTTGTCGCATTATTCAGAGCGCAGGGCTTCGACGGGATCCTTCTTGGATGCGCTGCGGGCCGGCAGCAGGCCGGCAACGACCGTCAGCAGCACTGAAATTGCGATGAGCACCAGCGCATCCTGCACGGGTAGGCTCATCAGGTTGGGTACCTGCTTGGCAGCAAGTGCCCAGGTATTAACCGGGAAACTCACGGCCACCACGACGACAATGGCAAAGACGCCGGCAATGAGACCTTCGATAAACGTCTCGGCGTTAAACACGTTGGCCACGTTGCGCTTCGACGCGCCGATCGCACGTAGGATGCCGATCTCCTTCTTGCGCTCCAGTACGCTGATGTAGGTGATGATGCCGATCATGATGGAGCTGACGACCAGGCTGATGCTCACGAACGCGATGAGCACCAAGCTGATGGTATTCACGATGTCGGTCACCGAGCCCATGATGATGCCCATGTAGTCGGTGTACGAGATTGCCTGCTCGTCGTGGCCGGCGGCTTTGACCTGCTTGTTGTACGCATCGATATGATCGAGTACGCGCTCCTTGGCCTCAAAGTCACGCGGGAAAATCTTGACCGAGATGGGGTCCGCTTCATCCGCGTAGCCCAACGTGGTCAGATTGTTGTCGTAGGTGAGCTTCGACGCCTTGGCGTAACTCATCATGAGCGAACTCAGGTCCTCGGCGTCCATGTTGAAATGGATGGCGCGGGCAAAGGCGCTTGCATCCACACACATGGCGCTCGCCAGGTTAGCAAAACTCGACGACATCTGCG
>CALFDL010000327.1 GCA_937950415.1 uncultured Collinsella sp. | reverse complement strand
GGAGAACCGCCGACCAGACCCCGGTTTTACACTTCCGCGACCTGCGGTTTTGTTACAAAAAAACGGGTTGTGCTCGGAGGTTTTCGATTTTTCCCCGCACTTCCGGAAAAATGGGGCGGGAGGCAGCTATTTAGAATAAACGAATACCCAAACCCCTCTTAATCGCCTTGGTCCACACGTCATTAAGCCGCTTTGGCCAGTTTGCAATAAAGAAAAGGCAGGTACAGCATGCGCAAAGTGAATCATTGTGCAGGCGATCAATCTCTTTTTGCAAAAGTGCAGAATGATCGATGCTGACCACAGTCGCAGACAAATCAGCCAAAGGCTCGTCTCCATTTTGCGACAATTGTACGTCAGTCAACCAAAGCGACCTCAGGACATGAACGGCAATAATACAAGCAAATGTATAGCCATCAATGCGCTCAATATCCGCAAGCGAATTTCCCCTTCTAGCAACCCAGTCCTTGTAAGATCGCTGACCAAAAATCACATCTGAAGGAACGAGAGCGTCATCAGGCGATGAATAATTCAGCGGGTCAAAATCACGATATGCTTCAACCGATGGATAGCTTAGAAACAGTTGACCCATATCAGTGCTATCGCAGTAATAGTCCTGCATTAGCTCAAGCCGCTTCAAATCGAGCCGATTGTCCTGTGGATCTAAGTCAAATATGAGCAGGATGTCCGTAAAACTCGACTCGAGAAGCTGGGCCGCATCATCTTTATCCGAAAGAAGCTCAGCAACAAAGGCTTTAAGATCAACGGAATCAAAATCACTACCGTATTCTTGAAAGAGCTTATTTAGAAAGTCGTGAACGTTGATCTCAACAGGAACAATTTGATGATCGTCCGCAAGGCCAAATGATTCAAACAATCGCTCCATCAGCTGAGGCTCGCGCTTTGCACCTTCAACAATGAGCAGGACGTTCTTTTCGGACGCATTGTTCATGGCTAATCAAACTCTCCGGCTCGGAGGAGCTTCTCAATGTTGTTGCCAAGCCTCAGCTCACGATCGGTGGAATCGGCCAAGGTTCGAATGCCCCCTTTTGCAGAGATTTGATATACGCAGTCAGGCCTCATCACGCCATTCTTAACGAGCGAAGTGTTGTGCGTCGAGCACACTATCTGACAAGACGTCTTGGAAGCGAAGAGCTTCAAAAGGTTCTCAGCCATCTCAAAGTGACAAAACGCGTCAAACTCATCTATGAACAAAAAACTGGCCGACTCGTTTAGTTCGAGCTCGGAGAATAACTTAACCAGAGTTCTTGTACCGCTAGAGCATGCCTCGACAAACGGGATGCATCGCATGGGATGATTGAAATAAAGAACAGGTGAGCCGTCGGACTCTTTGATAACAATAAGCGGCTCATCGACTCCAAAATCACGAATAAATGACTCGAATTCCGCAACTTTGTTCTCACGTATGATTTTGTCGATTACCTTTATGGTTTCGAATCCCTTTAACCGAAAGCCATCCATACGAATTAGCCTCATGCGCGATACGAATCGACGCAGCTCTGCCAAGACGCCCAGAACATTAGTTGGGAGACTGCTCGTTATATAGGAAAGAAGGCTCAATGAAGTATCGGAGAACTCAAAATTGATCCTAGCAGCACCGATTCGCTCAAGATGGTTCTCTTTGAAAACGCCACTCGCATTATCGAAATCGAAAATTAGCTCTCCATCAATCGATAGGCTCTCGTGAAGCCAAGTAGTCGGAGAAGTCTTCTCATAGCAGTAATCGATTTCGCGACCGTTAAAATCAAAGACATAGGTGAACTGTGCCGCACCTCGCCCGCAATCAGCATTCAAAAACAGACGGTCATCTTGGTCAGAATAATCGAATGCCTTTGGAAAGCCGAGCGTAATGTCGAATAAAGCTGAACCGAAATTCGATTTACCAGACACATTTCTGCCGATCAAAAGTGCGGTTTTCACGGTTCCGTTTTTAACGTTATTTTCTGCAAACTGGTAATCACGAGAAGCTGCAAAATTTAATGTAACCGGAGTCGGAAAATTCCTATAGCCATCAACAGTAAAACGCTTAAGCATGAGAGTCTCCTATCTCTTGCCGTAATTATATTACGGCAAGAGATAGGAGACCTGCATCAATTACGTAACTACGGGAAAAGTCATGTAACCAAAGCCCGTCCGAACCATGAAAACCTACCGAGAGAGCCGCTCAAACCAGAAGTATGCGGCAAAATCTAGACATGCCGTCCACGCTGGATAGTAGCAACGCTTTTACCTGCGGTTTCTTTTCATGAAAAGGGCGGTGTGCTCAAGGATTCCGAAATTTGCCGCATACTTCCGTCGAGCGATTCCGGAAGTGCGGTGAAAAACAGAGAGCTGTCGACCAGACCCCGGTTTTGGGCATCCGCGAGCTGCGGTTTTATTGGTAAAAATCCGGGTGTGCTCGGCGAGTTTCGATTATCCCCGCACTTCCGAAAAACGCGATAAAAACCCGCTACCCTAAAGCGAACACGCAACAACATCCAGTTGTCGCGGAAACGTCAAAGGGCCGTTGCCGAAAACCCGGACAACGACCCTTCTTTGTCTCCGCCTCACGTAGAGTCCGCGGCGACTGCATCACTTAGAATATCTTACCGTAACTTCCAGCGACCACGACTGCGCGCCATCGGCTCTTCACCCGCATTCACGGTAAACCTCGATAGAAAACCCGGAATTCTAGGAGATGCGCCCTCTATTCTGCGAACTGATACCTGACCTTGAGGCTATTCAACTGGCTATATGGCAGATACCCATCTTTTTGCAAACGGCCCACAACAATTCCTGGGGCAATTCCTATCTCATTAGCAAAAGACATCACGGAACTACACGTCTTGTTTCCAACAGCGAGCTGAGCATATGACTCTGGAGGAATCAACGTATCACGCGCGAAAGCATCCGCCGCGCGCTCCTCCTCTTCTGTAGTCCCAGTGGTCCGTCCAATGTGCCCTTTAATAACATGCGCCAATTCATGAAAAAGACTGAACCAGAACTTATCGGCATCGGCCCCGCGCAGCGTAAGCGCGAGCACAATCTTTGATCCGTCATAGAACGTCGCACCATTGAGAAACGTGTGCTCAAGATGAGGCAAAAAGACCGTCGCGACCCCACATTCAGCCAACATAGACACAAGAAGCGGCTGAAAATCTGCAGGATCCATAGACGTAAGCTCTCTGAGTTTGGGAATACACTCCTCAAGCTTACCAACATTGATCTTACAGGTCGTTATACCTCGCGCATCGATCTTGGCCTTCTGGGCCCAAGCCAAAAGTGCATATTCGGATTCAGCGGTTTCCTTCTGGCGACGATAAGCGATTCCCGGAGCAAGTCGGTCTTCATTCAGCAGCGTAAGTCTAACAACCTCAAAGAATTTTCTAAGCTCGACCACTTTAACAGCCACGGAGCGCGTCGACTCGACCCATCCCAGTTTGGCCATTTGTGCATAAGGAAACTTCCTGGCAATCAGCTTATCCTCTTCGATAGAATTTTCGTCCTCGACCTGCAGCAACTTCTCACGATAACGCGCCTCAAGATTCATCCAAAATGCCGAGGGAACGCCCAGCACCATCTCAAGCCTATGCGCGGTATTTGGAGTAAGTTCAACTTGTCCATTTATAAGCTGGCTTATGAACTTCTCGGAGTAATCCATGCGCCTAGCAAACTCGCGCTGGCTCATACCGCGATACTCAAGCTGCTCCTTTATAGTAGCTCCCGGTGGTGTTGCGATATAAGTCTTGCTCCTTGCCATGCCTTCTCACCTCTTAAGCATTCTCCTGTTTACAAATCTCATGCTAGTGGTAGTCAACGATTTCTTGAATTTCCGCTATCTGAATCTCATCCCTAATGACTTCAAATATCAACCGCAGAGGATGTACCAAGTCCATTGCAAATTGCCCTTTACGGTCACCAACGAGCTGGTGGCATCGCCCGATTCCATACTGGACGAGTGTTTCAACGGAATCAGCGGCACCGATCTCGTCGACGCGTTGATGAATAAGACCCGCAGTTCGATTACCGTACTTCTTAATAGCGTCGGAGGCGTTCGTACAGATCTTCTCGATTTGTCGGTTCCTGTAATTGACCTGCATGACCACCTGCTATAGTAGTTTTACCTCTGCGGTAAAACTACTATAGCAGCTATATAGGACAAGAACAATATCGGCAGGAAAAGCAGGCCAATCACACTGGAATGCCATAGCAACTCTCCCCGCGACTCTTTTGCGAGAAAGGGCGTTGTGCTCAGGGGTTCCAAATTATGTCGTACTCTCTCGACGGGCAATTTCGGAAGCGCGGGTAAAACTAGATACCTGTCGACCAAACTTGGGATTTGAGTATCCGCGATCTGCGGTTTAGCTGAAAAAAACCAGAACGTGCTCGGCGAGTTTCGATTTTCCCCGCACTTTAGGAATTCGTTATAAACCCAACGTTTCTAGAACGAACATTGAAAGTTAGAACTGCATCGATTAACTGTCGTCTGGAGCGGCGAGCGCCCCCGATGGCAACACCCCCAGGCCCTCTACGGGGCAGACGACCATCCGGAGGCGCCCGATCAGCGGCCCCTCGGGTCTTGCCCGTATCGTAGACAATGCATCGAATGCTCGCCATCGAATTTTATCGAAGGCCTATTTCAGACTGTGATGGGCCCAGCGTAGAGGTGTCGAGCCCCCCCCCGCGCGTCATATCGCAACACAGAGTGCTTCCATGCCAATCTCGCACCAATGTCGTTAAATTTACCCAATGAAGCCGTCACGCGCCGCAGCCCTCTATCAAATCTCGCAAACGATACGCGCGCGACGAATCGAATTGATCGATAAGGAAGTCGAGGACGACGCGCAGATCGCCTCTCAGCACTCCCCGCCGAGCCATCCTTGACCCAAGCTCTTCAGCGGCACGAGCACAAATTTCCTCGAGATAATATTGCATATTTGAATCGAGTCGCGAAGAAGAAAGGCTAACCCCGTTGCGGATAACCATCGCGCACCAGTGGAGGCCCTTTTCCAAGCGCTCGGGTACAACCTCATGCAGCAGATATGCGAACGAAGTCAGAGCCGCAGTCCCTTTTTGTCGCCGTGAGACCTTGGAGAAGAAGCCATCCCACCGGTCGTAGCCCAAAAATGACTCAAACTCGTTATGGGACCAAGACGGATCCGCAAAAAGCAACGCTACTAGCAAATCGTCGGGATTGCTTCTGTTATCGAATGAAACATTGACCGAAAAACACGCTTCATAAGTTACGCTCCAATACGCGAAGAATAGCGAGTCGTCCAGCCTCCCCCGAAGTCGGGCATAGAGTAATTCAGACAGAAAACGCCCACCCACATATTGTTGAAGCAACAGCGGAGCAATCTCGGCAAGAATACGACGAAAGCAACTTGGCTTTGTCTCAATGAACCACATCGCAACATGTCGCACAAAGCGAACCTGAGAATCAAAAATCCATGAGGCGTCTCGGTGGGCCATCAGCCCAGATGAAGTCGCCTTTATATAGTCTTCTATAGCAAATGGATCGTACCCGTCGTCGCTGCAAGCTGCCACCAAGACGAAACACGTCGCGAGGTGTTTCGGATTGTAGACAACGTAGTTTTCCAAATTAGAGACACCAAGATCCATGGCGATGATTCGTTCCGGCAATCGCGGATATTCTTCAAGGAGTAATTCCATCGGTTTATCGTTACTCAATCGACGCTCTGAAACGGAAACCCGCAAAGCGTCCTTCCGATTCTTATCCCAGAATTTACCAGCTATAAGATACCCAACTAGAAAGGCCTCGATTGCACGGACATTCCCTGAATAATAGGCTCCTATAGCCTCTATTAAAGTCGAGTGCAAATCCCTATCCGGACCAACGACCAGCCTTGCAACAAGAATCGGAAATTCGCCCATTCCCCGAGCCGCAGACAAAACGCAAGCTTTGACAAGTGCCTCAAGAGAAGATTCTCGATAAAGGGGATACGCATTTGCAGCATCCAGGCATTTCGAGACATATTCGTAGCACCATTCAAGCTCGGATTCCGAAAGTCCATCCAAATAGTCTCGAAGAGCAATTGCAACTGTGTATTCACACGCATCGCGGAGAAACAAGGCCGCACCGTCACCATCTATCAGTTTCTTAGCATGAGCCAATGCAGCGCTGATTGAATCGAAGTCATCGTCAAACTGAGCGCCCTTTTCCCACCCATTATGCGCCCACGTATAAAAAGCAAGAGATTGACTCGGATTCGCATCTTCCAGCATTGCTTTATGCTGTTCTAGCTTTTCTGCCAAATCCTTGTCTGGATTAATCTCCAATTCTATTCCAGGCTGATTAGGGTCATCCGAATATCCAACAACCTTAAGGCGGCGTGAGTCCATTTGCTGGTACGCCCAACTAGTAAGCGCATCTTCCTCATCCAAAGAACCCGTAGCGTCATCAATAATCGAATGGATACGATCGGCAGCAATGGTCTTCCCATCCAGCAAAAGGAGACTGTTGTCGAGCTGCATAAGTAGTGCAG
>CALFDL010000326.1 GCA_937950415.1 uncultured Collinsella sp. | reverse complement strand
GGTGTCATCCCAGATCTCGGGGCCGGTCGTGGCCTTGTGGATGGCGGGGTTGGCGGGGTTCACAAACTGGCCGGCGATAATGCTGTTGGGGGTCTCCTTCTGCAGCTCCTCGGCCTTGGCGATGGCGCCCTTCATGCCCTTGGAGCCGTCGGTGAGCACGAGCTGTGCGCCGTATGCCTGCATGAGCTTGCGGCGCTCGACGGACATGGTCTCGGGCATGGTGATGATCACCTTGTAGCCGCGAGCCGCCGCCACCGAGGCGATGCCGACGCCGGTGTTGCCGCTCGTGGGCTCGATGATGGTGTAGTCGCCGCCGCGCACGAGCTTGCCTGCCTTTTCGGCCTCGTCAATCATGTTCTTGGCGACGCGGTCTTTAACGGACCCGGCGGGGTTGAAGTATTCCAACTTGACGAGCACGCGGGCCTTGAGGTCCTCGTCGGCCTCAAAGTGGGTGAGCTCCAGGAGCGGGGTGTGGCCGATAAGCTGATCGATGGACGTGTAAACCTTGCTCATGATGAACCTCCAAAGTGTTCAAATGACTGGATACCGTGTGGTTTTACGGTGTGTCTAGCAGCTAAACCCACAAACCTTATAGGTTGTTCGTTTAGCTGTTGGGAAGCATACTAGACACTAAAGCCTAGTAATGCAATAGGAAATAGGAGTTTATTGCAAGTTGATTAACCATCTTGACCGGAACGGGTATTTTCAAAGCCAATTTTTCGGCTAGAATTTCAACGGACTAAAAGACCGAAAGGCAGCACTATATATGTTGGTTTCTACTAAGGGCAGATATGCCCTGCGCGTTATGGTCGATCTGGCCGAGCACCAGGCGGCTGGCCGCATCCCGCTTAAAGAGATTGCGGCGCGTCAGGGTATTTCGGAGAAGTACCTCGAGAATATTCTGGCGACGCTCGTGCGCGCCAATATGCTCTCGGGCATGCGCGGCAAGGGCGGCGGCTATGTGCTCACACGCCCGCCCGAGCAGTACACGGTGGGCGAGATCTTGCGTCTGACCGAAGGCAGCCTGGCACCGGTCGCCTGCCTGGACGGCGACTGCAAGGGCTGCTCGCGTTCGGATGAGTGCCCCACGCTCGACGTGTGGAAAAACTTGGACAAGCTCATCAACGACTACCTCGACGGTGTGACGCTCGATCAACTTGTCGCTCCCAACGAAGGCTACGACTACGTGATCTAGCCCACCTGCCATTTGGGGACGGGGTGGAAATGGCAGATTCTCTCGCCCTTTGAGACTTGGCAAATAAGAAGGCCGCCCATTTTTGTGATGGGCGGCCTTCGTTTTGGGCTGTTGAGACGGGCGCGGCCGGAATGGCCGTTTTAGCCCTCGGCGATGCTGTCGAGGATGCTGCGCATGATGGACACCAGGATGCTGCCCATGAAGGCCGATCCAAAGCTGGCGATGGAGATACCCGCGCCCAGCAGATTGACCGACAGATAGCTGGCCAGCTCGAGCATAAAGCTGTTGACTACGAGCTGAAAAATACCCAGCGTAATGATCGTGAGTGGCAGCGAGATGACCGTCAGGAACGGCTTGACGAGCGAATCGACGATGTTCAGGAACAGTCCCACGAAGGCGAAACAGACCCAGGCCTCGGCAAAACCGAAGGGCTGAATGCCGGGGACGAGAAACGTTGCGATCGCGATGGCGATTGAGGTAAAGAGCCAGTTAAGCATAAAGCGCATGGTGTGAATCCTTTCTTGCGCATGGCGTGGTGAGGGAGCGTGAGAGGCACATGCCTTTGCAACTTGGATGGGCGCGGGGCACGGCTCTGTTTGGACGCCCATTGTCTCAGATATTCGTGGAGCTTGCGTGCGCATTCGGTTTCAAAACGGCGTTCGTCCTAGAAAACGCGCCGCTGGCAGAGAGTTTTGTCGCTTTAGTTTGGTGGTGTGCTAAACTGCTACGGGCAAAAGCCACAGGCGTTGCCCTATTGCATAGAACGGGCGAACGATGCCCGATGTCAGTATCAACTTCGATGCCTTTTGGCGGGTTTGGCGGTGATCGATGAATATCGAGAACATGTTTGACAAGCCTGATGTCAAGCAGCTGGTCCACGCATTTAGCCTTTTGGACGACGAGAAGGATATCCAGGCGTTTTTGACCGATATCTGCACGCCGCGCGAGATTTGCGACCTTTCTCAGCGTTTGCAGGTTGCGCGCTATTTGGACGAGGGCGAGCCTTATGTTGAGGTTCAGGCCCGTACCGGCGCTTCGTCCACCACGGTGAGCCGTGTGTCCAAGGCGCTCAACGGCGAGTACGGTGGCTACCGCAAAATCCTCATTAAGCTGGAGGACGGCGAGTAGGCCGCGCCATAAACGAATTGTACAAAACCGCTCCTCCGGGGGCGGTTTTTATATGCCCGCAATTGGCTGGTGCGTTGGGGTCAGGTTGCTTTGTACCAAAAGATGGAGCTGCGGTGGCAATGTGTCCGCTTGGGCGGGTAGGATGGATGCATTGATTATTGCGAACGGTTTGAGTGGAGGACCATGCCTGTTCGAATCTATACCACCAACGCCGGCGCGGATTTGAGCGATGCCGAGGCGGCGCTGCTTGCCGACCTTATTGCCCGCCACGGGCGTGCCGTGCTGCTGGCGCCAACGTTTGCCGAGCTCGACCTGTGCCGTCATGATGCGGCTGCGTCCGGCGCTTCCCTGGGTGTTGACTACAAGACCCCTTCGTCGTGGCTCCGTTCGTTGTGGGAGCTGTTGGGCGATGGCCGCAGCTTTGTGGACAACCTGCAGCGCCAGATGTTGTTTTCGGATATGATTGCCCGCCGCGACGATGCCGACCTGCAGCCGCTTTCGCGCAGTCAGGGCACGGTGCGCATGCTCGCGCGCATGGCCCGCGACGTGTTGCCGGGCGTTGCGGGGACGGGTGCCGAACGATGCCGTGGCGACAACTGCCAGCCTGAGCCAAAAAGCGATGCCGAGGCTCGTGTGTTCGAGCTTTTGCGCGCCTACGCGGGTGGTTTGGACCGTCGAGACATGGTCGAGCCCTGCGAGGCAGCTGACATTATGGTCGGTGCCCTGGCCGATAACTTGCCGGCGTGCACCCGCGCCGTATGCGTGCGCGGTATCACGTCGTTTACGCACGGTCTGCTCGAGCTGCTGTCTGCCGTGGCGAACAATGGGGGAGAGGTCGTCGTGCTGCTTGCCCGCGAGCAGGCGGCGATGCGCGAGGAGCTTGCCGCGGCATTTGATGTCCGCGGTGTGCTGTTTGAGGTTGCACCGCTGGGGGAGGACGCCGTCGCGTCTGATGCCGCTTGCGGGACCGCCGCTCAGCCTGCCTTTATTGAGGTCGCCGGCCCCCATGCCCGTGCTCATGCTTATGCGAACGCAATTGATGAACTGGCAAAAGCGTGCCAGGGTTCCGAGGTCGACGGCGCCGCGACGCCTGCCGACCCTGTGCGCGTGCTCGTCGTTTCTGCCCGGGCATCCCAGCTGTTCGGTGAGCTCGCCTCTCGTCTGGCGGCGCGTCACATTGCGGCCGAGACGACTGAGTTCACGGCGTTTTCCCAGTCCATCGTGGGCAGGCAGTTTACGGCGCTCGCCAACCTGATCGAGCGTATGAAGGCCGCTGACGAGGGCACTGCTTCCAAGACCGAGTGGTGGCCCGCTCCAGAGCTTACCGACTGGATTTATAGCCCGCTTTCGGGTGCCGACGCCGCGAGCGCCCGCGGCTTCGACAAGAACATGCGTCTTTCGCGCAGCAAGACTACCGCGGGCGTTAAGAGCCTGCTTCAGAGCGTCCAAGGCCAGGTGAGGGGCGCCCGCAAGGCGGCGAGCGACGAGAACTGGTTTAAGAACGTGCCATGCGTGGTCTCGGACGTGTTCCAGGCGCTGTGGCGCGACAAGCCCGTGACGGCGCTCAAGGCAATGCTCGCCGTCGCCGAGGCGTTGCCCGATCGCGCACTTGGCGGTCTCGACGGTCAGGCCCGTCGCCAGGCGGAGGTGGCCCTGCTGCGCCACGTCATCGACATCCTTATGAATGGCGCCCGTGCGCTCGACGTGTCGCAGGCCGCGACCGTGCCCGTGCTCGATGGCATTCGCACCAAGGTGGACAAGCGTAGCACCGCCTACGATTACGAGACCTACGAGGTTGACCGTGCGCCACGTGCCCAGGTTCGCTTTACTTCGCTTGCCGATGCGGCGGCCCTGCGCCCCGATAGCTACGATGCCGTGCTGTTTGCCGACGTCGACCTGGACAGTTATCCGCTCTCACATGAGGAGGGCCCGCTGGCAACGCTGACGGCAGAGTTAGATCGCAGCGGTGTGACGCTTGAGCCTGCCGCCTTGTTGCGCGTGCGCTTTGGCCGCGCGATGCAGGCCGCGCGCGGTCCGGTTGCGCTTGCCCGCGTGACGCACGATCGCCAGGCGCGCGAGTGCTACCCGGCTGCCGTGTGGACCGAGTTGCGGGCGCATGCCGAGGCCGCTAACGATGCTAAGGCCGCTGACGCCGACAAGGCCGCTGACGACGCTAAGGCCGTTGGCGCCGACAAGGCGAAGTGCGTGGGTGAGGGCGATATCGTGAGGGACTTCGATCCCGCGGCAGGCGAAGGTCTTAGGCGCGAGCGCGTGACCTGCGAAGCTCCTCAGCATCTGAGCGATGAAGCCATTCCGTATCTGGTCCTGCGCCGTCGCGATGGCGAGGGCGAGGATGCGCCGCTGGTGCCGCGCCTGACGTCTGCCTCGCAGATCGAGGCCTATTCGACCTGCCCGCTGTGCTGGTTCGTCTCGTATCGCGTCAAACCCCAGTCGATCGACGCCGGCTTTGGCAACATGGAGAAGGGCAACTTTGTCCATGACGTGCTGGAGCACTTGCATGCCCGTCTGCCCCAGGAGGGCATGGAGCGCGTGACGCCCGAGAACCTGCCACGTGCTCAGGAGCTGCTGCACGAGGTCTTTGCCGAGACCCTGGCCGAGCACGCCGGCAAGCGCGGTACCGAGGGCCCGCTGGTGCCGCTCTCTCCAGTGGAGGAGCGCCAAGTGGCCGAGATTTTGCCGCAGCTGGAGGGCGTGCTTGCCTATGAAGCCGAGGCGCTGACTCCTTTTGCTCCGTGCTACCTGGAGTTTGCCTTTAACGACCTTAAAGTTGAGTATGCCGGTTGGCCGCTTGGCGGGCGCATCGACCGCGTGGATGTGGATGCCGAGAATCGCGCCGTGGTAATCGACTACAAGCATCGCACGGGCGTTGAGGAGTTTAAGCTCGCCGACCCTACGGTGCGCGACGAGGAATCAGGCACGGCGCCCATCGACGATCCGCGGTGGCTGCCGCCCCATACCCAGACGCTTATCTATGCGCAGGCTATGCGCCGGGCGCTGGATCTGGACACCCGCGCGGCGCTCTATTTTTCGACCAAGAGCGGCAAACCGGCGCTGCGAGGCGCCGCGAGTGCCGAGCTGCTCGAGGAAGAGCGCGGCGATGGCCGCATCCCAGGCCTTAAGAAGGGCTTTCCCGGCGAGGGCGGCAACATGGACTTTGATGCGCTGCTCGATCGCGTGGAGACCGGCATTGCCGAGCGTCTGCGCGAGCTCGAGGCAGGCAACGTTGCCGCCGTCGACCCGACGTCGGCTCAGGCCGCGCATGCGCGCTGCTCGTATAACCACGAAGGAACGTTTGTAAGGAGGGACGTGTAGACCATGGATCTTTCGACTTTGATGCCGCAACAACTGCAAGTCGTCAAAACGCTCGACCGCCCGCTGTTTGTCTCGGCAGGTGCCGGCTCGGGCAAGACCTTTACCCTCACGCGCCGCATCGTCTACGCGCTCTCGCCCGAATCCGGTCCGTTCGTTGAGCATCTGGACCAGGTGCTCGCCATTACCTTTACCAAAGACGCCGCGGCCGAGATCCGTGACCGTGTGCGCCGCGCGCTCATCGACGAGGGCATGGACGAGGAAGCCCTGACCGTCGACGATGCGTGGATCTCGACCATTCACGGCATGTGCTCGCGTATCCTGCGCGCGCATGCGTTGGAGCTGGGCATCGATCCCGAGTTCACGGTGCTCACCGATACCGATGAGCTTATGGATCAGGCTGTCGAGCATGTGCTGGGGCGCGTGACGGCGCCCGATGCCGCGCCCGAGCTCGCCGCTTCGCTTAAGGCCCTCTACGCTTGGTATCCCATGGCGGGCGAGGGCGGGCCGTTTGGCGCCGGCACCACCATCAAAGGCCTGGTGCGCGACCTGTTGGAGCTATCGAGCCAGCTGCCGGGCGGCATGGACGATGTGCGCGTGGCGAGTGGCCAGGCCGACACCTCGGCGCTTGCCGACGCCTATCGCGCGGCGTTGGGTGCGAGCAAGGCCGCGACCGAAAAGGCGCAGGTGGCACTCGACGCCATCGACGCGTTTGAGGCGAGCGGCAAAACCATGGAGGATGCGGCGCGACTCATGATGTCGTGCAGCATGCCTCGGGCGAGCAAGGCGTTTCCTAAGGAGCAGGTGGAGCTACTCAAGGCCGAGGCAGCCGATGCGTTTATCAATATCGTGCTGGCTTGCGGTGGCCCGGCACTTGATGCGCTGATGGGGCTTGCCCGTGCCGTAGAGGCGGAGTACCGTGCGCTCAAGGCCGACCAGTCCGCCCTCGATAATAACGACCTGCTGCGCATGGCTTACGAGGCGTTGCGCGATTACCCTGCCATTCGTGCTGCGTACGAGGGCCGCTTTAAGATGGTCATGATCGATGAGTTCCAGGATACCGACCAGATGCAGGTCGATTTGATCCGTTACCTGACGGGCACGGGGGAGCGCGCACTGTGCACCGTAGGCGATGCGCAGCAGTCGATCTACCGCTTCCGTGGTGCCGAGGTCGAGGTGTTTCGCCGCCAGGAGCGCAAAGTGGGCTCCTCTGCTGCGCCCGAGACGGCTGCCGCATCCGATGCCCCCGCCGGCGAGCTCGTCAAACTCGTGCGCAACTTCCGCAGCCACGACGAGGTGCTGCGCTATGTGGCGCGCGTCTTTGACGGCGATACCGGTGGTTTGATGCAGGGGTTCTTGGATCTTGAGCCGAGTGACGATCGCGAGGACAAGCTCAAGGCAAAGGCGTCGCGCCGCCAGGCGGTCTTCGTTGCCGGCGGCAGCACCCAGGAGCGAACGCAGGCGAAAGCTCGTGCGATTGCGGAGCGATTCCAAGCGCTCGTTAAAGCGGGCCAGCCCCAGGGCAGCATGGTACTGCTACTGGGGCGCATGACCAATGCCGATGTCTACGCACAGGCGTTTCGCGACCAGGGGCTCGACTGCGTCATCGCGGGCGGCTCGGTCTTTGCCCAGACTGCCGAGGTGCAAACGGTGCGTGCCCTGGGGTGCGCGCTTGCTAACCCGGCCGATACGGCGCAGGGTCTTATGCCGCTGCTGGCCTCGCCGATGTTTGCGCTCGGCGCTCAGGAGTTCCTGGCGCTGGCGACCAAGCTGGACGACCAGACGGGGGAGACCTCGCGCCGCAACATCGACGTGGGCATCATGAGCGATTGCGATGTGCCGGGGCTGCGGGATCTGCCGCTGCTGACGCGCGCCCGTGAGGTGCTGCGCTATGCACTTCGTCGCGTGGGGCGCGATTCGTTCGCCGCCATCGCGCGCGATACTGTCAACGCCTCCGGCTGGTTTGTGCGTCTGGCGCAGCGTGGTCCCGAGGGCAAGGCCATCGCCGCCAACGTGCTCAAGGCGCTCGACGCCGTGGCCGAGGCAGAGGCCGAGCTCGGCAATTCTCCGCGCTCCATCGCGCTCGCCTTCGACCGCTTCTTGGCGGGCAAGGAGGCCCCGGGCGCGCTCAACGAGGAGGGCGACGGCGTGGTGCGCATCATGACGGTGCATGCGTCCAAGGGTCTGGAGTATCCGGTCGTAGCGGTTGCCGAGTGTTTTGGCGTGCGCAAATCGTCCGGTGCGGCTCAGATGGGGCGTGTCGAGGGCGGAGCGCAGGTCGTGGCGCTGCCGGCACGCTTCGACGGCGTTAAACTCGCGGACGGCACGTTCGTGAAGGGCGATGACGTCAAAAAACAGTTTGAGCACGCGTTTAAGGGCAAGGGTACGTCGCTGTGGCTGCCGCCAGAACTCATGGAGGACGTCTGTGCGACGGGCTCTCCCGCCGAGGCATTTGCCCGCCTGCGTAACGACGACCTGCAGCTTTCGCTCGAGGAGCGGGCTCGCTTGCTCTATGTCGCCATGACGCGAGCGCGTGAGCTGGTCATTCTGGCGATGGATGCCGGCGTGAGCCGCGGCAAGGTGACGGCGCCGACCTTTGATGTCGAGACCGATCTGACCTACGATGTGCTGCGCCGTATTTTGCCGACCGATGCTCTGGATATGCCGCAGCTCGATGCCGACCGCCTGGTGTTCGACAACTCCCAGCCGGGCGACTACGAGCTCATTTCGCTTTCGGACTTTACCTTTGGCGAGCAGGCGTTTGAGGCCAACGCTTCGCTGGATGCCGAGGGCAGGCTTGTTCGTGGCGATGCCGATGCAGATGCTGCCGACGATTCGGCCAGCACAATCGTCCCCGGTCCTGCCGACCCCAAGCCCGATTCGTTTGAGCTTGTGTATCCCCAGGCAGTGGGCGTGCGCATGGGCACCTGTCCGTTCCCGGCGCGTGACTCGTATAGCTACTCGTCAATCGCCGCGGCGCTCCATGCCGAGACGGAAGACCGTGCCGCCGAGGCTCGTGTTCCCATGGACGAGGCCGGCGATGACGCGGAGTCGGATGGTTCCGAGATGACGGACGCAGACGTGGCCGCTGTCGAGCCCGCCGGCAATCCCATGGCGCTGGGCTCGGCCTTCCACGCCGCCTGCCAGTGGCTCATCGAGATGGGTGCCGATGCGCTGCCCGCTGAGCGTGCCGACGCCCTGGCTCGCCTGTGGCACCTGACGCCAGAACAGCGCGAGCGCTTCGATGTCGCTCTGGAGCGCTGGCTCAAGTCGTCGGTTCGTGCCGAGCTGTTCGCGTGGCCGTGCGTTCGCGCCGAGGTGCCGTTCTTCTCGCTGGGCTGCGAGGACGAGGACATCGCCCGCTACGGTGCATATGCCGAAGGCGCCATCGACGCTTTGGCGACCGACCCGGCCGATCCGTCACGCGCACTGGTCATCGATTACAAGACGGGTGGCACGCCGGATGAGACGCCGGACCAGCTGCTCGAGAAGCACGCCCTGCAGGCGCGCGTCTACGCCGACGTGTTGCACAAGGCGGGCTTTGAGACGGTGACGGTCAAGTTCGTTCGCGTGGAGCAGGCGAATCCAGCCATCTTCGTCGAACCCGCCGAACCTCAAGTGGTCACCTACAACCTCTAGCCACCTCAGGCTTTACGGTGCTATTTGGTTAGTTTTGCGGCTGTAAAGCCCTCAATCGTCCAAATGGCACCGCAACGCATGGGAGGGCCTGGGGCGTTACAATGAC
>CALFDL010000325.1 GCA_937950415.1 uncultured Collinsella sp. | reverse complement strand
AGCCAGTGGGCGGCAATGCCGTACTCGGCCTGCTCATGCATCTCATAGGTTCGAATCTGAATCTCGAGTGGGCGGGCCGTGGGGCCGATAACCGTCGTATGGAGCGACTGGTAGTTATTGACCTTGGGCATGGCGATATAGTCTTTAAAGCGACCGGGCATGGGATGCCACAAGGTGTGCACGGCGCCAAGCGTGGAATAGCAATCGCGCACCGAATGCGTGATGACGCGCAGCGCCACCAGGTCGTAAATCTCGGAGAACTCCTTGCCCTTGCGCTTCATCTTTTGATAGATGGACCAATAGTGCTTGGAACGACCGTTGATCTGAAAGTCCTCAAGACCAATGCGATTGAGCTCATCAGTGAGTGTCTTGATGGTCTCGGCCAGATAGCGCTCGCGAACCTCGCGCGATTCGGCTACCATGCGCGCGATGCGCTGGTAGGCATCGGGCTCCAAGTAGAAGAAGGACAGGTCCTCGAGCTCCCACTTGATTGAGCTCATGCCTAGGCGGTCAGCCAGAGGCGCGTACACGTCCATGGTCTCGCGTGCCTTAAACAGGCGGCGGTCCTCGCGCAGGGCGGCAAGCGTGCGCATGTTATGTAGGCGGTCGGCAAGTTTGACGATGATGACGCGAATGTCCTTGGACATGGCGAGGAACATCTTGCGCAGCGTAAGCGCCTGCTTCTCGTCCATGCTATCGACCTCGATGTTGGTGAGCTTGGTCACACCATCGACAAGCTCGGCCACGGTTTCGCCAAACAGACCCGAAACATCGGCGAGCGAGGTCTCGGTGTCCTCGACGGTATCGTGCAGCAACGCGGCGCACACCACGTCGCAGTCCATCTTGAGGTCAGCCAGAATGATGGCAACCTCGACGGGATGGTTAATGTACATCTCACCCGAGCGGCGCTTTTGGTTGCAGTGCTTCTCGGCGGCAAAGCAGTAGGCCTGCTCCACCTTGGAGAAGTCGTCCTCATTCATATATTTGAGGCACAAGCGCTCCAGCTTGTCGTAGCTGTCCGCCATAATCTCGGGCGGCAGCTCATCGGCATGCTTATAGTGCTCCATCTCCGAAAAAGGCTGGAGGGTGGAATCATGGGCGGTACGGGCTGCGGCATCCATCGAGGTCCCCTTCCCCTAGGCCCGCGGTACGATCGGGCGGTTAACTTTGGCTAGCATATCAGAAGCGCACGAATCGAGGGCCCAACTCCGGAAAGCCGAGAACTCCATGCGCGAGCGCAAGCCCTCCAAATAGCGAATTGACCTGCTTAATTGCACGCGACCGGGGTTTTCCGCCATCGCGATGCGGCGGGTGTCGTCAAACCCCGAAACGCGACAGAAACCAAGCTCTTCGAAGATCCCCAGACCGCTTTCCACCGAGCGCTCGTCGACCGGCGTGCGAGCATCGATGGCAAGGCACATCTGCGCGATGTCGATATCGCTCGCACTAAAGGAATCGTCCCCGGTCTTGCCGCGGTTGGAGCGCCACATGGTCTGCAGCGCGCGATAGAGCGTGACAAGCTCATCGCGCTCGGGCGCGTAACAATCGAGCAGGCGCTCATTAATACGAGCGTCACGCGACGAATAGAGCAGGTGAATCACGGCGGGCTGGCCATCGCGGCCGGCACGGCCACTCATCTGGTTAAACTCAATCGCACCAAACGGCATGTGGTAGAGCACGACATGGCGGATATCGGGCAGGTTGACGCCCTCACCGAAGGCCGAAGTTGAAACGATGCAGCTGAGACTTCCGTCTCTAAAAGCTTCCTCAACACGACGGCGATCGGAGCGCGCAAGCCCGGCGTTATAGAACGCGATATGGGTCGCACAGTCGGGCACGCGTTTGCGCAACGTCTTGGCAAGCGCCACGGACTGGTCACGCGAGTTCACGTAGATAACGGTCTTCTCCCCCGTCGCCACGATCGACACCAGGCGATTTTCGCGGCTCGCAAGGTCACGGTCGTCCTCGAGTTGCAGGTTCTCGCGAACGGTCTCGTCGACCACCGTCCTGGTAATCGGCAATACACGAGCAAGCTCCGCCACGACTGGGGCCGTCGCGGTAGCCGTTGCCGCCATGACAACGGGGTCGCCCAGAGCTTTGAAGATATCGGGCATGTCGAGGTATGCGCTCCGGTCGCCGCCTTTGGCAAGACCGGCATGGTGCGCCTCATCGATAACGACAAAGCCGATACGTCCAGAACGTGCGAAGCGATCGCGATGGATAGACAGGAACTCCGGCGTCGTGAGAACGATGCCGGTGCGGCCCGAAGCCAGGCCGGCAAACACGTCATCGCGCGCCGCCTCCACGGTCTCACCGGTCAGCACGCCAACGCCAATGCCGAGCGCGGCCATCGTCGAGGAAAGGTGATAGGCCTGGTCGGCAACGAGCGCGCGCAGCGGATAGACAAAAATGCTCGCACGCCCGCGAAGGACCGCCTCGCGTGCGGCATGTACATGGAAAATCAGAGACTTGCCGCGACCCGTTCCCATAACGGCCAAAACGCTCTGGTGATCGGCCAGGGCGTCAAGCGCCTCGACCTGTGCGCGGTGCGGCTGGTTCGATCCGATAAAGCTGTGAATGAGCGAGCGCGTGAGCTCGGTATAGGAAAGCTGGGCAAGCGTCTCGCGTTTACGCGACTCCAGGCGCAGGCCGGAGTCCGCCGGTTGTACGCCGCGGCGAAGCTCACATGCCGGATCGTCGATATTGGGTGCCGTGGTATCGCGCACCAAGACATCTTTGATCATGAGCTTGGGCTTCACACGTCCCTGCCAATGCTCGGCAACGGCCTCGAATACCAAGTCGACGGCGCTGTCGCAATTGATAAGCCTGTCGATCTGCGGTACGCGGAACATGATTGCCGGCACGCTCGCGGCTCCATCCGTCGCCACGAAGCGCATATGCTCGCCGGTCTTACCCACCACGGCGCGATCACACATCGTCACGCCCTCGGCAGCCAGCAGCGGCACCTTATTACCCTGGCCAAACGGCTCAAGGCGGGAAATCTGCTCGATGGTCTCGATATTCAATTCGGAAAGGTCGACCGTGGCGGCAACCTCGTCGGTGTCCTCAAAGTCCTCGGCGGGAAGCTCGGACAACACAGCGGAAAGACGTCGACGAAACTCATCGAGCTTAGATGCCTCGATGGTCACGCCCACCGCACCGGCATGTCCGCCGCGGCGAATCAGCAGGTCGGAGCAGCGTTCTACGGCTTCGAACAGGTTGACCTTGCCCACCGAGCGGCCCGACCCGCGCGCAACGCCGTCCTCGATCGAGAAGAGCAGCGCCGGCACGTGATAGCGATTGGTCAGGCGGCTCGCCACGATGCCCTTAACGCCCTCGTGCCAACCTTCGCCGCCCACGACAATCGCGCGCCCGCCGTCATAGGTCTCCTCGACCTTTGCCATGGCATCGCGCGTGAGCTCCGCCTCGATCTCGCGACGCTGGCGGTTGATCTCCTCGAGCTCGGCTGCCAGTGCGCTTGCCTCGATAGGATCACGGGCAAGCAGCAGGTCGAGCGCCAATTTTGGATCGGCCATGCGGCCGGCGGCGTTTAAGCGGGGAATAAGCGAGAACGATAGACCGTCCGCCGTAATGGTAGTCAGATCGGCCTTGGCGAGCGCTGCAAGCGCGATGTAGCCGGGACGAGCCGTCACGCGCATCTGCTGGATGCCCTCGGCGACCAGCGCGCGGTTCTCGGGCGTCAACGGCATCATGTCGGACACGGTGCCCAGTGCCGCGACCTCAATCAGCGAACGCCAATACGATGGCTTGTCCAGACGCTCACCCAAAACCTGCACCAGTTTGAGCGCCACACCGGCACCGGCAAGTTCACGCGAGGGGCCCTCATCCTCGAGTTTGGGGTCGGTCAGGGGCACGCCCTGCGGCACCTGGTCGGACGGCTCGTGATGGTCCGTGACCACCAAATCGATCCCCAGGCTCTCCAGATAGGAGACCTCTTCCTTGGCAGCAATACCGTTATCGACGGTCACAATCAGGTTGGGTTGGGCGAGCTCGTTGACGCGGTCGAGCGCCGCACGCGACAGGCCGTACCCCTCGTCAAAGCGGTGCGGGATAAACGGTGTGACATTGGCGCCAAACATCCGCAGCGCCTCGGTCAACAGACAAGTCGACGTTATGCCGTCGACGTCAAAATCGCCAAAGACGGCGATGCGCTCGTGACTGCGAACAGCGCGCTCAACGCGGTCGGCGACGACCGCCATGCCCGGAATAACGAGCGGGTCCGCCCAGTCGCGATCGAGCGAAGGCGTCAAAAACAGTTGGCCTTCCTCGATGGATGTAATGCCGTGCGCAACCATAATGCGCGCCACCAGCCCGGGTATGCCCAGACCAGCCGAAAGCTCCTTTTCGAGCTCGGGATTTTGCTGAGCGACCGCCCAGCGATGCGTCGTCTTAAGCGATGACATAGGCGCCCACCCCCGATAGGGGCAGGTCGCCGCGATACCTCTCACGGTTCATAGCAATGAGTCCTCTGTGTATGCCCGCTTCGGCAGGCAGATCTGTTGAACGGATTTATTATACCGTGCGGCACGGA
>CALFDL010000324.1 GCA_937950415.1 uncultured Collinsella sp. | reverse complement strand
AATTTGCGGCGAACCTCGACCGTCCAAGGCGTCTCGCGTGTCGACTCGCTGGAGATTCCCGAGGAGGTTCTGCGCGAGGCAATCGCCAACGCCGTAATCCATCGAGAATACGGGGATCGGTTCTGTGGACAATCGATTGCCGTCGACGTCTTTGACGATCGTGTCGAGGTGACGAATCCTGGCGGCCTTTACGGGGGAAAGACTCGCGAGAACTTGTTTGACGGCAGCTCCCGATGCCGTAACGCGACGCTCGTGAAACTCATGTCGATTGTCCCGCTGCCGGATGGCGCAGGTTCGCCGGCTGAGGGCAATGGCTCGGGCATCCCGATGATGATCGATGCCATGCGCGCACATGGTCTGGCCGAGCCCCTGTTCTGCCCGGGGTTCGATCGGTTCAAGGTCGTACTTTACCGTTCAAAGATCGAGTCGGTCGATCATGGCGGGGACTTGATTATGACGGCACTCAAGCGCTACGGCGAATTGGGGACGCGCGAACTGGCGGAGCGCACGGGACTCACGGTTTCCCAGGTTAGGGCACGCGTCAATGCGCTCATTGAGCAGGGTGAGCTTGAGCCGACGGCGCCGTCGACAAGCCGCAACCGCAAATATCGACTGTCAGAGCGCGTGGAATAAATGCGTTAGTGGACGAGGCGACCCAATAATCGACCCTCGATTGGCGCCCGCTAAGGTAAAGCGGTTGTTGCTCAGTCGACGGTGATGCTAAAGACTCGGCTTACGCCGGCATGGCCCCGAACCCGTCTATCAAGAACAGCCTAAGAACCAGCTTGATGACATTTCCCGGTTTGACTTCAGCCGTGCCAAAAACGCTGCGCTCGGCGAGCTCGCTGCAGTATGCGTAGATATCGCGGATGAGTTCCGCGCCCGAAAGCGTAAACATGTAGCCTGCGTCCGAAAGCGCATTGGGCGCGGCGGGCAACTTGGCCATGTGGCAAAAGGTCAACAGGTCGGGTGCCATAGCGTCCTGGTAGCCAAGATGGCTGCCGTCTTCTTGTGCGGCGAGTTCCAGCTGGCGTACTCGATCCAGCGCCACTGCCAGCACAAAGCTCGGCGTAGGCGCATTGACGTCCTGAGTGGTCGCCACAAGCCTGCCCGCCGCCTGCGTGACAAGCCAAGCGACCTCGCGCTGGCAACGCACGGCCTTGCGCGTAACCGGCTTGATGGACGAAGAAGAAACGCT
>CALFDL010000323.1 GCA_937950415.1 uncultured Collinsella sp. | reverse complement strand
GGGGCGCAGAATACCGTTCTGCGCCCCGATTTTTACCTTGGCCCGAACGCCGCTATCGGCTACATCACCATGTTCAGAGCTTTCACAAATTCCTGGGCCTTCGCACGGCTACTCAGGCTAAAGACGCAAGCGGTCAACAGCCTGTTACGCAGGGAAACGTCGCGACCCTTGATCCTGTTGACCCCCGTGATGTCCTTAAGGCAGACAATCTCGGTGTGCCTGTCGCCAAAAGCGCCCTTCTTGAGCACCTCGATACGATTGGGGTAGATCTTAACGTCTTTAAACCTACCCGAACCTTTATCCTGGAATAGCAGCGTGTTGTTGTCCATACGCGTCACTCCCGTGGGGTTCGCTAAAACTGTCTCTATTGCCACATTTTAGTCACCGCAAGGCTCCCATGCGAAGGTGCCAGACAGCACAGCAATTCGTGTCCGCGCGAGGCTTTAAACTAGATGCGATAAAGATGCATTCCACAAGAGGAAAGTGGGGCGACAGTGATGGGCGAACTGGTAAACCGTGGAGAATCGGCAATCGTGCCCGAAGGTTTTTACAAGCAGGTTTCCTCGATTCTCAACGCCGCTCGCGACAAGGCCTATACCGCCGTTAACTTTGCGATGGTTGAGGCATATTGGGAGATCGGCAAGAGTATTGTTGATGAACAGGGCGGAGAGGGGCGCGCCAAGTATGGAGAGGCGCTGCTCAAGGCCCTCGCAATCAGACTTACCAAGGATTTTGGTAAAAGTTTTGAAGCAAGAGAGCTGCGCAAAATGCGTCAGTTCTATCTTGCATTTCCAATTCGGGACTCACTGCGTCCCGAATTGAGCTGGACACATTACCGCAGGTTAATACGCATTCCTGACCCCGAAGCTCGCACCTGGTACATGAACGAATGCGCCGATTCTCGTTGGAGCACGCGTCAGCTCGAGCGCCAGATCAACACCATGTTCCGCGAGCGCCTACTTGCCAGCAAGGACAAAGAGGCCGTCACCCAGGAAATCCAAGAGAGCGCCCCGGCTCGTCGCCCCGAGGATATCATCCGCGACCCATATGTACTGGAGTTTTTAGGTTTCTCGGACGATACTGCGTTTCGCGAGAGCGATCTAGAGCAGGCGCTCATCACGCATCTTCAGAAGTTCCTGCTGGAGCTTGGCCGTGGTTTCGCTTTCGAGGCGCGCCAAAGGCGCATCACCTTTGATGGGCGCCATTTCTATATTGACCTTGTTTTTTACAACTATCTGATGCGCTGCTTCGTGCTCATCGACCTTAAGACCGATGACCTTACGCATCAGGACCTGGGCCAGATGCAAATGTATGTGAACTACTACACGCGCGAGCTCATGAACGAAGGCGACAATCCGCCCATAGGCATCGTGCTCTGCGCGGACAAAAGCGATTCGATCGTCGAGTACACGCTGCCCGAAGACAACGACCAAGTGTTTGCCGCCAAATACCTGCCGTATCTTCCAAGCAAGGAAGAGCTGGCGCGCGAGCTGAGTGCCGAGTACCGCGCCATCAACGAAGCGACTAATGGCGAAACGCAAGGGTAGCAGCACGTTGCGACCGAAACCACCGCAGCCGTCACAGGCGCACCCGCGGTTGAGGCGCACGCTACGAAACAATACCGGTCATGGACGCCGGCAACGACATTCTAGCCGTGGCTGGCGAGCGTGACCTGACAGGCAAAAACGCGACCTTCGTCTGATGTGGGCCCATTGGCTGCCACAGAAAAGGGCCGGTTGCAGCCGGCCCTTAAGACACTTGCGTCTGCGTTGCCCGCGCTTCCGAAGTGTGACTAACTGAGGAGCGGGTTCCGCGGCACAACCTGATTTTGCCCAGCGAGGCGGCTCTTTTGCAGCCGCTCCACCGTTTATTTACATCTACCCCCTGCCAAACTACCGGACGGCAGCCCGCATGCCTGCGAGCCGTCCCATGCTGCGCTTCCCTACTTCCCAAAGATCGCAGCGAACAAGCCCTTGCGTTTGGGCTTCTCCTCTCGGTAGGAACCCTCGGCAACCGCTGCAACCTGGCGCGGTTGCTCGCCGCCTCCACGGCGCACGATCTGGTACAGAAACGGCGACTTAACGTATTTGACCTCGATGGGCGTGGCGTGCACGGTGCTCTCGCCGGACAGATGCAGGCTCGGGTTGAGCGGTGCCACCACATGCGTCTCGCGCTTGTCGCTAAACACCACCGCGGCCGCGCGGCCCGTCTGGCCGTTCACAGCGATGCGCACTTGCTCGCCGTCGCGGCTGTCCGTCGCCGGACGATCGACAAAGTAGACCGGCACCATCACCAGACCGTCCTTATGCTTGCGGGCCTTGCGCGCCCAGGTTCGGATGCTCTTTTTATTGAGCCCAAGCACTGCCTCGGCATCGTTGCCGACAATGTCGAGCGCCAACTTATCAATGACCACTTGGTCCTTGGTAGACGCATCGACGGAGACAACGCGAAAGTCACCTTCCTGCATGGCCGGGTCAAACGGCCCAACCTTGGCAAAGTCCCACGGCTCCAAAATGCCCATAAGGCGAACATCCAGATAGTTTGCCCGCGGATACGCCCAGTCGAGCACCTCGTAGTACACCAGGGTTTCCTTGCTCAGGCCCTTGCCCGGGAAGCTCGCCATCATGCGCAGGTCCGCCAGCGCCATGGGGAAATAGAAGAGCATCATGTCGTTTTGGATTGCGTCTTCCACGTCGTGCCCGGCAAAGGCATCCGGGTACTGGCGCACCAGCTGCAGTGCGTTGGCACGTGCCTGCTGCGGCGAGATTTCGCAGGGAATACCCTGATCCGGCACATACTCCGCACCCACGCCCATGGTCAGACGCTTGCTAAACGTCCCCGGCTTGAGCAGGTCGGCAATGCCGATCTTGTTGCCGCAGGACGGGCACTCAAACACACGCTGCGTTGACTCGCCCTCAAAGGACGCTCCGCAGAAGGGGCAAGGAATGCTCACATGCGTGGCCTCTTGGAACTCCTGCGCCGTGCCGCGATCCTCCCACAGCAGATGTTCCAGGACCGACTGATTGCGCCAGTGCGAATTGAAGAAATACCAGTCCGGGTCCTCCGGGCGCTCGAGTTGCGACGCATGCGTGAGCTTGAGCAGTCCATCCACCACCGTCAACGGCGTATGGCGAATGCCCAAAGCGCTCTTGGGCTCTCCGGCGTCCGCCTGCCACGGAATGACCGCGCCGCAATAGGCGCACTCAAAGCTGCGCTTAGCCTGGTGCGAGTACATAGGGCCGCCGCAGTTTTGACATTTAATGGCAAACATCTCGTCCATGGAAACGTCCTCCTTTGCACAGGGGCTATCGACGTTAAGTATGTCGAGCAAACAGGCACATGCCCATACCCATGTGGCCCAAAATGGACCACCCAGGCAGACGAGAAGGCTCGCTCGTTAGCACCGGCAGACCATTACTGCATTTTCTGAGCATCGGTGCACAGCGCCTCCGCGCGAGCTACACTATCCCCTTAAACATGATTGTGAGGACGACCGCTATGCTATTTGTAAATCGGCTGGTACATACGCTTGTTCCCGGCAGCGAGGGCGAGCCGGTCGATACCTCCTGCCGCACCAACGCGGGCTTCGCCGCAAGCCTCATCTGCATTGGTCTCAACGTCACTCTGTGCCTGGCCAAGGGCATCGCGGGCCTGCTCGCCGGCTCTGTCTCGCTCATCGCCGACGCCTTCAACAACCTCTCCGACGCCTCGAGCAACATCGTGAGCCTGCTCGGGTTCCGCCTTGCCAGCCGCCCGGCAGACGAAGGCCACCCCTATGGCCACGGTCGCTACGAGTACCTAGCCGGTCTGTTCGTCGCCGTCCTGGTTTGCGCCGTCGGCATCAACCTGATCCTCGAGTCGGTCACTAAGATCATCAAGCCTTCCCCCACTGCATATTCGGTGCTCTCCTTAGCCGCCCTCGTCTTGTCCATGCTCGTTAAGCTCTGGATGGCCGCGTTCAACCGCACGTTGGGCGACCGCATCGACTCGGAGACGCTCATCGCCACAGCACAGGACTCCAAAAACGACGTCATCACCTCGAGCTCGGTCCTGGTGGCGGCGCTTATTTCGCAGACGACCGGCTTTGACCTCGATGGCTGGGCAGGCCTGGGTGTGGGCATCTTCATCTGCATCAGCGGCCTGGGCCTGGTGCGCGACGCCATCAGCCCGCTGTTAGGACAAGCGCCCGACCCCAAGCTCGTCCAGGAAATCCGCGACAGGATTATGTCGTACCCCCAGGTCTTGGGCACACACGACCTCATGGTGCACGACTACGGCCCCGGTCGTCAGTTTGCCAGCGCCCACGTGGAGATGCCCGGCGAGGGCGACGCATTTGAGCACCACGAGATTCTGGACACCATCGAGCACGACATCAAGCGCCAGATGGGCATCGATATCACGCTGCACTGCGACCCCATCGCCACCACTGGCGACGACCTGCGCGGCTGGGTCAAGCGCGGCGTCATGCAGATCGATCCCGCGCTCTCCATCCACGACCTGCACGAGCACGACGGGTTCGTTTCGCTTGACCTGGTGCGTCCCGACGGCTTTGACATATCCGACGAGGAGCTGCTGGAGCTCGTCACGCGCATCGTGCACGAGCGCCGGCCCGACGTCTCATGCGTCGTCACGTTTGATTCGGGCTTTAGCTCGCCCGAGCGTCCGGCCGAGCAACTGTAGCCCGCTTAACAGCTAGTTTCCCTGCGCGCCCGAGATGCCGTTTTGCAGTGCGTTCCAGGCATCCGTCGCCATATCACCCAGGTTCTGAGCGGTGTCGCCCAGGTTCTGCGCCGTGCCGCCCAGCTCTTGCGCTTTGTCTCCCAACTCCTGTGCCTTGTTGCTCAAGTCCTCCAGCGTATTGGAGCTCGAGCTGTCGGTACCGCTTTGGCCGCCGGACGAGTTACCCGAGCTGTTCTTGTGCGTGAGTTGAATTTCGAGGTTGCCGTTGTCGTTATAGTAGGCAGAAGTAACGACCCAGTTGGCATCGACGACGGGCGTTGAGCCATCATCAGTCAGGACCACGGCATTCGAAAGATCGGCGCCGCGCGACTTGAGGATCTTCTTGGCGTTGGACCAGTACTGCCCCGGGATATCGCTCAGATCGACGGTGCTAGACGAGGCGGACTCGGTTTGCTCAACAGTGGCATCGGCCGTTGAACTCCCTCGCTTGTTAAGCATGCCCGACACGATGGCAAACACAACCGACAGCGCAAAGAAGATCGCCAGTACGATGAGGATCTTCTTGATCACGCTCGACGAACGCGACGGCTTCTTCTCCTCGTCCTCGCCATATTGCGGAATCGACTTGGGGTACTCGCGATACGGCTGGCGCGACTCGTAGCGAGGCTGCGCCGTGCGAGGCATATACGTCGTCTGCTGAGGCTGCGGAATGGGATTCTGCGGCAGGTTGTCATAGGGATTCGGCGTCGAGGCAGCATAAGAATCCTGCGGCGTGTCGCCATAGCCCATAACCCGGGTGGGCTCAGCAGAAGGCTGCGTCGCCGCGGGGTCGGTATAACCGGAGTTGGGAACAACGCGGGTCGCATCGGCGCTATCGCCAGCCTGCGCGGAACCGTAGCCACCCATCACGGTTGTCTTGTCCTGATCCATGCAACGATTCCTTTCCGTCGCGTGTGAGCCTCAAGTTATCCATGCATTCTACCCGCGCAAAAGCCTATGATGGGCAGAGTCCGTCGGTATCTACAAGACATGCGCGGGCCTAAGGATAAAAAAGCCCCGCCGGGCCTTGGGGTGAACTGCACCCCAAAACTTGGACGGCTTAAATAAGAACTACGCCGCAAGGGACTGGCTCCGGAACTCCTCCGGGGTCAGTCCCTTCAGTTTAACCTGGCGCCTCCTCGTGTTCCAATGGACCACGAAGTCGTCGAGGTCCGCCTTGAAGGACTCGAAGTCCGGCCACGTCCTTCCGCGGAAGAACTCGTCCTTGATGTGGCCGAACACCTGCTCCGTCGCGCCGTTGTCGATGCAGTTGCCCTTCCGGGACATGCTCTGCACCACGCCGGCCTCCTCCAGCCGCCTGCACCAACCGGCCTGCTGGTACTGCCAGCCCATGTCCGAGTGCAGGATCGGCCTGGAGCCCTTGGGCTTCTTGGACACGAGCTGGTCGAGCAGCTCGTGCTGCTGAGCCATGTTGGGGTGCAGCGACGTGGACCAGGCGACGATCTCCTTGCTGCCGAAGTCGTAGACCGGCGCGAAGTAGGCCTTGCCCCAGGGCTGCTTGAACTCGGTGACGTCGGTGCCCATCTTTTCCCACGGCCCGTCGGCGGCGAAGTCGCGCCCGATGACGTTCTCGAAGGTCTTTCCGACCTTGCCCCTGTACGAGTTGTACCTGTGGTAGTCGGTCTCGCGGCGGATCCCGCAGCTGATGCCCATCTCGCGCATCATCTTCAGCGCGGTCTTGCAGGCTATGCGCACGCCCTGCTCGGCGCGCAGGCACATGGCGATCTGCCTGTGGCCGCACCCGTTGGCGGTGCGCGAGAATATCTCGGCGGCGGCCTCCCAGAGCTCGGGCCTGGTGGGAGCCTTCGGGTGCGACAGCGCGTAGTAGTAGCTCGACCTCGCCAGGCCGGCGCACTCCAGCAGGCGCCCCAGCCCGTACCCCTCTTCGCGCAGGGCGCTCACGGCCTCGACCTTCGCCCTGGTCAGAGTCCGTCCCTCTCGACCAGGGCACGCATTTTTTTTAGGTAGGCCACCTCGGTCTCGAGCCTTCGGCAGCGCTCCTCGAGCTCCTGCTCGCGCGTGCGCGGCCTTGCCTTGGAACCGCTCGGCCGGCCCTTGGGCTTGGGCCTGAGCGCCTCGGCGCCGCCCTCGCGGTAGAGCGCGCACCATCTCTTGAGCGGCGCCAGGGACATGACGCCGAACGCCTCCATGGCGTCCCGCTTGCTCATGCCGCCGTCGACCACGGCCGAGGCGGCGGCGACCTTCTGCTCATATGTGTACCTGGCCTGCTTGCCGTCCATGGATAGCAGCACCTCGCTTCCGAACGACCGGTATACGTAGAGCCATTGTCTCACGGTGTCGCGCGGGACCGACAGCGCCTTCGCCGCCGACTCGGAGCCGTGGCCTCGCTCGAAGAGCTCGATCGCCGCCTTCCTGGCCTCGATGTCGTGCTTCACCCTCAAGTCGACACGCATAAAAAGCCTCCCATTTCTCGTGTCCAAGAAATGGGAGGCAGTTCAGGGGCACGGCGGGGCAGGCAGGCAGCTAGGGGCAACAGGCTTAGAACAGGCCGGTAATGTTGCCGTCGTTGTCGACGTCGATGTTCTCGGCCGCGGGGACCTTGGGCAGGCCCGGCATGGTCAGAACACTGCCAGTCAGCGCGACCACAAAGTGGGCACCGGCGGAAACCTTGAGCTCACGCACCGTGATACGGAAGTTCTCGGGAGCGCCCAGGGCCTTGGCGTTGTCGCTAAAGCTGTACTGCGTCTTGGCCACGCACACCGGCAGGTTGCCAAAGCCGTTCTCGCGCAGCTCGGCGAGCTGGCGCTTGGCGGCCGGCGTAAAGTCAACGCCGTCGGCGCGGTAGACCTTGGTGGCAATGGCCTCAAGAGCGTCGGCCACATCGGCGCCGTCCTCATAGGCAAACTTGAGCTCGCTCGGCTGCTCAATCAGACGCATGACCTCATCGGCAAGCTCGAGCGCGCCCTCGCCGCCCTTGGCCCAGACCTCGGAAAGCTTAACGTTGACACCGAGCTTCTGACACTCGGACTCGATGAGCGCAAGCTCGGCCTCGGTGTCCGTCGGGAAGCGGTTGATGGCGACTACGCAGGGCAGACCATAAACGTTCTGGATGTTGTCGACGTGACGCAGCAGGTTGGGCATGCCGGCCTTGAGTGCCTCGAGGTTCTCCTCGTTGAGGTCGGCCTTGGCGACGCCACCGTTGTACTTCAGCGCACGAGCGGTCGCGACGACCACGACGGCGCTGGGGCGAACGCCCGTCATGCGGCACTTGATGTCGAGGAATTTCTCGGCGCCCAAATCGGCACCAAAGCCGGCCTCGGTAATGGCGACATCGCCAAAGCGCATCGCCATACGCGTGGCCATGATAGAGTTGCAGCCGTGGGCAATGTTGGCGAAGGGACCGCCGTGGACAAACGCGGGCGTGCCCTCGAGCGTTTGCACCAGGTTGGGCTTGAGCGCGTCCTTAAGCAACGCGGCCATGGCACCCTGGGCCTTAAGGTCGCGGGCACGGACGGGCTCGCCGGCAAAGCTGTAGCCGACGACGATCTCGCCCAGGCGCTCCTTGAGGTCGTTAATGCTCGTAGACAGGCACAGGATTGCCATGACCTCGGAGGCGACGGTGATATCGAAGCCGTCCTCGCGCGGCACGCCCTGGGCCTTACCGCCAATGCCGTCGATAACGTGGCGAAGCTGACGGTCGTTCATATCGACGACGCGCTTCCAAGTGATGCGCTTAACGTCAATACCGAGCTGATTGCCCTGCTGAATATGGTTGTCGAGCATTGCGGCCAGCAGGTTATTGGCAGCACCGATAGCGTGGAAGTCGCCGGTAAAGTGCAGGTTGATATCCTCCATGGGGATGACCTGAGCCCAGCCGCCGCCGGCAGCGCCGCCCTTAACGCCAAAGACGGGGCCGAGCGAAGGCTCGCGCAGGGCCACGGCACTCTTGACGCCGCGACGACGCAGACCATCGGCCAGACCGATGGTCGTGGTGGTCTTGCCCTCGCCCGCAGGCGTTGGGTTGATAGCGGTCACGAGAACGAGCTTGGCCTGGTGATCAGTCGGCTCGTTGAGCAGTGAATAGTCGACCTTAGCCTTGTCGAAGCCGTACGGAATAAGGTGTTTAACGTCGACGCCGGCGTTCTTGGCCACCTCGGTAATAGGCAGCGGCGTGACAGAACGTGCGATTTCGATGTCAGTAGGCATGGGCGGTCCTTTCGTTACCGAATGAGAAAAAGACCAATTCAGCATAGCACGGGCGCGCAATAGTAAAACACCCATAACCGATGAACGGCGATATGTTTACCCGATGCCCAGCGATAGCCCAACAGCCCGCCAAAACAAAGCGCCCTAAACGGTAGGTTCAATCCCCAGGTGCTCAAAGGTGCGAAGGGTTGCCTGACGGCCCTGCGGCGTACGAATCATCAACCCGCACTGCAGCAGATACGGCTCATAGACATCCTCGAGCGTGCCCGGGTCCTCGCCCACCGCGCTGGCAAGGGTCGTAAGTCCCACGGCACGACCGGAGAACGTCTTAGCGAGCGTCTCCAAAATGCGAATATCCATCCAGTCCAGACCGAGCTCATCGATCTCGAAGAACTCGAGCGCCTGGCGACAGATATCGAGCTCGATGGGGCCGTTGCCGCGCACCTGTGCGTAATCGCGCACGCGCTTGAGCAGGCGGTTGGCAAGACGTGGCGTGCCGCGCGAACGCGAGCCGATCTCGAGTGCACTGGAATGGTCGATCGTCACGCCCAGGATAGTCGCCGAGCGCGTAACAATCTGCGCGAGTTCCTCGACCGTGTAGTAATCCAGGCGATATGAAATGCCAAAGCGGTCGCGCAACGGGCCGGTCAACATGCCTGAGCGGGTCGTTGCTGCTACCAGCGTAAACTTGGGGATATCCAGGCGAATCGAGCGCGCCGCCGGACCCTTGCCAATCACGATATCGAGGGCAAAGTCCTCCATCGCGGGGTACAGGACTTCCTCGACCGAACGGTTGAGGCGGTGGATCTCGTCGATAAACAGCACATCACCCGGCTGCAAGTTAGTAAGGATGGCCGCCAGGTCGCCGGTGCGCGCAATAGCGGGGCCGCTCGTCGTCTTGATCTGAGCGCCCAGCTCGTTAGCGATAACCGTAGCCAGCGTGGTCTTGCCCAGACCCGGAGGGCCCGAGAAGATCACGTGGTCGAGCGTCTCGCCACGGCTCTGCGCCGCTTCGATCAACACGCGCAGGCTCTGCTTGATATGCTCCTGGCCGCAGTAATCGTCCAGGCGCTGGGGGCGCAAAGTGCGATCGACATCGAGGTCCTCGGCCGTCAGCTCCGAGCCCACCATGCGCTCGCCGTGCGCCATGGATGCCGCCGGCGAGTTGCCGGGCGTCGTCCACAGGTCCTGAGAGTCATCGGCTTCCCACATCACGCATCCATTCCGAGTCGCTTAAGCGCCGCGCCGAGCAAATCCTCGACACGCATATCCTGCCCATCATACCCGCTCAGAGCGACATCGGTCTCCTGCGGGCTAAAGCCCATGGAAAGGAGTGCCGCACGGGCGTCATCGATCGCCGAAGGAGCGGCGGCGGGCACGAGCATCGCAACCTGGCCGGGAATCACGTCGACCGGCACAAAGCCCTTGTCCTTGGCAAAGGTGCTCTTGAGCTCCAGGATCAGACGCTGAGCTGTCTTTTTGCCCACGCCGGGCACCTTGGCCATGCCCTTGTCGTCCTCGGCCATCACCAGGGAATACAGCTGTCCCACGGTATAGGTGGAAAGCACGGCGAGCGCCAAGCGCGGGCCAACGCCCGAGACGGACACAAGCCGGTCGAACATCGTGCGCTCATCCTTAGAGGAAAAACCGAAAAGTGTCATAGCGTCCTCGCGCACCTGCATACGGGTATAGAGGCGCACCTCACCGCCGGGCGTAGGCAGCGTGGCCGCAGTGCCGCCAGAAATGCCGAGTTCAAAGCCAACGCCCGACACGTCGACGACAGCAGAGCTCATCGTGGCCTCGACAAGCGTTCCGCGGAGCTGGGAAATCATCAGTATCCGGTTCCTCTCTGTTGATAGAACTCGCCACCGGTGAGGGCGCGGGTGCGGCTGAGGTTTACGTGGCAGATGGCGCAAGCCAGGGCATCGGCGGCATGGTCGGGATGAGGGTCGTGGTCGAGCTGCGTGAGCGTGCGCACCATGTAGGCGACCTGCCGCTTGTCCGCGGCGCCGGTACCCACCACAGCCTGCTTGATCTGCATAGGCGTGTACTCGCCGATCTCGAGCGCGCACTCCGAAAGCGCCACGAGCGCGGCACCGCGGGCATGCGCCGTAGGGATGGCCGAGCGAACGTTGGCGCCAAAGTAAATGCTCTCGATGGCAGCGGTATCGGGTCGATAACGCTCCACGACGCCCTTGAGGTCGCGGGCGATATGCGACAGGCGCACCGCGAGCGGACTACCCGCGCTGGTCTCGATGCAGCCATAGGCACGGCAGCGAACCTCGCCACGCCGCTCCTCGATAATCCCCCAACCCGTATGAGCCAAACCGGGGTCGATACCCAAAATAACCAAGCCAACCTCCCCTCGCCACAAGCACAGCGCAAGGCAAGGCCCCGCGCATCATTCACGAACGTCTGTTCTAGAATAACACAACGCTAGCCCTATAAGTCAGCCGAGATCGAATTGTAGGTTGAGCATACGCAAGCGAGCGCCCGCCAGAGCGAGCAAGGTGCCTTGAAAGAGGAGGGCATTGACCTGGCGGTCATGTCCGACGATTGAAAGGCAGATTGCCGCTCTGGCGGGCGCGCAGCGTCGACTCGTTACGCGGTTTGGCAAAACCGCGTAACCTTTTTAGTTCTGGCTAAAGAACGGGAACTGCCTTGGATCCACCGGCGGATGCGGCATCGGGCCACCCTGAGGACCACCTTGCGGTCCGCCCTGGCCGCCCATCATCTTATCGATGGCGTCCTGAACCTCGCCCTCGAACTTTTTCATTCCCTCGTGTAAACGACGCTGACCGTCTTCAGAGCGCAACTCCTCCATTTGTTCGGGCGAAATACCCAGTAGCTCGCCCAGCACGCCCATCATCTCGTTTCGCACGCGCTCGCTCGTATCCTCGTCAGCAAAACGGCGCACCTCGGCGCGCGCCAGCGAATCAACCGTCATGCGCTCCTTGCCGTTGAGCCCCAGATCGGACCACGCAAGCATGTACGGCCAGGCGCGCTCGGCAAACGAACGGGCAGAGACGATCGGCACCGTCGGCAGCATGCGGCGGGCGGCCTCGCCCTGACGCACGAGCATCAGCAGCAGCGAGCAGGCCTCAGGCTTGCCAGCGGCCATCGGGATGTCGTCGAAAGATCGATTGCGGTCCATGTGCGCCTCGAGTGCGCCATCGACCTCACCCGGCTCAAGCCCGCCGAGCAGCCGCGCCGCGCGGTCGAGCATGTCGACCGGACCGTCAAGCGTCGAGAGCGCTTGCGCCAGCACGCGCTCCATGCAATCTTCCACCGCGTTGAGCGTCACGAGCTCTTGGGGCACCACGGCAGACGTGCGGTTGCGCATGCGCGCCACAAACTCAAGCGTCGACAGGTACACATCGCCAAAAGGCGCGTAATCGCCCTGATAGCCGCCGCAAAGCGCCGGCGCCGCCAGCGCGTACTCGGTTTTGGACAGCGGGCTCAGCGCCATCGCACCCAGCTCGAGCGCCGTGTCCTCCAGCATGAGGCCCAACGTGCGCGAGCGCAGACGCTCGGCATCGCCCGCCGACACGTCGCGATCGAGCACACGCGCCGCATCCGGTGCATCGCGCTCGACGGTGCGAATGTGCAAACGCTCGGCGATGGCGCGGACGGCGGCACAGCGGGCAGCCTCGGCCTCTTCCTGCGCCGGCGTAAAGATACGGTTGCGCCCCAGCACCAGGCCAATCACATTACGCGAGCCCAGAGCGTCGACGGCCAGCGCCGCCAGCAAAGACGACGGCAAGTCGCCCTCGAGTGCCACCACAGCACGCGACGCACCGTGGGCTCGGGCGTTGTCGCGCACGGCAAGCACCAGCGCCTGCCACAGCCACTCCTCGGAACGGAACTCGGGCAGTTCGTGATCTTCCAGGGCATCGAGCATCACGCCGCGCTGAATCTCCTGAACCAGCAGGCTCTCCTCAAAGCACGGCGCCTGGGCCACCACGCGACCGCAGTCGTCGAGCACAAACGAACCGCCGGTATACACCGACTCGTCATAGGCACCGACCGGCGCCATGCAGGCAAACCACACGCTGCGCTTGGATGCGATCTTGCGGTAGGCGCCGCTGCGAACGGCGGCAATGGCGGCAGTCTCGCGGTCGGTCATGTCAAACGCGTTGAATTGGAAATACGCAATGAGGTCAACACCGGTCGGCAACATCTCGAGTTCGCGGTCCAAGTCAAAAATCACGGCGATGCGCACGCCGTCCACGTCGAACACCGGCGGCACCCAACGCGTGTCGTTGTTCTCGCCACGCTGCAAGGCAATGCTCGAACGCGCCGGCACCACATGACCGTCCTTGAGCATCATGTAGTCGAGCAGCGGCTGGCCCTCAAACGAAACCGCCGCGGGCACGATGCAGATCATGTCAAGCTCCTGGATACGCTCGGCGACACCAGTCAAGCCGGCAAGCATGTCGTGCTCAAAGTCGGCAGTGCCCACCAGGCCCCCGGGCATGGCGCCCATAAAGAGCGGAGCCGGAACGCACAGCACGCGCGCTCCGCGCTCGTGGGCCAGACGAGCCTGGTCCTCGATGCGGCCGCAAATGCCCTCAATATCACCCAGGCGCATATCGATCTGTGCAAGCGCGAGCTTCATGGCTCAGCCCTTTCCGTCGTAAACCATCGAAATCGTAGTAAAAGCGCCGGCCGCATAATGCAGCCGGCGCTCGCATGTGCATATGCTAGCTATGATACCCCGAGCGGGGGCGCGCTCCTAGAATGTCGCGGACCACAGCCCGTGCAGGTTGCAGTAGGCATAGACGGTACCGGTCTTGGAGCCGCCCGCGAAAAACGTCGCGGGTTTCATGCCGGGCTCAAGGTAATGAACCTCTAAGCGGCCCTCGGCCTCAAGGGCGATCCACTCAATATAGTGCTCGGGCAGGCTGGGGTGCTCGACCGAGCCAACGCGTGCGCGAATCACGTGACCGTCGCGCTCGGTCTCGACAACAGGCACGTGCTTCTCGTGCGCCGCGTCCTCAGTGTTTGCAGTCAGCTCCGTGCAACCGGCAGGGGTCGCAACGTCGTCGCCAAGGGCGGCAATGAGCTTACCGTCGGGGTCCTTAAAGAATTTCGCCATGATGTTCTCCTTTGCTGACGTGCCAATGTTCTTGATGGTTCTTATGCCCAAAGGCAGACAAACCATCCACGGCATTGCAAATGAACACATAACGGGCGGGGACGATGGGGCAGCGTGCGCTATCCGCCCTGGCGGCCCCACCCGAGCGGGTTAGCGCCCGTCGCCGCCCAGCAGCGCCAGAACATCTTCGCGGGTAAACAGCGCCGACGAGATGCCGTCGCCGCCGAGCACGCTGTTGACCAGGTCGCGCTTGGACTCCTGCATCTGCATAATGCGCTCCTCGATCGTGTCCTTGGCGATGAGCTTGTACACGGTCACGGTATGTTGCTGGCCAATACGGTGCGCGCGGTCGGTCGCCTGGTCCTGCGCTGCCACGTTCCACCACGGGTCGTAGTGGATGACCACGTCGGCCGCCGTCAGGTTAAGGCCCACGCCGCCCGCCTTGAGCGAAATCAAAAAGACCGGAACCTCGCCCGCTTGGAACTGCGCGACCATCTTGGCGCGGCTCTCCTTAGACGAAGCGCCCGTGAGCTTAAGGAAGGCGATGTCCTCCTTGGCCAAGCGCTTACCGATGATATCGAGCATACCCGTAAATTGGCTGAACAACAGGATGCGATGCCCGCCGTCGAGTGCGCCGTGCACGAGCTCCATACACGTATCGAGCTTGGCGCTCCCCGCCTTGTAATCCTCGTAGTGTAGACGCGGGTCGCAGCAGATCTGGCGCAGTTTGGTGAGCTCGGCGAGCACCTTGAGCTTGTCCTTCTTAAACTCCCCAGCCTCGCGGTGCTGCACCTGTTGGGCGATGCGGTCCTGGTTGGCCAGGTAGAGCTTGCGTTGCTCGCCGGTAAGCTGTGCCATCACCGTGTCTTCGATCTTTTCGGGCAGGTCGGCCACCACGTCTTCCTTAACGCGACGCAGCACAAACGGCGACACGAGCGCCTGCAGGCGAGCGGCGCTATCGCCCTCGGCATGCTCGACGGGGCTCTCAAAGCGCTTGGCAAACGACTCGCGCGTCCCCAAAAGGCCCGGCATCAAAAAGTCGAAGATGCTCCAGAGCTCGGACAGGCGGTTTTCGATGGGCGTGCCCGTCAGGGCAAAGCGCACGCCGGCCGGCAGGCGCTTGGCGGCGCGCGCCACCTGCGTGAGCGGATTTTTAATGTACTGTGCCTCATCGAGCACCACGCGGGCAAAATCCTGCTCGACGTACTCGTCGATATCGCGCCGCATAAGGTCATACGACGTCACGACCACGCTATGCTCGGCCACGCCGGCGATCTGCACGCGACGCTGCGCCTTGGCGCCCACAATGGCGCACACATCGAGCGACGGGGCAAAGCGCTCCAGCTCGGCAGTCCAGTTGTACACGAGTGAGGCCGGGCATACCACGAGCGTGGGCTTGGTGTCCCCCGCCTCCACGCGCGCCAGAATATGCGCAATCATCTGGAGCGTTTTGCCCAGGCCCATGTCGTCGGCCAAGATGCCGCCAAGGCCCAGGTGTTCGAGCGAGCCGAGCCACTGGTATCCGTCGACCTGGTAGCCGCGCATCGTTGCCTTGAGCGATGCCGGCACCGTAAAGTCCATCTTGCCGAGCGTGTCCAGACGCTCGACGGTACGGCGGAACGCAGCGTCGCGATCGGCCTCGAGCGCCGGCGTGCGTGCGAGCATGCTGTCGACGAACAGGGTGCTCGACGCGGGAAGCGACACGCCGTCGAGCAGGTCGACGGCATCGACACCCAGGCCCTCGGCAAGGCCAAACGCGGCGCGCACCCCCTCGTCCAGGCGAATGATGTCGCCGGACGTAAGGCGCGCAAACGTTTGATGGCGCTTGTACGAATCGAGATAGACGGCAAGGTCCGCGGCCGAAAGCCCGCTCGCGCCCAGCTCGACATCGAGCAGATTGCTCTTAACGGGCGCACGAACCGAGAGCTTGGGCGCGGGGCGGACCGAGATCTGGCGCAGACGGTCGCTGAGCATGACCTCACCCAGTTCGGACAGGGCGGACAGGCCCTCGGTCAGCAGGCAGAACAAGCGGGCGTCATCGCGCTCCTCAAACGCCAGACCGCCCTCGTAGAAATCGAAGTACAGGGCCGCCGTATCCATAACGCGAAACTCCGCCACCTCGTCGCGGGGCGGCACGCCGGGACGTTGCTCTTCGAAGGGGCTGCCCGGAGCGCCCAGGCTAAAGAGATCCGCCGACCAATCGCCGTAGGTAACCGTAATTTTGCAGGTCACGAGCCCATCGTCGACGCCGATTGCCATGGCAAAGCTCGGCTCGGGTGCCACGGTATCGAGCGCGGCGGGCGCGGTGAGGTCGGTGTAGTCGCGCAAAATGGGCAGCGCCATACGGCAGAACTCACCCACCTGCTCGGCGGCAATATGGGCGGGCGTGCGGCACGGCAGCAAGCGCGACAAAAAAGGTGCGGCATGCTGAGCAAATGCAGCGTCGGTACGGCGCGCGCGGTGCGTGTCAACCAAGTAGGCGACATCGCGCGACGCAAAGCAGTACATATCGGCGGGCAGGCGCAGGTCATAGCTACCACCAGCCGCCGGCGCGATTTTGGCGGCAAGCAGCGGTGGGCGCTTAGCGGATGCCTCGTCCTCCCCTTGCGGAGACAGCTCAACCGCCACGTCGTAGGTGCGATGCGTCGTCATCCCCCGCGACCAGGCGGGCTCAAAGGAGATGGTCTGGCCGCGCAGCAGGTCCAGCACATATACGATGCTATGCTCGGACAGCGGCAACTGACGCTCGGCAACAAAACCGCTGCGGGCAAAGTCGTACGACGCCGAACGCGAGCTTGTGATGTCATCGAGATAGGCAACTGTCGTCACAACAAGGTTGAGCAGCTTTGTCGATGTTTCGTCAAAGGCCTCAGGTGAATGGACAAACGTGAGCTTCTTGCCATAGGAGAACGTGCCGCCGCGCACGTAGGCATCGGCCATGCCGTCGATGTCCTTGACCACGTAGGAGACCGATCCACAGCGAATGCGGAACTCGAGCGCCCAGCTAAAGCGGCCAGCGAACAGCGGATTGTAGTACGGCACCAACGAGGGCTCCAACGCCGCTTTGGGGGCGTCGGGATCAACGGCACCGGCAAGTTTGCGGCGCATGCTCGCCAGCTCATCCATGCGCGCGTCCGAAAGATCGGAAAGCGCCGCCACAAGGCTCGGGCTCGTGG